>CADBKF010000013.1 GCA_902795195.1 Oscillospiraceae bacterium
AAATCCGGCTTTTCTTGATGAAATGTCTTAATTTCTCAATATTCGACAAAAGAACCGCTGTTTTCTCCATCTGAAAACAGCGGTTCTTTGACAGTCTGAGAAACCGGCGGGATGCTCCCGCCGGTTTCGTTCTGCCGGCAGATTTCAGAGATAGTTTCGCTTCTTCCGCATATGCTTGCAGGGGAGGGATGAAGATGAAACAGATGAATGCCTGGGTCCGCGCGATGGGCTTCGGGCTGATCGGGGTTGTATGGACGCTGCTTTTATGTATGGCCGCGGCCAAGCTGATGGAGCGCGGCAAGCTGCCGCTGGACTGGACGCCGGTGCTTGCCTATGGGATCATCGGGCTCTCGGCGCTCCTTTGCTGTCTGATGACAGCCTTCACCTGCAAGGCATGGCTGCTGCCGCTGACGGCCCTGACCGGCGGGGTGTATTTTCTGATGCTCTGCATTCTCAACGGCGTGCTGCAAAGAGGGGAGTTCCAGCGCCTGCTGCCGACCGCCGGCATTGCTGCAGGCGCCGTCCTGCTCTCGGTGATCCTGGCAGCCGCCCGCGGCCGCAGCGCGGCATATTGAATACAGCCAGAAGGAAGAGACGCTTTTTTGCGTCTCTTTTTTTGTGCGTTATGCCAAGCAGCGATTTTGGGACATTCTTCGCGCAAAACACAAAATCTGGTATGGCATGCGGCATATTTATACCAAATGTAGAAAGTGGTTATTAGGTTAACATAATGTTGTTTACATAATATATGTTCATAATTAACAAATTTTTGAAAAATGAGGAAAATGTCTTGCAATCTCTACATTTTTCGAGTATAGTATGTACGCATAGCGCTTGTAGGTTGAGTAGAAATAATCCACAAGTTGAAATTGTGGTCTCCATTCGGACCAACCACAAGATATTGATCGAAAGAAGTGTAGGACGTTCATGGCTGACTTGATTGCGCTCTATGAAGATCATTTATTGAATATCAAGCGTGCGTCGGCGAACACTGTGGCGTCCTATCTGCGGGACATCCGGCAGTTCCAGCAGTACGTCGCGCACAACTACGACGGCGATCTGCTGGAGATGGACAAGGATCGCATCACCGTCTATTTTGCCACGATGACCAACAGCGGCAAGTCGCCGGCCACGGTCACGCGCAGCCTGGCCTCCATCAAGGGCTTCTATGGCTTCCTTCAGTCCGAAGGCTACATCAAGCAGAATCCGGTCCTCAGCATCCATGTGGTGAAGGCCGAGAAGAAGCTGCCGCAGATCCTCACCGGCAAGGAGGTCGAGCTGCTGCTCGACCAGCCCAAGCAGACGGATCTCAAGGGCTACCGCGACAAGGCCATGCTGGAGCTGCTGTATGCCACCGGCATCCGCGTGAGCGAGCTGATCGCGCTCAATGTGGACGATGTGAATCTGTCGGTCGAATTCATCCGCTGCAGCAGCGGCGCCAAGCAGCGCGTCATTCCGCTGTATCCGGCCGCCGTGCGCGCGCTGGAGGCCTACATCAACGAGGTGCGTCCGAACATGATCGCCGATCCCAACGAAACGGCGCTGTTCGTCAACCTCTACGGCGAGCGCATGTCCCGCCAGGGCTTCTGGAAGATCATCAAGCACTACCAGCAGACCGCCGGCATCGAGAAGGACATCACGCCGCACACCCTGCGGCACAGCTTTGCCGCCCATCTGCTGGAAAACGGCGCAGACCTCAAGTCCATTCAGGAAATGCTGGGGCACAGCGACATCTCCTCCACGCAGATCTATGCCCAGCTGGTCAAGCAGAACCTCAAGTCCGTCTACAACAAATTCCATCCGAAGGCTTAACGATATGAAGATCAAAAGTGGTTTTATTCTGCGGCAGATCGCCGGAAGCTACGTGGCCGTGCCGGTCGGCGCGCGCACCGTCGACTTCAACGGCATGATCACCCTCAACGACACCGCCGCCTTCCTCTGGCATCAGCTGGAACAGGACTGCGACCGGGACGCGCTTGTCGAGGCCGTGCTTGCCGAATACGAGGTGGACGAGGCCCATGCCCGGCGCTCTGTGGAAAACTTCCTGGATTCTCTGCGCCAAGCCGGCTGCCTGGATGAATAAGCCCGGGCAGCAGCCGACGCCCGAGAAAAAGAGCGTCTGGCTTGCGGAGCTCTATCCGCTGATCCTGGATACGCTGTCCTCCGGCGGCAGCTTCAAGCTCACCGTCACCGGCACCAGTATGATTCCGACGCTGCGCGGCGGCCGCGACAGCGTCGTTTTATCGCGGGCGCCTGAGGCGCTGGCGAAATATGACTTGCCCCTGTACCGGCGCAGAAACGGCAGCTTCGTGCTCCATCGGGTCGTCCGGGTGGAAGCCGACGGCAGCTATACCATGTGCGGCGACCACCAGTGGAGGCTTGAGCAGGGGATCCGGCGCGAGCAGATCGTCGGCCTGGTCACGCAGCTTGAGCGAAAGGGCCGGGTGATTTCTGTTCATGACCGGGGCTATCTGCGCCGGGTGCGCTTTTGGGTCCGGGTACTGCCGCTGCGGCGGGTGATCCTTCGGATCTGCATCCTGCCGGGCAGCATCCGGCGGCGATTAACACGAAAGGTGTGAAACTCTTGCAGGTAAACAGCAAACACAGCAGACAGCTTGCGGTTCGCGTGCTGTTTCTGGTTGTGATTGATATTTTTCTAATCAATTTTTCCAACTTCCTCGCGCTGTTGATGCTGAATGACTTCAACATCCACGCAACGGCAAACGGCATCTACAAGCCGATCCTGCTCGAGTATTCGGCGATCGTGACCGTGTGCACGATCCTGATCTTCATACCCTTCAAGCTCTACAACAGCCTGTGGGAGTTTGCAGGGCAGGATGAGCTGATCCACATCATCGCTGCCGGCGGCATCGTCCTGCTGCTGCGCTTCATCGCAAATCAGCTCCCGGGCATGCACTATTTTCCCATTGCGTTCCCCATCATCAGCGGCATTCTGCTCATTGGCTTTGTCGGCGGCTCGCGCATCCTCTACCGCTGGCTGCGCGATTTGCTGCACCCGGTACATAAGGTCCCCAAGGCCCGCACCCTGCTGATTGGCGCCGGCAGCGCCGGCGCCGTGGCCCTGCGGGAGTTCCAGACCAGCGTCCACTCCACCAACAACGTCGTCGCCATCGTGGACGACGACTACGGCAAGCGCGGCAGCTATCTGCGCGGCGTCAAGATCGTCGGCAACCGCAACGACATCCCGGCGATTGTGGAAAAGGAGCGCATTGAGGAGATCGTCTTTGCCATCCCCACCGCCAGCGCGAAAAACCGCCGCGACATTCTCTCCATCTGCCAGAAGACCCGCTGCAAGCTCAAAACGCTCCCCGGCATCTTTCAGCTGGCGAACGGCTCCGTCGAGATCAAAAAGATCCGCAGCGTGGATGTGGACGACCTGCTCGGGCGCGACAGCGTCAAGGTGGACCTGTCCGAGATTTCCGGCTATCTGACCGACAAAACCGTATTGGTCACGGGCGGCGGCGGCTCCATCGGCAGCGAGCTCTGCCGGCAGATCGCCGCAAATCGCCCCAAGTGCCTGATCATCTTTGAGATCTACGAGAACAACGCCTACGACATCCAGCAGGAGCTGCTGCGTAAGCACCCGGATCTGAACCTCGCGGTCCGCATCGGCTCTGTGCGCGACACCAAGCGCGTGGACATGCTCTTTGACGAGTTCCGGCCCAACATCGTCTTCCACGCCGCCGCGCACAAGCACGTGCCTCTCATGGAGGACAGCCCCAACGAGGCGATCAAGAACAACGTCTTCGGCACCATGCATGTGGCCATGGCGGCCGACCGCTACGGCGCTGAGCGCTTTGTGATGATCTCCACCGACAAGGCGGTCAACCCCACCAACATCATGGGCGCCTCCAAGCGCATCTGCGAAATGATCGTGCAGTCCATGTCCCACCGCTCGGCGACCAAGTTTGTGGCGGTGCGCTTCGGCAACGTGCTGGGCTCAAACGGCAGCGTGATCCCGCTGTTCAAAAAGCAGATCGCCGCGGGCGGCCCGGTGACTGTCACTCACAAGGACATCATCCGCTACTTTATGACGATCCCCGAGGCGGTCTCCCTGGTGCTGCAGGCCGGCGCGTTTGCCAACCAGGGCGAGATCTTCGTGCTCGATATGGGCGATCCCGTGCGCATCGACGATCTGGCCCGGAATATGATCCGCCTGTCCGGCTTTGAGCCGGATGTGGACATCGAGATCAAATACACCGGCCTGCGCCCCGGTGAAAAGCTCTATGAGGAGATGCTCATGAAGGAGGAGGGCCTGCGGACCACCGCCAATGAGCTCATCCACATCGGCCAGCCCCTGGACATCGACGAGCCGCGCTTCCGCGAGCAGCTGCACGCGCTGGATCAGGCCTGCAATGAAAACAGCCCCGATATCAAAGCCATCGTGGCCGACATCGTGCCGACTTATCAGCTGCCTGTGAAGGTATGAAAGAACCCCCAGTTCACACTGAACTGGGGGCTTTCTTTTGCAGGTTGTTACGGGTTGCAGCGCTTGCAGGGCACATAGCCCATGTCCAGGATCTCTTCGCGGGTGCCGTGGAAGTCCCAGCGGTTTTCCGGCTTGATATCCGCTGCGCTCGAACACGACGGTTTGTGGAATTTCATGGTGTTTTTGTTGAGAACGTAGTCTCGCGCATTGGGGTCGTCCGTTTCCTCGGGCTCGGTCTGATCCAGGCTGCGCGGCGCATCGGTCTCAGTCTCAGCAGTCGGGGATTCCGATGCAGCAGTCTCAGATTCCGTTTCAACAGGCGCGGATTCTGCCTCCGTCGCGGGAGTTTCTGTTTCCGGCGGCTGGGGCTCCGCCGTCGTCTCAGCGGGCGCTTCCGTTTCGGTCTCCGGCGCCGCGGTGGACACTGGAATCGCTTCCGATTCCGCTGATGTTTCCGCTTCCGTCTGCGCCGGGACCGGCAAGGCTTTTGTCTCCTCGGCGGCGGCGCGCAGGGCGATGCAGAGCGTTTCCTGGTTCAAGCTCAGAGACAGATGCTCGCCGCTGATCTTGTCGGCCTCAAAGCTGTCATCCGTCAGGCGGTACTGCACCGAGAAGCCCTGTTTCCAGCAGGCATTGGCATAATCGGAGAACGCAGATTCGCTCACATCCTCCACATAGACCAGCAGCCCGTCCGCGTCGTTCTGTGCGATCTCGCCCCTGGTTCCGTTCGGCGCAGGCAGAAGCGCCGCGAGCCCCTCCGTCGGCCAGTCCAGCCGCCCGGGCGCGGTGCGCTCTGCGTCTCCCGCGCCCACAGAGCAGCCGGATAAGAGCAGGGCGGCGATCACAAACAACAGAATCCATTTTCGATGCTTCATGCTCATCAAGTCCTTCCCGATCTTGCCCTTATTCTATCAGAAAGGCCGGCATAAAGCAAGCCTGCAGGCATAAATCCTGTCAAAAACACGCGAATCAGATCGCTTAATTGCTGACTACCGGGCGTTGCGCCTACAGATCCACAGCCGGATTCATATAATAGACGTTCTTCTGGTTCAGCCGCTCGCGCAGGCACTGGATGGCCTCGCCGAAGCGCTGGAAGTGGACGATCTCGCGCTGCCGCAGGAACTTGATCACGTCATTCACATCCGGATCATCAGACAGGCGCAGGATATTGTCATAGGTCACGCGGGCCTTCTGCTCGGCGGCCAGATCCTCGGTGAGGTCCGCGATCGGGTCGCCCTTGACCGCGATGCTCGCGGCAGAAAAGGGGAAGCCGGAGGCCGCCGTCGGATAGACGCCCGCGGTGTGGTCGACAAAATACGCATCAAAGCCCGCCGCTCTCTGCTGTTCCTCGGTCAGATTCCGCGTCAGCTGGTGCACGATGGCGCCGACCATCTCCAAATGCCCGAGCTCCTCCGTCCCGATGTCGGTGAGCAGGCCCTTTTGCTCGGGGAAGGGCATCGAGAAGCGCTGGCTGAGATAGCGCAGGGAGGCGCCCAGCTCGCCGTCCGGGCCGCCGTACTGGCTGATGATCAGCGCGGCCAGGCGCGGGTTGGTGTTTTTGATCCGCACGGGGTACTGCAGCTTCTTTTCATAGACAAACATGGCTCAATCCTCCTGCTTCGCGTCATATTCCCAGGGCCAGGGACTCTGCAGCCAGTTGTAGCGGCCGTTCTTGCCGGCGCATTGCAGGCGCAGGGGGCCGTATTTCTCCTGGTATTGGGCCGCGCCGTCCTCGTAGAGGGCAACGTAGCGCCGAAAGAGCTCCAGCGCCTCCGTGTCGTCTGTGTGCGTGTCGAGATACAGCCCCAGCTCGGTGATGGCAAAGCTCAAGGCCTGCAGCTCGTGCAGCGGCAGATTGGGAAGCTCTCCCTCGTTTACCATGCCGAGAAACGGCAGATCCAGCCCCGGGAAGAGCGTGCCGCGCACCACGCCGCGTTTGGCCGGATAGGTCGCCGCGCCGCAGCTCTGATAGGGGACATAGGGGTTGGCGAGCGGCGCATACTGCGGCAGACGCCCCAGACCCGATTCCTCCATACGTTCTTGCATGAAAAGACCTCCTTCTGAACGCAGCGTGTTTTTTCGACTGCGTTCAAATCATTCTATGCAAACGCACGAAAGTGTGCTATAATAAACGCAGCATAAATGCGCCGCCTTCGCGCTATCCTTGTATGGGGTGAGCGAATGCGGTATTGGAAGCGATATTATATTGTCTATGTGCTGCTCGCGGCGTTCTGCTGCGGCAGCGTGATGCTGGCAGGGCAGCGCCTGCGTGCGGTCTCGGCGGAGCTGGCGCCGGTCCGGCCGGTTGTTGTGATCGACCCCGGGCACGGCGGCTTCGATGGCGGCGCAGTCTCGCCGGGCGGCACAGCCGAGAGTGCGCTGAATCTGGAAATCAGCCTGCGTCTGCGCGACCTGTGCGCGCTGCTCGGTCTGCAGACCCGGATGCTGCGGGAGGACGACAGCTCCCTGGAGCTGGATTCCAACGCGCGCATTTCCGAGAAGAAGGTCTCGGATCTGCGGCATCGAACGCAGATCGTGAACGGCATTCCCGGCGCGGTGCTGGTGAGTATCCACCAGAACTCCTTCCCGCAGGGGCCGAAGTATCGCGGCGCGCAGGTCTTTTACGCCGACACGCCCGGCAGCCAGGCCCTTGCCGAGCTGCTGCAGCAGGCCATCTGCCGGGATCTGGATCCCGACAACCATCGCGCCTGCAAGCAGTCCAGAGACGTCTATCTGATGGAGCAGCTGCAGGGGACCGGCATTCTGCTCGAATGCGGGTTTCTGACGAATGCAGCTGAGGAAGCGCTGCTCAAAACACCGGACTATCAAAAAAAGCTCGCCTGCACGGCAGCGTGCGTGCTCTGCACGTACTGCAGCGGCGCCGGCTGAGCCCTGTGGAGAATACAAATGAAACAAAAAACGATCTATTTTTGCACCAACTGCGGCAATGAAACCCCGCAGTGGATGGGCAAGTGCCCCGCCTGCGGCGCCTGGAACACGCTGACCGAGCATGTGGAAAAGCCGGCAGCCCGGACGAGCGTTGACCGGGTGATCGGCGCCTCCCAGATCGCAAAGCGCGCGCCGAAGCCGCTGCGCGAGGTCGAAAGCGGCAGGGAAGTGCGCTTTCTGACCGGGATGCAGGAGCTCGACCGGGTGCTGGGCGGGGGCGCGGTGCAGGGCTCGCTGGTGCTGGTCAGCGGCGCGCCGGGTATCGGCAAATCCACGCTGCTGCTGCAGATCTGCGCGGAGCTGTGCAAAAAAAGCAGGGTACTCTATGTCTCCGGCGAGGAGAGCGAAAGCCAGCTCAAGCTGCGGGCCGAACGCCTTGGCATCGATTCCGAACGGCTGCTGGTCTACGCACAGACCGAAATGGACGAAATCCTGCTGGCTGCAAAGGATGTGAAGCCCGACATTCTGATCGCGGACTCCATCCAGACGCTCTACGCCACGGAAAACACGTCCTCGCCCGGCAGTGTCTCGCAGGTCAAGGACTGCACGATGGCCCTGCTGCAGCTGGCCAAGCAGAACGCCATCACGGTGTTCGTGGTGGGCCACGTCAACAAGGACGGCGCGATCGCCGGCCCGAAGGTGCTCGAGCACATGGTGGACTGCGTGCTCTACTTCGAGGGCGAACGCAACGGCCCCTACCGGCTGCTGCGGGCAGCCAAAAACCGCTTTGGCTCCACCAATGAGATCGGCGTCTTTGAAATGCTCGACAACGGCCTGAAGGAGATCCCGAATCCGTCTGAGCTGCTGCTCTCCGGCCGGCCGAAGAACGCCGCCGGAACCTGCGTGGCCTGCGCGATGGAGGGCACACGGCCGATCCTGGCCGAGGTGCAGGCCCTGGTCAGCAAGAGCGCCTTCAACGTCCCGCGGCGGACTGCCGACGGCTACGACTACAACCGCGCCGCGCTCATCACCGCGGTGCTGGAAAAGCGCGGCGGCATGAAGCTGGGCGACTGCGATATCTACATCAACGTGATCGGCGGCCTCAAGATCGACGAGCCCGGCGCGGATCTGCCGCTGCTGATCGCGATTGCCTCCAGCTACCGCGACGCGCCCGTGAGCGAGACGCTGACCGCCATCGGCGAGATCGGCCTGACCGGTGAAATCCGTATGGTGACGCATCTGGAACAGCGCCTGCGGGAGATCCGCCGTCTCGGTTTTGAGAGCTGCATCATCCCCAGGCACGGCAGCGAGAAAATACAGGTCCCGGAGGGCCTGCAGCTCTACCGCGTGCGCAACGTGCGCGAAGCGATCGAAATTGCATTGTAATTACAACATCGAGCCTGTCCCGCAGAAGGGGACAGGCTCGATGTTCTTTATTTACTTCGGATGAACAGCACGCCGAGTGTCCTCGGGCCGCAGTGGCAGGAGACCGTGCAGCCGGCGTTGGTCTCCAGGACCTGAGAGAAGCTGCCGTATTCCTTGACCTTGCTGCGGACGATGTCCAGACCGCTGTCGGTGCAGGTCGTATAAGTA
The DNA here is from genome assembly GCA_902795195.1 of Oscillospiraceae bacterium. Lineage (GTDB taxonomy): Bacteria > Bacillota > Clostridia > Oscillospirales > Oscillospiraceae > JAFRPC01. The sequence goes on from CADBKF010000013.1 coordinate 8,933, forward strand.
ATGAAGATGCGCTCGGGAACGATGTCGGTCCGGTCCTTGAGCCGGTCGGTGACATACTGATCCAGGCACTTGTCCAAGGAGCCGCGATACTTCTTGCAGACGCTCATCTTGCCGCCCGCGACCTCAATGCAGGGCTTGAGCTTCAGAAGATTGGCGCCCAGCGCCGCTACCATCGAGCAGCGGCCGCCCTTGACCATGTAATCGAGCTGGTCGAGGATGAAGCTGGCCTCGACCCGCGGCGTCAGCTCATTGAGCACCTTTGCGATCTCGTCCAGATCGTCCAGCTGCTTTGCAAGCTTCACCGCCTCGAGCACCACATGGCCCTGGCCGGTGGATAGGTTCTGCGAGTCGATCACGCGGACATTGGGGTAGTCCTCCGCCGCGATGCAGGCATTCTGATAGGTGGAGGAGAAGGCGGAGCCGAGGCAGATATGGATCACGCCGTCGTTTTCCTCGCTCAGGCGCTTGAAGTTCTCGCTGTATTCGCCGACGCTGACCGCCGTGGTGCCGCACAGATCACCGCCGGCCGCCACGTGGGCGAAGATATCGGCAGGCTGGATGTCCACGCCGTCCCGAAAGCTCTCGCCGGCCTTGGTCACGCACAGGGGGATGATGTTGATCTCATTCTCCCGGACCAGGGAGGGGGAGAGGTCACAGGTACTGTCAGAGGATATTTTAATGCGCATAGGGTTTTCTCCAGTTCGTCAATCGTTGATGCCGGTCATGGTCTTGAGGGTATCGAGATCCAGCTGGTTGATGCCCTTGTGCATCGACAGCGCTTCTTCAATGTCCACGTCAATGTTCTTGCCGTCACGGATGCAGATGATGCGGTTGGTTTTGCCTGCGGCGAGCGCCTCGACCGCATAATAGCCCATGCGGGTTGCCGTGACGCGGTCACGCGCGGTGGGGGAGCCGCCGCGCTGGATGTGGCCCAGAACGGTCACACGCGGGTCCAGACCGGTGCCTTCTTTGATCTTTTCGGCGACCTCCATGGCCTTGGCTGCGCCCTCGGCGACCACGATCATGTAATGCGTGAAGCCGTTGAGTCGGGCCGCGCGGATCTTTTCAATCACATCGCGCTCAAAGTCAATGGGCAGCTCGGGCACCAGAACCGCCGTTGCGCCGGTGGCCAGGCCGACATAGACCGCCAGATGGCCGGCGTCGCGGCCCATGATCTCAACCACAGAGCAGCGCTCGTGGGACTGCATGGTGTCGCGCAGCTTGTCGATGCACTCCACGGCGGTGTTGGCTGCCGTGTCAAAGCCGATGGTGTAGGCGGTGCTGGCGATGTCGTTGTCGATGGTGCCGGGAATGCCGACCACGGAGATGCCGTGCTTGGAGAGCGCCAGCGCGCCGCGGAAGGTACCGTCGCCGCCGATGGCAACGATGCCGTCGATGCCGAAGAGCTTGCAGGTGTTGACCGCCTTTTGCTGGCCGGCTTCGGTCTTGAATTCGGGGCTGCGGGCGGAATAGAGCACCGTGCCGCCGCGGGAAATGATGTGGCTGACGTCGCTTTGGGTCAGGCGGCGCACGTCGCCGTTGATCAGACCGTTCCAGCCGCGGAAGATGCCGAGACATTCGATGTTACGATTGACGCACGTGCGATAGACTGCACGTACAGCGGCGTTCATGCCGGGCGCGTCTCCGCCGGAGGTCAGAACACCGATGCGCTTGATTTGTTTGCTCATAGCAGATCACCTCGAGATGATTTTACAACGTTTTTCGCGGAAAGTAAATAGTTTTTTCAAAGGAAGGGGAGCTCCGCCCCAATTTTTTTCCTTGAACGCCCGAAAACGCACCGAACGCAACAAAATAAAAATTTTGTTGCGTTCGGTAGGGTAATGTGCTATAATATCAATGTACAGCCAGGACAAGTCCTTCTGAGGCCTCCGGCCGAAGAATCTTCATGTCATTTTGAAAGGAGTTCTCACCATGCCACGTTTTGACGACTGCCCGATCATTCTGCGGGAGTTTTTATCCTATCACGAGACCATCAAGGGTCAATCCAAAATGACGATCAACGAATACTATCTGGATCTGCGGATGTTCCTGCGCTTCATGAAGCTGGTCAAAAACGAAATGCCCTACGACACCGATCTGGAGACGATTTCAATTAAGGATGTGGATCTTGATTTTATCAAATCAATCACAACAACCGATGTATATGACTTCTTCTCTTATTTGGCAAATGACCGAGTCAAAAATCCGGAATCCGTAAACAAAGAGCTTGGAATCTCTGCAAATTCACGTTTTCGCAAATTAGCTGCAATTAAAACATTTTATAAGTATTTGACTGTTCGTACCAAGCAGCTCGAAGATAACCCAGTCAAAGATATTGAATATCCAAAACTTCGTCAGTCATTACCTCGCTATTTGACCTTAGATGAAACAAAACAGCTACTAAAATCGGTAGATGGACCCAACAAAACGCGGGATTTTGCAATTTTAATGCTATTTTTGAATTGTGGAATCCGACGCTCCGAACTCGTCGGTTTGAATATAAATGATGTATATTCGGATCATATCCGGGTTTTGGGTAAAGGCAATAAAGAACGCATCGTTTTTATCGGCAGCAGCTGCAAAAAAGCGATAGACGATTATATGATAGAACGAAATCAAATCGAATTGAGTGATAATCGAGCTTTATTTGGTTCCAGAGATCACAATCGGATCAGTGTCACGGCAGTTCACCGTCTCGTCAAAAAGCATGTGCTGGAGGCCGGTCTGGATCCGGAACGCTTCTCAGCACATAAGCTGAGACATACCGCCGCAACACTTATGCTTCAAAGCGGTGTGGATATCCGTACCGTTCAGGAGGTTTTAGGCCATGAACATCTGAACACAACGCAGATTTATACCCATATTGAAAACTCTGAACTCCGCTCTGCAGCCGAGAAAAACCCGATCTCCAAGCTGAAGCTGGATGAAGAATAATCAAACGATCCTGTCATTCTGAGTCAATGACAGGATCGTTCCATTTTTTACTTCAAAATCGCCTTGTGGTGGACCTTCTTGCCTTTTTTGATCTTGAGGCCGGCCTTGGCTTCGTCCAGAGTGTAGCTGACGTTGATGTCGCCGACCTTCTGGTCGTTGACGGACACGCCGCCGCCCTGGATCAGGCGTCTGCCCTCGGACTTGGTGGCAATGAGGCCGCACGCGACCATCAGATCGAGCACCGCGATCTTGCCGTCGGTGAACTGTTCTTCCGTCAGCTCCGTGGTGGGCATGTTGGAGTCGTCGCTGCCGCCGGCAAAGAGCGCCTTGGCCGCGGTCTGGGCCTTCAGGGCCTCCTCCTCGCCGTGGACCATCTTGGTCAGCTCCCAGGCCAGGATCTCCTTGGCCTTGTTCAGCTGCTCGCCCTCCCACTTGTCCATCTCGTCGATCTGCTCGAGCGGCAGGAAGGTCAGCATCCGGATGCACTTGAGCACGTCGGCGTCGGCCACGTTGCGCCAGTACTGGTAGAAATCAAAGGGGCTGGTCTTGTTGGGGTCGAGCCACACGGCGTTGCCGGCGGTCTTGCCCATCTTGTGGCCCTGCGAGTCGGTCAGCAGCGTGATGGTCATCGCGTGGGCGTCCTTGCCCAGCTTGCGGCGGATGAGCTCGGTGCCGCCCAGCATGTTGCTCCACTGGTCGTCGCCGCCGAACTCCATGTTGCAGCCGTAGTGCTGGAACAGGTAGTAGAAGTCGTAGGACTGCATGATCATGTAGTTGAATTCCAGGAAGGACAGGCCCTTCTCCATGCGCTGCTTGTAGCACTCGGCGCGCAGCATGTTGTTCACGGAGAAGCAAGCGCCCACCTCGCGCAGCAGCTCGATATAATTGAGGTTCAGCAGCCAGTCGGCGTTGTTGACCATCTGGGCCTTACCCTCGCCGAACTCGATAAAGCGCTCCATCTGGCGCTTGAAGCAGGCGGCGTTGTGGTCGATGTCTTCCTTGGTCAGCATCTTGCGCATGTCGGTGCGGCCGGAGGGGTCGCCGATCATGGTGGTGCCGCCGCCGATCAGGGCGATGGGCTTGTTGCCGGCCATCTGCAGACGCTTCATCAGCGTCAGCGCCATGAAGTGACCCGCGGTAAGGCTGTCGGCCGTGCAGTCAAAGCCAATGTAGAAGGTCGCCTTGCCGGCGTTGATCATCGAACGGATCTCCTCCTCATTGGTCACCTGTGCGAGCAGGCCTCTGGCCTGCAGTTCTTCATAAATACCCATGGTGTTTCTCCTTTATTCTGTCGGCGGCAATTCGTCTGCGCTCCATTCACTCCACGGAACGAACGCAAACGAAAGATCGCCGGGTGTTTCGTTGTAATAATAATATCCCATCGCAGTCGGATCGCCCGTGTGGACGTATTCCGGGTGCGGATAGTCCGGAAGAAGAACGCTACCACTTCCCTGCTCCACGGCCTGCGTGGCCAGCTCCTTGCGGACGTGTTCCGCCTTGCCGTTCTCAACGTAGACGAACAGACAGCCTGCCAGCAGCAGGCACGCAGCGATAAGCACCGCCGGGCGAAGCTGCTGCAGCGGCAAGCGCCGCGCGGCCTCGCCGGCCAGCAGCCAAAAGAGCCCGACCAGCAGCACGTTTTGCAGATACATGCAGCGCGGCCCCACTGGCGTCACAAACAGCAGCGGCGCGGTGAAGAGCACAATGCCGACAATCATCAGCTGCGCCGCAGCGCGTCTCTTGGCGTCCCGGAGCGAACAGCGGACACTCATCAGCAGCGCCGCAAAATACAGCAGATGGACGATTCGGTCCAGCCAGGCCATTTGCGGCAAAATGCGGCTTCCGTAGAACCAGATCGGCGCGCAGATCAGCAGCGCCAGCGTCAGGGGGCGCTTCCAGGGGCGATCCTCGGAATGCCCGGTGAGCAGCATGGCCGCAGCCGCCAGCGAGGTGAGCACGACAAGCGGCCAGTTGTCCCCGGTGAGGCTCTGCAGCAGCACCGCGCTGTTGCGCTCTGCCGTCTGCAGCAGTCCGGAGAACGTACCCTCCAGAGCGCGATAGCCCTCGTGACCGACATTGCGGTAGCCCGGGGCCAGAAACATCACAGCGCAGCCCAGCGCCGTGCCGATCCAGTGCGCCGCAAGGCCAGCGGAAATGTGCTTCTGCCGAAGCGCGTCATACAGGCAGATCGCCAGCGACAGAAGGCACAAAGAAACGGTAACGTGCTCCACAAACAGCTGCGAGGAAAAGCCCAAGAGCAGCATCCACGCCGGATGCACGCCCCGTTGATCCTCGTTTTCCAAGGTCTGCAGCGCTGCGGAAAAATATAGCAGCACCAGCAGCGCCGGCGGCACATAGTTAAAAAAGCCGGTTGCCCAGGCGTAGGTCTGCGCCGAAACCGCAGCCGGCAGCGCGATCAGAAGCGCAAAGCCGAGCAGATCGGCGCTCAGCCGGCCGGTTCCTGCAAGCCTGCGCAGCTGCCGGAAGATCAGAACGATCACCGAGCAGCGCAGCAGCTCCCGCAGCAGCTTCGGCCCGCCGGCAAGGCCTGCAAGGAAATTCCCCAGCAGCCGCCCGTTAGTGGTGAAGTAATGCTGCCGGGCGGTATCCACGGCAAGACGCAGCAGTGCAAACAGGTCCATATGCTTTGCCCGGGCGGCAAAAAACCAGTCGTCGCCGGTGATGACGAAGCCGTAGGACATGGCAAGCAGCAGCAAAAAGCAGCCGGCATACAGGCAGGCCGAGTTCCGCCGCGCGGCAGACGTCTCGTGTGTTATCCGCACGGGACCGGTCCTCCCTGCTCGAGCATCTCGGCAGCGCTTTGGAGCGTCGTGTCGGTGATTTGGGCGCCGCCGATCATGCGGGCCAGCTCCTGCACGCGGCCCTGCCGGTCGAGGGACGTCACCTGGGTATAGGTCCTCCCCTGCCGTTCGGATTTGGAGATCAGAAGGTGGTGCTCGGCCAGCGCGGCAATCTGCGGCAGGTGCGTCACGCAGAGGACCTGGCGGCCCTTTGCCACGGCGCGCAGCTTCTCGGCGACCTTCTGGGCGGCTCTGCCGGAGACGCCGGCGTCCACCTCGTCGAAGATCATCGTGCCGACGCTGTCCTGCTCGGCCAGAACGTTCTTGAGCGCGAGCATGATGCGCGCCAGCTCGCCGCCGGAGGCCACCTTGCTCAACGGCTTCATGGCCTCGCCGACGTTGGCGCTCATGAGAAACGCCGCCGTCTCTGCGCCCGTGGGTGAGAGCCGGGTGTCGGTAAATTCGACAGTAAACTGCACCCGCGGCATGTTGAGCTCTGCCAGCTCCTGGCGGATGCGGGCGGCCAGCTTCTCGGCTGCCGCCTCTCTGGTTTTGCGGAGGACAGCGGCCTTTTCTCTGGCAGCCGCCGTCGCCTGGTCCAGCTGCTTCTGCAGCCGGGCCTTTTTTTCATCGGCAAAGGCGATGTCGTCGAGCTCCTGCTTCGCCTGTTCCAGATAGGCCAGCATGTCCTCACAGCTTTTGCCGTACTTGCGCTTGAGCCTGCGGATCAGATCCAGCCGGGCACCGATCTCGTCGAGCTCGTCCTCGGAATAGTTCAGCCCGTCCCGATAGTCGCGCAGCTCCTCGGCGCAGTCGCTCACGGCATAGGCAAGCTCCTGCACCTTTTCCAGCAGCCTCGATGCGGCGTCGTCGAGCCGGGCAATGCTGCCCAGATGCCGGACCGCCAGGGAGATCTGGTCGCTGGCCCCTTCCCTGTCCTCGTCGCCGTAGAGGCAGCCCACGGCCTCGTTGAGGCCGGACATGAGCTTTTCCGCGTTCATCAGCAGCTTCTGCCGCTGCTCGAGCGCCTCGTCCTCGCCCGGGATGAGCTGTGCCTTTTCCAGCTCGGCGATCTGAAACTGCAGCGTCTCCATGCGGCGCAGCTTTTCGCTCTCGTCGAGATTCAGCTTCTGCAGCTGCCGGGCGATGGCCTCAGCGGCCTCAAACGCCTGCCGGTAGGCTTCAAACTCCGCCTGGTTCTCCGCGAACTGGTCAAGCAGCTCCAAATGCTTTGTCTCGTCAAAGAGCTGCTGGGAGTCGTGCTGTCCGTGGATGCTGACTAGCTGGCCGCCGAGGGCCTTGAGCGCGCTGACTGACACGCTCTGGCCGTTGACCCGGCAGACGTTGCGCCCGTCGAGGAAGATTTCACGCTGGATCAGCAGCTCGTCCTGCACCGGCACATGCATGGTCTCAAACCAGCCAAGCGGCGGCACCGCGGAGAACACCGCGCTCACAAAGGCCTTGCTGCAGCCGGTGCGGATGACCTCGCGGTAGGTGCGCTCGCCCAAAATCGCGCTGATGGCGTCGATGATGATGGACTTGCCGGCGCCGGTCTCGCCCGAGAGCACGTTGAAGCCCGGCGCAAAGCTGATATCCGCCTGCTCCACGACCGCAATATTTTCGATGTGCAGCGCGCTCAGCATAGCAGATGCACCTCGCTTTTCAGATTCTTCGCCTCGCTCAGAAGGACAAATACGGGATACAGCGGGAACAGGCGCAAAGGCTGCTTCATCGAAGCGCTTCTGTGTGGTGCCTGACCCCTGATCCCTGATCCCTGATCCCTGCAATCAGATCTCCAGCAGCTTCTTGATCTCAGAGCAGAAGCCGATGGATGCCTGCACGTCCCGCATGATGATGAGCAGCGTGTCGTCGCCGGCAAGGGTGCCGACCACAACGGACATCTTCATGGCGTCGATCGCGCGGCCGGCTGCGGGTGCCAGGCTCGGCAGGGTTTTGACGACCACGATATTCTGTGCGTAGTCGTAGCTGATGACGCTCTCGCGGAAGATCGTGTTCAGACGCGCGGAAAAGGCGCTGCTGGCCTCCTTGGCGCCGGTGGTATAGCGATAGGTTCCCATGGCGGTCAGGTCCTTGACGATGCGCAGCTCCTTGATGTCCCGGGAAATCGTCGCCTGGGTGCTGCGGAAGCCGGCCTTTTCCAGCTCCTCAAGCAGCTGCTCCTGGGTCTCGATGTCCTTTGCTGCGATGATCTCAAGGATTTTGGTTTGTCTTTGTGTTTTCATGAATCTGTCCTCATCTGTTCAGTTTGGTTTTCACAATATCAAAATAGGAATTGTCCTTAATTTTCAGTAGCTTGGTTTTCATCCCGGCCTGTTCGATGACCAGGCGGTCACCGGTGTAGATTCGGATGGCCTTGCCGCCGTCGGCGGAAAGGAAGGCATTTCGCCGGTTGATGCGGCCGACCTCGATCTCGATGATGCGATCCGGCGCGGTCACGAGGCAGCGCGGCTGGATATCGTGGGCGCAGATCGGCGTGATCAGGATGTTTTCCGCGCGGGGCTCCACGATCGGGCCGCCAGCGGACATGGAGTAGGCGGTGGAGCCGGTGGGCGTTGCCACAATGACGCCGTCGCCGGAGAAGCTCATCGCTTCCCTGCCGTCGCAGCGGATCGTCACCTGGATCACCCGGGCCACCGCGCCCTTCGTGATGAGAAGATCGTTGAGGGCCACGTCCTCATAGATGAGCTTGCCCTCGTGATAGAGCCTGACCGAAAGCATCATGCGCTCGTCGAGCGTGTAGTCGTCCTCCGCCAGCTTTTTAAGCAGCTGCATTTCGCTGGATTCAAGCTCCGCCATGAAGCCCACCGTGCCGATGTTCACGCCCAGCACCGGCACGCCCACCGCAGAGGCCGCCTTGGAGGCATGCAGAATGGTGCCGTCGCCGCCGAAGCAGATCAGCGCGTCCGCCGTCTTGAGCGATTCCGCCATGGGCGAGAACGTCACGTTTTTCGGCAGTTCAAAGCTTCGATCCACGTCGAACGAAAGGCAGATTTTGGTTTCGATCCCGGCGCCCCGGAGGATCTTTTCAGCCTCCAGCACATGTCGGAAATTGCGGTCGCGATAGGGGTTTGGGGAAAGAATGATTTGTTTCATGAAGTCTCCTTATTCAGCGAAGCATGCGCATCGTGAACGATCGATTGGATGTCCGGAACGAAGCTCTCCCCTTCGGCTTTTGTCAGGTGGGCCAGGAACTCGATGTTCCCTTCCGGGCCCTTGACCGGGGAAAAGGTGAGATTTTTTAAGGTAAAATGGAGATCTCTTGCGGTTTCGACAAAGCGCTGCAAAACCTCCTCGTGGGTGGCCGCCTCGCGGACCACGCCCTTTTTGCCGACCTTGTCCTTCCCCGCCTCAAACTGCGGCTTGATCAGGCACAGGACCTGGCCCTCGGGCTTGAGGACATTATAGATGGCCGGCAGAACAATGGAAAGTGAGATAAACGACACGTCGATCACGGAAAGGTCCAGCGGCTCGCCCAGCATTTCCGGGGTCAGATAGCGCACGTTGGTTCGCTCCATCGTGACCACGCGCGGGTCGCTGCGGATCTTCCAGGCCAGCTGGCCGTAACCCACGTCGATGGCAAAAACCTTCCTCGCGCCCTGCTGCAGCAGGCAATCGGTGAAGCCGCCCGTGGAGGCGCCGGAGTCGGAGCACACAAAGCCTGTTACATCCACGCCGAAATCGCGCAGGGCCTTTTCCAGCTTGAGCCCGCCGCGGCTCACATAGGGGCACACGCCGCCGCGCACCTCGATCTGGCTCTCCGGGTCCACGGTGGTGCCGGGCTTGTCGACCTTCTGGTTGTTGACATAGACCTCGCCGGCCATGATGACGGCCTGGGCCTTGGCCCGGGTCTCACACAGGCCCCGGGAGACCAGCGCCACATCAAGTCGTTCCTTTTGCTTCATGACAAATCCTCGCGGCAGTTTCGGCGATCCGCCTGGCCGACAGGCCGGCCGCCTCATAGAGCGCGTCCATGCTGCCGTGGGTGGTAAAGCGGTCGCCCAGATTCAGGCTGAAAAACTTTGCGCTGGTGCCGGAGCCGGCCACCGACGCGATCAGCGGCTCAAAGACGTTGCCGTAGGAGTTGGCCTCCTCCGGCAGCAGGAAGCAGCCGGTTTTGTTGGCGGAACGCAGAATCTCGTCCTCGTTCATGGGCTTGATGCGGCCCAGCTTCAGAACCTCGGCGGAGATCCCCTGCTCAGCCAGCAGGTCCGCCGCGTCCAGCACGTGGTTAATCATCGTGCCGTAGGCGCAGAGCGTGATGTCGCTCCCCTGCCGCAGCACGGGATTGGTGCACACCTCGGTGTAACGGCCGTCCTTGCCCTTGGGATAGCGCACGGCCACGGGGCCGTCAAGCTCAAACATCGCCTGCTCCAGCATCCGGGCAAGCTCGGCCTGGTTGGAAGGGCACAGCACCGTCATGCCGGGGATCTGCCGCAGATAGCCCACGTCGAACACGCCGTGGTGCGTCTCTCCGTCGGGGCCGACCAAACCGGCCCGGTCGATGGCAAAGACCACGTGGTTCTGCAAAATCGCCACGTCGTGGATCATCATGTCGTAGGCGCGCTGCAGGAAGGTGGAATAGATTGCGACCACCGGGATCATCCCCTGCCGCGCGAGGCCTGCGGCCATGGCGACCGCGTGCCCCTCGGCAATGCCCACATCGAAGAAGCGATCGGGGTATTTCGCAGCAAAGGCGTCCAGGCCGGTGCCGCTGGTCATGGCGGCCGTGATGGCGCACACGCGGCGGTCCTTCTCTGCCAGACGCACCAGGGTGCTCCCGAAGGTGTCGGAGAAGCAGGGCGCGCTGCACTGCGGCACCTTGCCGGTCTTCGGATCGAAGCAGCCCACGCCGTGGAACAGGTCGGGGTTTTCCTCCGCCGGCCGGTAGCCCTTGCCCTTGCTTGTGATCACATGCAGCAGCACGGGGCAGCTTCGCTCCTTGGCCTGCTGGAGCAGATAGGTCAGCTTTTCCACGTCGTGCCCGTCCACGGGTCCGATGTAGGAAAAGCCCATATCCTCAAACAGATTCGACCCGATCAGGCTCTTTTTGAGGTATTCCTTGGCCTCGTGGGAAACCTGATACAGGCCGCGGCCCACAACGCTTTTTTTCGTTGCGTCGCGCCAGGCCTTTTTGAACCGGAAATACTCCGGATGCGTGCGGATATTGGACAGGTGCTTTGCCACGCCGCCGACGTTGGGCCTGATGGACATGCCGTTGTCGTTGAGGATCACGATCAGCGGCTCATTGCTCTCGCCGGCGTCGTTGAGACCCTCGTAGGCCAGGCCGCCGGTCATGGCGCCGTCGCCCATCAGGGCGAGGACGGAATAGTGCTGCCCCTGCAGGGTCCTGGCCCGGGCCATGCCCAGCGCCACAGAAACGGCGTTGGAGGCGTGGCCGGCAATGAACGCGTCATGGACGCTCTCGCAGGGCTTGGGAAAGCCCGCCAGGCCGTGATACTGCCGCAGGGTGCTGAATTGGTCCATGCGGCCGGTGAGCAGCTTGTGGACATAGGACTGGTGCCCCACATCGAACACCAGACGGTCGGTGCTGGTGTCAAACACCTTCTGGATGGCGACGGTGAGCTCCACCACGCCCAGGTTGGAGGCCAGATGGCCGCCGGTTTTCGACAGCGACTGTACCAGAAATGCGCGGATCTCAGCGCAGAGCTGTTCGGTCTGCGCGTTGTCCAGCCGCAGTAAATCTTCGCGGGAATGAATGGTATCGAGTATCTTCATATCAGGTTATTTCTTTTTGAATTTGAAAAAATGCACGACTTTTCCGGCGGCATGGACGATGCCGGTGGAATTGTCCAGGGCGATGTACTTGCAGTATGCCTTGCCGGTGATGGTGAGGCTCGCGACCAGGGCCGAGAGCAGCAGCTGCAGTACGGTCAGAGGCAGGCTCTTCACGCGAACAAGCGCCTCGGCTGCGATCAGGGCGGCCGCCGCGCCGGAGATGACGCCGCAGATATCGCCCACGATGTCGCAGCAGATGGACGAGACCTTGCCGGCGTTGCGCATGAGCCGGATCGCCTCGCTGGCCCCGCGGACCTTACGGGAGGCCATGGAGTGAAACGGCCGCTCGTCCGCCGCCGTCACCGCGACGCCCAGCATGTCAAAGAGAATGCCGATGGCGATGATCGCAAACAGGATCAAAAACGCGCCGAAAAGCGAGGCATGGCCCAAAAGCTCCTGCGAGAGGAACGAAAATGTCGCCGAAATCACGAGCGAGAGCACAAAAACGGTGATGATCCACGCGGTTTTCGACTGACTCTTCTTGTTATGTTTATTATGTACGTCCTTCATCATTTTCAGCTTTCAATCGGTTTTCAATTGAAATCATGGCGGTCGACCGGGTAAATCTTGCGGCTTAGGTCGGGTTGGCTTTCCCCGCGGAGAACCCACCGTTGCCGGATGGGCAGTTCCCTTTTACTCTCCGTGCTGCGCCGTTGCCCGTACGCAGTACCCGATTGCCACTGAGTCCGCACTGTAATCCCCGGCCGACCCTTTCGACTGCCTAGGTGTTTTCCACCCCGAAAATCTGCCGATTCTTAGCCTCTTTTGCAGATGTGGTTTCCAGAGAATATCGTCCGATCGATGTGGCCACAAAGTCGGTCGCATGGCTCCTCTTTCCCCACGCACCCACGCAAGGCAGGCTACGCTGCACACAGCATCGTCACGACACCGCAATGCAGGTTCATCTCCTGTCCCGTACGCCGTCCTGGTCCACAAAGAATCGTGCGGCGGCCGCACAGAAACAGGTCTCCACGGTAACCGGGTCGCTACTCCCATGCCATTGAGAGCCGCCCGGGAACCTTAACCCCCAGCACCCACCCGAAACTGGGCGTAACAAGCAAGCACCAGGGACTTCATCGATATGCCCTTCAAAGGATTTTTAGGCCCTTCCTGGTAATCGGCAGTTCCGACTAGGATACAGCGCCACTTGGCCTATTCTATCACAGATATTCAAAATATACAAGCATTATTTTCGTTTTATGCAGAATTGGGTTGGAGGGGTTAGGGGTTAGGGGTCAGGGGTCAGGGGTCAGGGGTTAGGAATGAGGAGTGAGCAGGGAGGAGTGAGGAGTGAGGAGTGATGGAGTTAGGCAATGGTCAATAGGCAATAGGAATACGGTCCCGTACATGTCATTCTGAGGAGCTTGCGACGAAGAATCTAAATGCCTGCAATGTTCTGAATGCTCTTAGATCCTTCGCTGCGCTCAGAATGACATGAGCGGTACTGCAAGACACGCTTCACTTTCCACTTTCCTCTTTCCACTCACTACTGACCCCTAGCCCCTGACCCCTGACCACTAACCACTTCCATCTATTTTCCACTTTCCATTCTCTTGTCCGTGGAGCCCTGCTCTACACATGGATTCGCTCAATTCCGAAACAGGGATTGCAAGAATGTCGAAGCTGTGGTAGAATAGCGATACTGAATTACGGTACTCGTGTGTGGCTTGGCTGGCATTCTCCTTTCTGCCGCGCACAGAACCGGAGATGGAAGGAATCTGCATGGCAAAAACCTGGATGCGGCTGGACAATGCCGCTTTGATCTTTCCGGCGACGCGGAAATCAAAATGGGTCAACTGCTTCCGCGTGTCGGCGACGCTGCGGGAGGCCGTGGACCCGGCGCTGCTGCAGCAGGCCGTCAACGACCTCAAGCCGCGCTTTCCGTCGATGTTCGTCCGGCTGCGCAAGGGCGTGTTCTGGTACTATCTCGAGCAGATCGACACGCCGCCCATGGTGCACCAGGACTACGCCTTTCCCCTGCCCCACATGGGCGCGCAGGAGATCGGCACCTGCTGCCTGCGCGTATTGTATTTTGAAAACCGCATCGGCGTGGAGTTCTTCCACGCGCTCACCGACGGCACCGGCGGCATGATCTTTCTCAAGACCCTGACCGCGCGCTATCTGGAGCTGGCGCACGATATCCGCATTCCGGCAACGGACGGGATCCTCGACCGGACCGAAGCGCCGCAGCCCGAGGAGTTGGAGGACTCGTTCCAGCGCTACGCCAGCAAGTACCCGCTGCGGATCAAGGAAAACGAGGTCAAACACTTTGGCGGGACCCGCACGCCGGGCTTCCAGTTTCTGACCACCGGCATCCTGCCGACCGATCAGCTGGTCAAGGCGGCACACCGCTACGATGCGACCGTGACGGCCTTCCTTGCCGCCGTGATGGCGCAGGTGCTGCTGGAAAAGCAGGCGCTCGAGGAGCCGCGGCTTTCCCTGCAGAAGCCGATCCAGATCTGCATCCCGGTCAATCTGCGAAAGCTCTACGGCAGCCGGACGCTGCGCAATTTTGCGCTCACGGTCTACCCCGGCGTGGACCCCAGGCTCGGCAGCTACACGCTCGAGGAGCTCTGCAAGGCCGTCACCTCGCAGCTGGCCGCGGAGGTCACGCCGCAGAAGATGGCCGGGCGCATGGCGCCGAACGTCAACCCCGCAAACAACCCGCTGATCCGGGCGGCGCCGCTGTTCATAAAAAACATTGTGATGCAGCTGGTCTACAATGTGCGCGGCGAGAACTTCGGGTGCCTGAACGTGTCGAATCTCGGCCGGCAGACCCTGCCGGAGAACATGGCGCCTTTTGTCGAGCGGCTGGAGTTCATCATCGGCGTGCAGCAGACCTACTCCAACAACTGCTCGGTGGCAAGCTTCGGCGAGACCACCTGCGTCAATATGATCCGCAACATCCGGGAGTCCGACATCGAGCGCCGCTTCTTCTCCCGCCTCGTCGAGCTCGGCGTCCCGGTCTCGATTGAGAGCAACGAATGCAATTACAGGGCGCAATAGGAGGCAATTTAATATGTATTGTGTCAAATGCGGCGTGCGGCTGCATGACGGTGTGGAGCGCTGTCCGCTCTGCCAGACGCCGGTGTGGAACCCGGACGGCGCAGAACCGGCCCACCGCTCCTTCTCCGCTGTCTATCCCGAGGAGGAAAACCGGCGACGTTATCCGATCCTGGCGTTTTTGACCGCTATCCTCATCGCGGTCGACCTGGCGCTGCTGATCTTCTGCCTGCGCATCTACGGCAAGGTCGCCTGGTCCGGCTATGTGATGCTGGCAACGGCGGTGGTCTATCTGATCGTGTTTCTGCCCCTGTGGATCAACAAGCCGCACCCGCTGGTCTTTGTGCCGCTGTCGTTCGCGGTGGTCGGCGGCTACCTGCTGTATATCTGTCTGGTGACCGGCGGACACTGGTTCCTGCCGTTTGCCTTCCCGGTCGTACTGATCATCGGCCTGATCACGACGGCAGCAGTCGCCTGCTACCGCTATCTCCGGCACGGCAAGCTCTTTGTGACCGGCGGTCTGTTTCTCGCCATCGGCGGCGCGGCCATGCTGATCGAGATGTTTGAGGCCATCGCCTTCGGTACCCGGATGTGGACCTGGTCCCTCTATGTGGTCGCAGGCTTTGCCACCGTCGGCATCTTTCTGCTCCTGGCCGGCATCATCCGCCCGCTGCGGGAATACCTGGAAAAGAAATTTTTCCTGTGAAAAAAACAGTCCGGCATTCTTCCGAATGCCGGGCTGCTCTTTGCTTTACTCACCGAGCGATTCGCTGACGGGGACTGCGACAGTTTTGTCATAGCAGGAGAAAATCTCTTCCACCCTTGCCGCGTCGGGCTTTTTCGTGAGCATCGAAACCACCGGAACGATCACAAGGCCCAGGAGCATGGCGAAGGCCCCGGAGTGGATGGAGGATTTGAAGAGCACATTGTCCAAAAAGCCGCCGTCAAAGCGGAGCCCCGCCAGGCTCTTGACCAGCTGCAGCAGGCTCAGCACCACGCCGAAGCCGAAGCTTGCCCAGCAGGCGGCCTTGGTGGTACGCTTCCAGAACAGGCCGTAGAGGAACGGCGCCAGGAAGGCGCCTGCCAGCGCGCCCCAGGACACGCCCATGAGCTGCGCGATAAAGACCACGTTGGACTTTGCCTGCACGATGGCGATGACCGCCGAGAGCACGATGAAGAACGCGATGAAGATGCGCATGATGCTCATCTTCTTTTTTTCGTCCTTTGGCACAATCAAATCCAGCGTGATCGTGGAGCTGGAGGTCAGCACCAGCGAGGACAGCGTGGACATCGACGCCGAGAGCACCAGCACCAGCACCACGCCGATCAGCAGCGGCGAAAGGTTGGAGAGCATCGAGGGAATGATGCTGTCGTAGACCGGCGTCACGCCGTCGGCCTGCAGCTCCACGACGTCCCCAAACAGCCGGCCGAAGCCGCCCAGGAAGTAGCAGCCGCCGGCCACGATCACGGCGAAGGCCGTGGAAATGATCGTGCCCTTGCGCACCGCATCCTCGTCCTTGATGGCGTAGAACTTGCCCACCATCTGCGGCAGGCCCCAGGTGCCCAGGGAGGTCAGCACGATGACGAAAAACAGGAAGCCCGGGTCCGCGCCGAAAAACGAGGTGAACGCGCCGTGGAACTCGGTCCCGGCAGCCGTTTCGGTCGAAAGCGCGGACATCTTGGCGATCGCTTCGGTCAGGCCGCCCTGGCCCTGAATGACCGCCGCGATCACCGCCACGATGCCGACGATCATGATGATGCCCTGGATGAAATCGTTGATGGCAGTCGCCATGTAACCGCCGACAATCACATAGACGCCGGTCAGCAGCGCCATGATCACCACACACCAGGCGTAGTCCACGCCGGGAAAGCCCATCGTAAACAGCCGCGACAGGCCATTGAACAGCGACGCGGTATAGGGGATCAGGAAGATGAAGGTGATGAGCGCCGCCACCGTGCGCAGGCCCCTGGAGTCAAAGCGCAGGCCGAAGAAATCCGGCATCGTGCGGGAGTTTAAGTGCTGGGTCATGACGCGCGTGCGCCGACCCAGAATCACCCAGGCCAGAAGCGAGCCGATGAAGGCGTTGCCCAGGCCGATCCAGGTGGAGGCCATGCCGAAGCGCCAGCCGAACTGACCGGCATAGCCGACAAACACGACCGCGGAGAAATAAGAGGTGCCGAAGGCAAAGGCCGTGAGCCACGGCCCCACCGTCCGTCCGCCCAGCACAAAGCCGTTGACGTCCGTGGCGTGCCTGCGGGAATAGAGTCCGACGCCGAGGGTGATTGCGAAGAAACCAACCAAAAGAATCAGCTTGAGCAGCATAAGAATGCCTCCCTTTTATTATCTAATCACGATCCACTGACCACGAACCCCTACTTCGTCGTCTGTGCCTCGACGAGGCGGACGCCGCAGTACTGCTCGCGCAGTTTGGGCTTTTCGATCTTGCCGGTGGGGTTGCGCGGGACCTTGGCGAAAATGAGCTTTCTCGGGCGCTTATAGCGGGGCATGTCCTCGCAGAAGGCCATAACCTCGGCCTCGGTGAGGGTCTCCCCTTCCACGACCTCGATGATCGCCGCGGCGATCTCGCCCAGGCGCTCGTGCGGCAGGCCGATCACGGCCACGTCCTTGATCTTCGGATGCGCCCGCAGGAAGTCCTCGATCTGCACGGGGTACAGGTTCTCACCGCCGGTGATGATCACGTCCTTCTTTCGGTCGACCAGGTAGATGAAGCCGTCCTCGTCGAGCTTTGCCATGTCGCCGGTGTAGAGCCAGCCGTCCTTCAAGGTCTCGGCGGTGGCCTCGGGGTTCTTGTAGTACTCCTTCATGACGCCGGGGCCCTGCAGGATCAGCTCGCCGACCTCCTCGGGCGCCACGTCCTCGCCCTTGTCGTTGACCACGCGGGTCTTCCACAGGTAGCCGGCCTTGCCGATCGCGCCGAGCTTGTGCAGGTTTTCCACACCCAGATGCACCGCGCCGGGGCCGATGGACTCGGACAGGCCGTAGTTGACATCGTACTGGTGGTGCGGGAACACCTTGAGCCACCGGCGCACCAGAGAGGGCGGCACCGGCTGGGCGCCGATGTGCATCAGCCGCAGCTGCGACAGGCGGAATTCGTTCAGATCCAGCGTGCCGCGGTCGATTTCGTCCAGGATGTCCTGCACCCAGGGCACCAGCAGCCAGATGATGGTCGCCTTTTCCTCGGAGATCGTCTGGAAGATCCACTCGGGCTTGACGCCGCGCAGCAGCACAGCCTTGGAGCCGGAATAGAGGCTGCCGAACCAGTGCATCTTTGCGCCGGTGTGGTACAGCGGCGGGATGCAGACAAACACGTCCTCGTGCGTCTGGCCGTGGTGGTTCTGCTCGATCATGGCAGAGGCGATCAGCGCCCTGTGGCGGTGCAAAATCGCCTTCGGGAAGCCGGTCGTGCCGGAGGAAAAGTAGATGGCCGCGTCGTCGTCCTCGTCGAGGAAGACGGCCGGTGCAATGCTCGAGCAGTAGCGGACCATTTCGTCGTAGCTGTCGGCGTAGCTCGGCCGGCCGGCGCCTACAAAGAACCAGTTTTTAATTTGCGGCATGTCCGGCTTGGCGCTGTTGACGCGGTCGATGAACTCCGGCCCGAAGATCAGCACGGATACGTCCGCGAGGTCGGCACAGTAGGTGATCTCCTCGGCGGTGTAGCGGTAGTTCATCGGCACAGCCAGCGCACCCGTCTTGAGGATGCCGAAGTAGATCGGCAGCCATTCCAGGCAGTTCATCAGGAGAATGCCGATCTTGTCGCCCTTTTTGACGCCGCGGGTCAGCAGCAGGTTGGCAAAGCGGTTGGCCTTGACGTCAAATTCCCGCCAGCTCATTTCGCGGCGGTATCGGCCCTCCGGGCTGGATTCGATCAGGTTGTATTCCCGCCAGGTGACGGTCTTTTCCGGCTGCGCGGCGGGGTTGATCTCGACCAGACTGGTCTCGTCCGGCCAGAGCTTTGCGTTGCGTTCCAACAGGTCAGTGATAATCATTTCCATGCTCCTTTGAAAGTATCAGATAAAACAAAAACGCCCTCGTTGCATTTCTGCAACAGAGGACGGAAAATCCGTGGTACCACCTCAGTTTACCGCAGCCTCACAACTGCGGCCTCATCGGGCACTGACATGCCCTTGCACTGTAACGGGTGCGCCCGTCGCCGCCTACTGACCGGTCAAACAGCGCTTGACAAACGGTGTTCGGGGTGCTGCTCTCGGGATGTATTCGGGCTGCGCGCCTGCCGACTTGCACCGTCCGTCGGCTCTCTGAAAAGCGGGATGCGGCCTTACTGATTCCCGGTCACTGCATTTTTTGACATTTTAGCACCGAACGTGCGATTTGTCAATCATTATTTTTGTTTTTCGCGTTGCGCTCGTGTAAGTGTTACAATGATACTTAACAGTTGAAAAAAAGAATAGCGAATCGGGAGCACCTGTTGTATGGTTAAGTTGCTCAGACCAAACCGAAAGGACA
>CADBKF010000014.1 GCA_902795195.1 Oscillospiraceae bacterium
ATGGCAAGACCCTTCTATGAAAAACACGGCTACACAGTTTTCACGACGCTGAAAAAGGCAAACGGCTATATCAGTTATTCCCTGGTCAAATATCTTGACAGGGAGACGCTGGAATATGTGCCGTCGGACAACAGCGGCGCGCGGTTCAGGGTCTCGCTCGGCAGCAGGGACGACGCGGACGTGATCGAAAACGGCATTCGGACATACAGCGAAGCCTACGAGCCGGAATACGAGAGCGTTGATTTTTACAAGAAGCTTGTGGACAAAGACGGCAGGTTCATTGCCGGCGTGATCGCGGACGTGGACAAGGACGCCTACGGCTTTGTCGACGCGCTCTTTGTGGAGGAAGCGCTCCGACATCAGGGCCTGGGCACGTCTCTTTTGAAGGCGGCGGAGGACTTCACAAGGGAAAACGGCGCTTCCATGATTTTGACGAATGCGGGCGACTGGAACGTCGATTTCTTCAAAAAGAACGGCTATCTTCTCAGAGGCGAGCTCAAGGACGTTCCCAAAGGGCATGACTGCTATGAACTCTACAAAATGATTTGAAGCGTTGGAAACGGCAGCAATAATTAGTACACGCATCTTGAAATTGTCCTCTGTTCTGGTATAATAACAGCACTATTATCCATAGCAATTCCGACGTAGCGCGGGCAATTTGCCCGCAATTACGGCTGCCCGGTGCATATCGCGCAGGCAGATTGCCCGCGCTTCATTTCGTGCGGGCAGATTGCCCGCGCTACATCGAAACAAATCAATTGAAAAGACAAAATTCGAGTCATACGTTACGCAGAAGGAGTAGATGGCAGATGCTGATGACGATACTTTCCATCCTCGCAAATATTTCGTATTTTGTTGTTCTGAATATGAACCTCTATACAGACCGGGCAATCATGCCGACCGGGGAGGTTCGGGAATGGCATCGCAGCCCGATCACAAGACTGAATCTGGCTGGTCAGTCATTCCTGATCTATCTGCAAATGGTTCTTGCCGCTGTCAGTATGCTAACAAGTATTCTGTTTCTGTTTGGAGTTCGCAGCAAAACGCTCCGGACAATACAGCTGGTCAGCGTAATCGGATCTACAATCGTGTTTATTCTCATCATGATTGTAACCTCGAATTCGCATGTCAATTATGCATAATACTGAACTGCAATAAAACGATTGAATCGTTTTATTGCAGTTCAGTATTATGACCGCCCGATGAAATATCGAAATCTGATCGATGCGATCGAACAGCTCAAAAGCAATTCATGACTGAGGACAACAAAAAGCGCTTTCTCGAACGGGTTTTCGAGAAAGCGTTTTTCTTGTTTGTCAGGCTTCTCTCCGGAAGCGGAGCGACACGGTCGTTCCGACGTCCGGGGTACTCTGCAGGGACAGCTCAGCCTGGTGGTACTGCGCGCCGTGCTTGACGATGGAGAGGCCCAGGCCGGTGCCGCCGATCTGCTTGGAGTGGCTCTTGTCCACGCGGTAGAAGCGCTCGAACACACGCTCCTGCGCCGCTTCCGGAATGCCGATGCCGGTGTCGGAAACCGCGAGGACGGGCTGGCCGTTCTCCTGCGTGACCGAAACGGTGACGCTTCCGCCGGGGCGGTTGTATTTGATCGCGTTGTCCACCAGGTTGTAGACCATTTCATGCAACAGCTGCCACACGCCGGTGATGGTGGTGCTTTCCCCTTTCAGCTGCAGCGTCACGTTCTGCTTTTCGGCGGTCTTCTGCAGGCTGTCGAGCACGTCGCGGCTGAGGTCCAGCAGATCCAACGGCTCCATCGGCGGCAGCTGCGCGTTCTCATCGAGCTTTGAAAGCTTGATAATGTCATCGACCAGAGCGATCATGCGCTGGGCCTCTCGGTGGATGTTTTCGGAAAAGTCCACCACGGTCTCAGGCGGCACGGTTCCCTGCTCCATGAGCTCGGCAAAGCCGGAAATGGAGGTCAACGGCGTCTTGAGCTCGTGCGAGACATTGGCGGAAAACTCCCGCCGCAGCTGCTCGCGCTGCTCGCGCTCGGTCACGTCCATCCACAGAAGGACCGCGCCGGCCAGATGCTTTCTGGAATAGACGGGGCTGGCGATCAGCTGCCAGCTTCGGCCGTCCTGCACAAACACAGCCGATGCGCGCTCCCCTGCCAGCGCGCTTGCGGCGGCCTCTTTTGTGTGCTCGTCCGCGCGATCGAGCAGATTGTCCTCCGGCTGAATGTGCAGAAGCTGCTGGGCTGCGGCGTTCGCGCTTCGCACGGTACCGTTCAGATTCAGAAGCAGAAAGCCCTCGCGCATATTGTCCGTCAGCGCAGAGAACTCCTTCTGGCGCAGATGGAGGATCTCCAGCTGCTCGTCGATCGTCAGGCGCTGCTCCTGCAGACGCGCCACGAGCGGGTCCAGCTCCGGGTAGTTTTTGATCCGCTCCGGCCGGTCAAGGTCCAGCTCGTTGATCGGCTGGATGATCTGCCTGGCCGCCCGCAAGGACAGCACGCCCGAGAGCGTCAGCACCAACACAAAGACCCAGAGCACCGGGCTCACGGTGATGAGCGCCGCGCGCACCGCGCTGATGGGCAGAGAGAGCCGGACGATGCTGCCGTCCTCGAGGCGCTGGGCATAGTACAGCGTCGTCACGCCCTCGCTGCCGGAGATCCGTTTTGCGCTGCCGCTGCCCTGTGCCAGCGCGGCGCGCACCTCGGCCAGCTCGCCCTGATTCGGCAGATTCTCGTTCTGCGAGTCATAGAGCACATTGCCCTCGGCGTCCATCCAGGTGACGCGCGTCTCGGGCTGCAGCTGCTCTAAATAACGCGCCCCGCCGATGTTCAGGCCCTGGGCCACGTAGGCGGTATCCTGCTGCAGCGTCTGGGCGGCCTCGTCCAGGTTCTGCCGGTATTGTAGCCCGAAGAACAGCCCGGTGCAGAGCACCAGCGCCAGGATCCCACACAAAAATGAATAGCGAAATATTTTTCCGGTCATGATTTCTCCTTTAGAAAGCTTTTGAGTTGCCTCAGCAAATCGAAAACCCTATCTCTCTTCCTCCCGGATCCGGTAGCCGACGCCGCGGACGGTTTCGATCAGGCTGCCGGCCTTTCCCAGCTTGGCGCGCAGCGTCCGGATGTGGACATCCAGCGTGCGGTTTTCGCGCTCAGCAGCCAGATCCCAGACCTTGTCCATCAGCACCGGCCGCGTTAGCACTGCGCCCTTGGCCTCAAGAAGAAGCTGCAAAAGCCGAAATTCCTTATAGGTCAGGGAGATTCTCTCGCCGTCCACCGTGACCTGGTGCCGCGCGGGGCACACCCAGAGGCTGCCCAGACGATACTCCGTCTCCGGTGTGTCCGCCTTGGCGCGGCGCAGCACCGCCCGCACCCGGGCGGTCAGTTCCATCATACCGAAGGGCTTGGAGATATAGTCGTCCGCGCCCAGATCCA
Source organism: Oscillospiraceae bacterium (assembly GCA_902795195.1). Classification (GTDB taxonomy): domain Bacteria; phylum Bacillota; class Clostridia; order Oscillospirales; family Oscillospiraceae; genus JAFRPC01. The sequence goes on from CADBKF010000014.1 coordinate 3,407, forward strand.
GACCGTAGGCGCGATCGTATTCGGTGTTTTTTGCGGTTAACATAATAACAGGCAGCGTCCGGGTGGCCGCATCTGCGCGCAGCTTGCTCAGAACCGAAAGCCCGTCCTCCTGCGGCAGCATAATGTCCAGCAGCACCAGCTCGGGCAGCTTGACCCGCATGGCCTGCCAGAACTCCGTCGGCAGCGCAAAGCCCTGCGCCTCGTAGCCCTGGCTCTGCAGCGCATAGACCACCAGCTTGCGGATGCTGTCGTCGTCCTCCAATAAATAGATCATGGTCTCACCTCGCGCAAGAGTATAGCACATTCCGCCCGGAAAGGCCAGCATGCCCGTAAAAATTTAACACAGATTTAACGCAATGCAGGTCGACAAATTAACCTTGATCGGGTATCATAGGGAAAGAAAGAGGTGAAATTATGGGTATTTCTGATATGATCGCCCTGCTCAGCGGCATTGCGCTGTTCTTATTCGGCATGGGCCTGATGGGCGACGGACTGAAAAAGGTCGCAGGCAGCCGTCTGGAGCTGATCCTGTACCGGCTTTCCAACACCCCCCTCAAGGGCGTCCTTCTGGGTACCGGCGTGACCGCTGTGATCCAGTCCTCCTGCGCAACCTCCGTGATGGTGGTCGGCTTTGTAAACGCCGGCATGATGAAGCTCAAGCAGGCGATCGGCGTCATTCTCGGCGCGATCCTCGGCACCAGCATCACCGGCTGGGTCATCAGCCTGAGCTATATTGAGGGCGGCTCCGGCATCGGTCAGCTGCTTTCCACGTCAACGCTGACCGGACTTGCAGCCGTCATCGGCATCCTGCTGCGGACGTTCTCCAAGAAGGCGACCAAGCAGCACGTGGGCGATATTCTCATGGGCTTTGCCGTTTTGATGTTCGGCATGAGCACGATGAGCGGCGCGGTCTCCGGTCTGGGCGAGCAGGCCTGGTTTGTCGGCACGCTGCAGTCTCTGTCCAATCCCCTGCTCGGCATTCTCGTTGGCGCGGCCTTCACGGCGCTTCTGCAGTCTGCCTCTGCGGCTGTCGGTATTGTGCAGGCGCTCTCCGTCACCGGCGCGATGCGCTTTGACGCAGCCCTGCCGCTTCTGATGGGCATTGCCATCGGCGCTGCATTCCCGGTGCTGCTCTCGGCGCTCGGCGCCAAGGCTGACGGCAAGCGCACGGCACTGGTCTATCTGGTCTCCGAGGTGATCAGCGTGCTGATCTGCGCAGCGCTGTTCTATCTTGCCGACACGATCTTCCGCTTCTCCTTCACCCAGACCGTGATGAATCCCTTCTCTCTGGCCTTCGTCAACACCGTGCTGCGTCTTGCCATGGTGCTTCTGCTGCTGCCGTTTACCGACGTGCTCGAGGCGCTGGTCAAGCTGCTGGTGCCGGAAAAGCAGGACGAGGCGCCGCTTGCGCTCCGTCTCGAGGAACGCTTCCTCACCCACCCCTCGCTTGCCATTGAGCAGAGCCGTCTGACGATCAACGACATGGCCGAGTGCGCAAAGGAAGCGCTGGGCGAGGCCCTTGCGCTGCTGGTGCGATACACAGAGACGACCTTCACCCGCGTCGAGCAGCTGGAAAGCGATGCCGACCGCTACGAGGATGCGCTTGGCTCCTATCTGGTCAAGCTGACCGGCCGTGAGATGAGCGATCAGCAGAACGAGGATGTGTCAAAGTTCCTGCATACGCTCACCGACCTCGAGCGTATCTCCGACCACGCGCTCAACATTGCCCAGAGTGCAAAGGAACTGAACGAAAAGCAGCTCCAGTTCTCCGACGACGCGCAGCGTGAGCTTTCTGTCGTCTGCCGCGCGGTGCGGGAGGTCGTTCGACTGACCGTACAGGCCTTCACCGAAAACGATCTGACGCTGGCCGTTCAGGTCGAGCCTCTGGAGGAGCTGATCGATCAGCTGGTGGACAAGGTCAAGCGCCACCACATCGACCGCCTGCAAAAGGGCCAGTGCACGATCCAGCAGGGCTTTGTGCTCAACGATCTGCTGACCTCGCTCGAGCGCGTCGGCGACCACTGCTCCAATGTGGCCGTCGACATGATCGAGCTTGCAGAGGACGATTTCGCGACCCATGAATATATGAGCCGCCTCAAGGACAAGAAGTCTCCGGAATTTCTCGAAGCGCTTGACACCTACCGCGCGAGGTTCTCGCTGTGAAACGAATTTTGCTCTGTTGGGTGCTGCCGCTGACGCTGCTGGCCGTTCTGTTCGGCTTCATTGCGCTGCGCTCCGCCCCGGAGGAGAACCCGTCTGCCCTGTCCGTCGTCATGCTCTGCGAGGAGGAGGGCGACGCGCTGCTGCTGCGCAGCGAGGGAGAGACCTGGGTGCTGGTCGACAGTGAGCAGACCGACGAGGCGCGGCTGTCCCGGCACCTGGATGAGATCGGCGTCGACCAGATCGACCTTCTGTGCTATACCGGTGATGCTGCGACCCTCGCCCCGATCACCAGCGCGTTTGAAGTAAGGAAGGCCGTGACGGTGGAGGCGCACAGCGCGCCGCTCCGACTGGGTGACACCCATCTCCACCTTGCCGATGCCCCGGACGGTCCTCTGACGCTGACCGTCAGGCGCGGCGCTCACGACATTGTATTCCTGCTGGCGGAGGACAGCAACACAATTCGGGTTTCCTCTGCTGAAGGCGTTGAAACGATCGAGGCAGACGAGCACAGCGTCTCGATCCTGCTCGATGAAAACGGCGTTTCCTACCGCCCCGACTTCTCCGCCTGGTACTATTGAAGCAGAACCATGAAGAAGATACGCATTACCGTCATGCGGATGGCGCGCTACGACGATCTGATTTCTGAATTTGAAAATCCCATCGAGCATGCATGTGATCTCAAGCCCGGACAGACCTGGATCGCCGACGGCTGGACACGGCCGGAGGGCTTCTGCCTCAGCGCATGGGACACGCTCTCTCCGTTCGTGCTCGCGCTGGCCCACGGCGGCGAAAACTTCTACGACGGCTGGATGAAGAATCCGAAATCGGCCATGCTCAGCTGTAACGACGGCTTCCGCCCGGTCAGCTTCCTGGTGGAGGCCCTGGATGAGGAGGTAAGCAATGACAACACTTGAAATCCTGGTGGCGCGCTTTCGCGCCCACCCCGAGCGACACGACGGGCTCTCCTGGGCGCTGGTTGAACAGCGACTGGCCGCGCAGCCCGACGCGCTTGAAGCACTAGGTCGGATGGAGCAGACCGGCGGCGAGCCGGATGTGATCGGTACCGACCCGGAGAGCGGGAGACTCATCTTCTGCGACTGCTCCAAAGAGACGCCTGCCGGCCGCCGAAGCCTGTGCTATGACGATGAGGCGCTCCGAAAGCGCACAAAAAATCCGCCCGCCGGCAGCGCGGCCGGACAGGCGGAGGCAATGGGCGTTCAACTGATGCCCGAGGCGATCTACCGCAGACTGCAGGAGCTGGGCGAGTTCGACCTCAAAACCTCCAGCTGGATCGAGACGCCCGCAGAGCAGCGGGCGTTGGGCGGCGCACTCTTCTGCGAGCGGCGCTACGGCCGGGTCTTCACCTTCCACAACGGCGCAGACTCCTACTATTCGGTCCGCGGCTGGCGCGGAGTCCTGTTCGTGTAAAAAAGAAAGGCCTGTTGCAAAATGCTCTGTCATTTCGAGCGAAGCGAGAAATCCGTTCCTATTTCACGCTTTTTCACGTGAAAAGTACGGATTTCTCGGTCGCAAGCTTTCAAACCGGCAGAGCTAACAGTCTCGCGGCGTTGCCGCCCAGGATGGCGGTCTTCTGCGCCTCCGGCAGCTCAAGCGCCTGCATCCAGGCCAGACTTTGCCGCTGATCGGACCAGGGACTGTCGGTGCCAAAGAGGATACGATCAGCACCAAACAGCCGGACCATCCGCAAAAAAGCGGCTTCCTCCAGCAGCGGCAGCGGCGCGCCGGCGTATTGTCCCGTCGGCAGCGTGGGGATCGTGCCGCAGGAGAACGCTGTATCTAGATAAACCGAGGTCTCGGGCAGAAGCGCCTCCACCCGGTCCCAGTTTTTCCAGCCGCCCATATGCGCCAGCACCAGCTTCACCGGTCCCACCTGACGGACGGCGCGCTGGATCATCTCCGGGCTGCAGCGGACCTGCCCGGGAAAGCCGACGTCCAGGCCCGCGTGGGTCACCACGACCAGGCCCAGCTCCCCTGCCCGATCCAGAATTCTCAGATAGCGGGGATCGTCAAAGTCAGTGTTCTGGAAGAACGGATGCAGCTTCACACCGCGCAAGCCCAGCGCCTGCACGCGGGCAAGCTCCTGCTTCCAGTCCGGGCAGTCCGGGTGGATCGCGCCGAAGCTCAGAAGTCTTCCCATTCCGTTTTGCGATGCTGCCGTGTTGTTGATGCGGCTGCAGTGCTTTGGATTCGTTGCAACCGGGAGCAGCAGCGCCCGGTCCATGCCGGCGCGCTCGAGCGAAGCACTCAGAGCTTCCACCGTCCCGTCGGTATACGGCGGCACCCCGGCGCTCTCCTGCAGGCCGCCGACCGCACGGGCGGCGATGGCCGCGGGAAAGGTATGCACATGAAAATCAATGATCATTTTCGTACCCTCAAAACAGAAAAAAGCAGGCGCTTTCAAAACGCCTGCTTTATTTGGAGCGGGTGACGAGGCTCGAACTCGCTACCTCCACCTTGGCAAGGTGGCGCTCTACCGGATGAGCTACACCCGCGGGAACGATGCTTATTATAGCACGTTTTTTCGATTTGTCAACTGTTTTTTTATTTTTCTCAGATTGTTTCCGCACGAAGCCGCACGATCCGCCAGGCATCTGCCAGACGCTCGAGGCTCCAGGCCGCATTGGCCGGGCTCGTGGAGGGCAGACAGACGGCCTCCGCTTGCAGCTTCGGCGCAATGTGCCTTCGGTACAAGGCCTCTGCCTTGCGTCCGTTGACGAACACCGCGCGGATCGGCGCGTGCTCGAGGATCTCGCGCAGATCGTTGACCTCGGCGTTTTTGATGCTGGCGTCAGACGAGCCCGTGATCTCGCAGCGCGCGATCACGTCCCACAGGGCAATGCCGTGGTGAAGCAGAAACGCGCGGCGCTCTTCCACCGTCTGCGGCACCGGCGCGTCATAGAGCAGCGCCAGCACCTTCCAGAAGCGGTTTTGCGGGTGGCCGTAATAGAAGCCCATCTCCCGGGATTTGGCGGACGGAAAGCTGCCGAGGATCAGCACGCGGGAATGCACGTCAAACACCGGCGCAATCGGATGGATCAGCAAGCTCATTCCTCCCCTTCCTGCGTCAGCAGCGCCTCCACCGCCGCGGCAAAGGCCGCGTGGCCCTCGGCGGAAAAATGCAGCTCGTCCGGGCCAAGGCCGATGTTCCAGCCGCCCGCGTCGGCAAAACGGATGCCGCGGCGCTCTGCCAGCGCCCGGTAGCCGTCCGTCAGCGCGGCATATTCGGCCGAAAAATGCTGGCGGCTTGCCGCGTCGCCCAAAGGCGTTGCCGGCGGGGCAATCAGCAGGATCGCGGCCTCCGGCGCCTCGTCCTTGATGGCGGAGAGCAGGGCGTCCATCCGCTCGACGCAGGTATCCGCCGGGTAAGTGCAGAGGATGTCATTCGTCCCCAGCATCACGATCACCAGCTCCGCCGGCAGATAGGAAGCGAGCTGCGCGCGCATTTGATCCAGCTCGAGTTCCCGCGGAATGGTCGCCCCGTTGACGCCGAGGTTCACAACCTCGCGCTCGCTTGTCTCTAAAAGAGAGGTCCAGCGTACATCCGCACCATAGCGGGCGCCGAAATTGTAGGGATCGAAGCCATAGGTATTGGAGTCGCCGATGCAGATCACGCGCCGGATCTGCGCCTCGGTCGTCTCTGTGGACCGGGTGCTGCCGGCTTCGCTGCTGCAGCCGCCCAGCAGCACAAGGCCTGCCGCCGCCAGAAGCAGCGCCCGCTTGAGCCTGTTCATTCGCATTCTCCCCTTTTGCCGCCGGATTGACAAAGCGGCAGCAATCTCGTATAATGAACTCAAAATAACAGAAAAAAATGATGAGGTGATTTTGATGCTGAAACAATATTGTACCGCTTTGCTGTGCCTGCTCGTGGTGCTTGGGCTCTGCGCCTGCAGCGCGCAGCCGGCAGGCCTGCAGCCCGAGACCCCGGAGACCGCCGCAGAGACGTTTGAGCCCCCTGCCGTAGAGGACACGGAGGAGCCGGTGCTCGCACCCCTGCCGGAACCGGAGACCGAACGTGAGGCCCCCGCGCCGCACGAATGGGCCCCGGCGGAAACTGTCGTTCTGACCGAGGATCAGCGCAATCTCTTTGCCGAAGCGACGCAGGCGCTGGTCGGCGCCGTTTACACGCCGATCGCCTATCTGGGCTCGGAGGTCGTCGAGGGCGAAACCCACCGCTACCTCTGCCGGACGCAGGCCGTCATCCCCGACGCGCCGTATCTGTATGCCGTTGTGGAGCTCTATGAGCCTCTGCGCGGCGAGCTCACTCTGCAAAAGCTGACGACCTTCGACTTTGAGGTTCCCGCCCTGGGTCTTTTGGGCGGCTGGGCTGAGCCGGAAACGCCGGAGCTGACCGAGGAAGCTGCCGCCGCCTTCTCGCAGGCTGCCGAGGGCACGGACTACACAGCCGTGGCCCTGGTCTGCTCTCAGGTGGTGAGCGGCGCGCAGTACTGCATCCTGTGCCGGGACAATGCCGCGGACGACTATGCGCTTGTGATCGTGTACGCCGCCGCAGACGGCAGCGCCGAGATTGCGCAGACCTGTCTGCCCCTAGATCTGGACCAGGCCGTGATCGGGGCAGACTGACGACGTCCGGATTCTTCGCCTGCGCTCAGAATGACATTTTTTGGGTGCTGCCTAGGGAACGATCTCCACGACCTCGCCCATGATCAGCTCATGCGGCCGGATGCCGTTGCGGTAGATTCGCTTTGCCTCGGGCGGCACGGCGTCCAGCTCCAGCGCATGCATATAGATCTTTTTGCACAGGATCGTCCGGGATGCCTCTGCAAAGGTCATGCTCTCTCCGATCGGCTTCGGTGTCAGGCCGGCCTTTGCGGCCTTGTCGCCGTCTCTTCCGGAGAGCGTGCCCATCAGCTCGAGCGCGTTTCTGCACTCCTCGGGATAAAACGACACGGTAAAGTAGTCGTTTTCCTTCAGAAAGCGCCAGGTGTAACGGTCCGGCCGGACATAGACCGATACGACCGGCTTGCCCCAGATCGTGCCCATGCAGCCCCAGGAGATCGTCATGCCGTTGAAGTGTTCCGGGCTGCCTGCCGTCACAATGGCCCAGTCCCGGTCAAAGCAGGTAAACGGATTTGTCGTAAGCTCTTTCATCGTCTTGCACCTTCCTTATTTTGATTCATAGGGCTGCGTTTCGTCGTACTCGCCATATTCGCAGCCGATATGGGTGGCCTCCAGCTCGTCTACAAGCTCCGGGCCGCCCTCTTTTTTGTCGTAAAGCCGGACCGTGCCCCAGCCGGTGCCGCCGTTCCAGAGGCGCGTGTGGCGCTTCTGCCCGTCAGGAGCTTCGTAATTGACCAGAAGCATTTCCGCCTTGCGGCAGTACACCTCGGTCTCCATGACGGCATGAATATTCTCCTGCCGCACATGCCAGACGACAAGGTCCTCCCGCTCCTCGAAGGAAAACTCCGTCTTCACCATCAGGTGCAGCTTGGAGAAATTGAAATCGTATTCCTTGCCTTCATAATAACACACGCCGAGCAGCCGTCGGTCGAGCGGGACAAAATAGATCTTCGGCCTGCCGCCGCCGATGTCAAAGACGCTGTTTTGAAGTCGCTTTCCGGTCCTTTTGCTCACCAGGCAGTTCGACGACAGCCAGACCCAAGGGCTCGTGAAATCCCGGCCCCAGTTCTTGTCGGCATAGCCGTAGCTGTTTTCCGGCGTCACGAGGTAGCGCCGGCCGTTGTAGGTGATGCTGCCGGAATAGGCGCTCTTCATGCCTTCGACGTGCCAGTACATGGCAAAAGCCTCCGCTTCGCGCAGCGGTCGGCTCGCGCCGTAGCCGACGTTGAAGGCGATCTGCTTGTCGACGGTGAGATCCCATTGGAGCGAACCTGCGTCGCACATCCACTCGGGATGGGCTGCCGCCTGCTCTGACGAAATATTGATGCTGCCGCGCAGCGCGGTCTCGGAGGCAAAGCAGTCCCCGGCCTCCACCTCATACGGGGCGGCGGCGTGGATGCGCGTGTCATGGAGCGAGAAAAAGCGGTGCAGCTGGCAGTGATCCTCGCCCCAGGTGCCGGCCTTGACCATAAGATAGGACGGCCGCTTCCCTGCCGCGCGGTTTTCCGGCAGCTGGCCGAGCGTCGGCGCGTTCTCGGCCAGCGCCGGATTGCAGATGAAAAATTCGATGAAAAACGCCTTGTCCTCGCCGGTTTCGGCATCCTGGGCGGTGAAGGAATGCCACCACCAGTCGTAGCCGTGCTGTGCCAGCGGCCCGTGAAGCATGAACGCGTCTCTTGTGATATCGTGATGATTGAACATTATTTTTCCTTCTCTCCTGAATTCTGTGAACAGTATAGCATACAACGCGCGTGATGCAAACAGAATTGCAAAGATTTTGTTGATATTTCACAAAAACAGTTGACGGTAAAGCGCAAAATATGGTATGTTATCATGCGTAGGCATCCTGTGACATTCCACAGCAAAGGAGGCATTTTATGCTGCATACCGTAGCAGGCGGTCAGCAATGGCAGCTGCTTCTGGATGAGGCGCCGCTTGTCGTGCACACAAAGGCGCAGCCCTTTGTGACCATGATCCGCCTGGAAAAACAATACACCGCCAATCGCGGCACCGTCAAGACCGAGGTGGTGGAGACCGCACGGGTCTTCCTCACGGAGGTCTCGGAATCGGAGGGCTCGGTCCGCTTCTCCGGAAACGGGCACACGCTGCGGGTGGATTACCGCGAACGCGAGGGCGGCGCCGAGCTGCACTTTGCCGGCGAGCCCGGCTGGACCTATCAGTTCCGCCTGCCGGCAGCGCCGGATGAGGCCGTCTTCGGCGGCGGCGAGCAGTACCGCAAGGTCAACCTGCGCGGCGAGCGCGTGGTCAACTTCGTCTCGGAGCACATCAACGCTTCGACGATCCTGCAGAAGACCTTCCTGCCGCGCTCGCTCTATAAAGAGAAGCCCCACAGCAAGATCGGCAGTTACTCCCCTATGCCGGTGTTCGTGACAGACCGAAAGCGGCTCATTCTCTTTGAGACCGACCACGACGGCTCGTCCCACTTCGGCCGTGAGGATTTCAAGTTCCGTTTTGACGGCTGCCCCGAGCGCCTCGTGCTGCTGCAGGGGGACAGCTACGAGGACCTCTCCCGGCGCATGGCCGGGCTCATCCCGAACCGACAGTACATCCCCGACTGGTGCCAGAACGGTATGATCCTGGGCATCCAGGGCGGCACGCAGACCATCCTGGACAAGACCTTCGCCATGCTGGACGCCGGCGCAAAGATCTGCGGCGTCTGGAGCCAGGACTGGTCCGGCGAAAACCGCACGATCATGGGCAAGCAGGTCTGGTGGAACTGGGAGGTCAACGAGCAGCTCTATCCTGATCTGAAAGACGCCATTGCCAGGCTCAACGCGCGCGGCGTGCGCTTTCTGGCTTATATCAACCCCTATCTGGTCAAGGACGGCAGGCTCTACAACTACTGTAAGGAGCAGGGCTACCTGATCACAAAGCAGGACGGCAGCATCTACCACATCAAATCCACGACCTTTGACGCGGGCATGTTGGATCTCACGAATCCCGAAGCCGTGCGCTACGTCAAGGACGTGCTGATCAAGCAGAACATGCTCGATCTCGGCATCTCCGGCTGGATGGCGGACTTCGGCGAATACCTGCCGGTGGACTGCGTGCTCCACGACGGCGACCCGGCGAGGCTGCACAATCGCTGGCCGGTGCTCTGGGCCAGGCTCAATCGCGAGGCCATCGAGGAATACGGGGCAAAGGACATCCTCTTCTTCACCCGTTCGGGCTATCTCGGCATCCAGAGCTACGCGCCGCTTTTGTGGAACGGCGACCAGCACACCGACCTCACCCGGGATTACGGCATGCCCTGCGTGATGCCGGCGAGCTTCTCTCTGGGTTTTTCGGGCGTGACGATGCTCCACTGTGACATCGGCGGCTTCTTCTCCTTTGACCGGATGCGCCGAAACGACGAGCTCTTCACGCGCTGGATGGAGATGTGCACCTTCTCGCTGCTCATGCGCAGCCACGAGTCCATCCGTCCCTGGGCCAACGCCCAGTTTGACGCCGAGAAGGTCAAGCCCTACACCGTAGCGCTGACGAAGCTGCACCTCGATCTCAAGCCCTATCTCTCCGACTGCATCCGGAAGTCCGCCGAGGGCATCCCGGCCCTGCGCCCGGATTTCTGGGAGGCGGAATCCTATCAGGACAGCCACGACGAATACAGCTACTATCTCGGCAGCGAGCTCTTTGTCTGCCCGGTGATCGAGCGCAAGGCCAAGACCCGGAAGGTCTGGCTGCCGGCCGGCAGCTGGGTCAACTTCTGGACCGGCCGCGTGATGATCGGCGGAAGAGAATACACCGTACCCGCTCCCCTGGGCAAGCCCCCGGTCTTCTACCGCAAGGGCAGCCCGTACAAGGACCTGTTCCGCCAGGCGGCGCAGGCCTACAACATCGAACTGTAAAGGAGAATGAACATGAGCAAGCAGTCTTTGCAACGCACCTCGGGCATCGGCATCAAGGATAAGCTGGGCTATGCCTTCGGCGATCTGGCCTCGTGCCTGCTGTTTGGCCTGACGCAGAGCGTCCTCAACAAGTACTACACCGACGTGCTGGAAATCAGCGTGCTGCACGTGCTGGTCATGACCATCGTCGCGCGCATCTGGGACGCTGTCAACGACCCGATCTGGGGCCGCATCATCGACCGCGCCGGCGTGAAGGCCGACGGCCGCTATCGCCGCTGGATCAAGATCTTCTCGCTGCCGGTGGCACTCTCCGCGGTTCTGATGTTCCTCGATGTGCGCGGTCTGGCCGAATCCGGCCGTCTGGTCTGGATCTATGTGACCTACATCCTCTTCGGTATGCTCTATACCTGTATCAACATCCCCTACGGCTCTCTGGCGCAGGTCATCACCTCGGATGATAAGGAGCGCTCCTCGCTCTCCGTCTTCCGCTCCATCGGCTCCACCTTCGGCGCGATGCCCGCGATGGTGCTGGCCTCCATGTGCTATGTGACGCTGGCCGACGGCACCAAGGAGATGAGCTTCCAGCGCGTGTTCATCGGCGTGTGCGCAATCGCGGTGCTCTCGGTCGTCTTCTTTCTGCTCTGCTACAGCTGGAGCAAGGAGCGCGTGGCCTCCGAGCCTGCTCCCGTCCAGAAGGGCCAGACCGGCAAGGTCATCCGGACCCTGCTCAAATCCCGCCCGTTCATGGCCGTTTCCATCGCCTCCATGCTCTTCCTGGCGGCGCAGATGTTCGGCCAGGGCTACAACACCTATCTGTTCCACCACTATTTCAAGAACCCCGGCCTCACGATGCTGCCCACGGTGTTCCAGTATCTGCCGGTGGCGGTCATCATGTTCTTTGCAACCAAGCTCGGCAACAAATTCGGCCGTCGGGAGGTTTGCTCCTACGGCGTGCTGCTGGCTGCGGTGTTCTACATCATCCTGTTCCTGCTCTCCCTGGTGGGGATCACGAACGTGTGGCTGTATCTGCTTGCCAATCTCATGGGCGGCATCGGCACGGCCTTCATCTTCCTGCTGGTCTGGGTGCTGGCAACCGACGCCATCGACTACAACAAGGTCACCTACGGTCTCAACGACGAGGCCACGAGCTACGCCTTCTACTCCTTCATGCGGAAGCTTGGCCAGACCGTGGCGACCATCCTCATCAATGTGCCGCTGCTTCGCATCGGCTACAACGGCAGCGAGCTCAAGACCGAGGGACTGAGCGACGCGGCCCTGAAAACCATGTACAACTTCTCCGTCATGATCCCGGCGGCGCTGTTCCTGCTTGTGTTCATCTTCCTGCGCTTTGTCTATCCCCTGAGCAAGCAGAAGGTCGAACAGCTGCAGCTTGCCAAGGAAAAGCTGCTGCAGGCGCAGACCAAATAAGCCGATGAGCGAGCTTCATGTACACGTGGGCTTCGGCTTCCACGTCAACTGCTATCACTCCTATCGCGGCGACACGCCGGATGCGCTGGGCTTCGGCGGTGACATCCGCATCATGCGCCACATTCTGGACACACTGGATGCATGGAACGCCAAGGGCGTCCCGGTGCGTGGCACCTGGGACTTTGAAAACGCCTATTCGCTCGAGAAGATCCTGCCCGAGTACGCGCCCGACATCATCGAGCGGGTCCGGGCGCGCGGGGATGAGAACATCCTCATGGGCTACAACAACGGCGCCATGAGTGCCATGACCGCCGATGAGTTTGACGCCTCGGTCAACTGGGCCATCACAAACCCCTATCACAGCGGCCTGCAGGATATCTTCGGCGGCTGCGAGATGATCATCCGACCCCAGGAGGTCATGTTCACGCCGTCGCAGGCGGCAGCCTACACGCGGCTCGGCGTCAAGGCGGTCTGCCTGTACTACAGCTGCATCTCGTTCGACGCCTTCCGCACCCTGATCCCGCCGCTGCCGGACGAGCACGCCTTTAACCCGCTGCGCTATGTGTGGCAGGACGGCAGCATCACGGTGCTGCCCACCTACTCGCCCAACGACATCATGGACGCCGGCAGCCTCCGGGCGCTGGTGTACGAGCTGCACGACAAGCAGCGGCGCGGCGAGATCACCCACGATGTGTTCATTTTCATCAACACCGACGCCGACAGCTTCCTCTGGGAGCCGATGGCCGCGCCGATGAACCGCCTGCCCTGCTTCGGCGGCATCGGCGGGTATATCAAAGAGATTGCCGACCTGCCCTTTGTCCGCTTCGACACGCCGGGCGGCTATCTGCGTGATCACGCGCCGCTGCGGGAGATCCGCTTCGGCCAGGATGTGGCTGATGGTAACCTCTCTGGCTACATGAGCTGGAGCGAAAAGCCCTTCAACCGCCTGATCTGGACGCGGCTGGAGCGGGCGCGGCGCATGGCGCAGCGTTCCGGGCGCGACTGCGATTCCCCTTCCTTCGAGACCCGGGTGCGGCTGCTGTCCACGACCCACTTCGGCCTGGCCTCGCCGGTCATGAACATCACCCGCGAGGAAAAGGCGCGGGCACTGTCGGAAACCATGCTGCAGCAGGAGCAGACTGTGCTGCCGCAGCCGGACCTGCTCACGCTCTGCGACCCCGAGCAGGCCGGGCTTGCCGCGGTGCAGCTGGCCTTGAAAGACGGCTTCTGCGACGATGTGACAAAGCTGCATCTGTCAGCGGACGGCCTGGGCAGCTGGACCGCCTGCGAGACCGGGCGCTATGAAAGCGGCTGCATTTCTTCCATTTACCTAGTCGCCCGCTTTGCAGTGCCGCAGGCGGAATACCGCCTGCAGTTCTCCGTGGGCGAGGCAAAGAAAGCCGAAATGGTGCTGCCAGCGGCCAAGGATCTGCGCTTTGAGCTGTATGCGGGCAAGCCGCGCTTCCGCCTGCACGAGACAGACCTTGCTCTGCTGCGCAGCTGGATCGAATATGACGGCAAGCGCGTCCCCTTCGGTCCGCCAAGCACCGCTCCCCTGCCCCTGGCCGGAGACGGCGCCGGCATCCGGCTCTCGGGTGAAATCCACCTGCCCGGCGAGCAGAACCCCGGCAGCTACGTGTTCGACCTGTTCCGGTCTCCTGCCGCCGACTGCATTCTTGTGCGCACCGCCGTGCAGTATCCCTACACCACCGAGGATCACGAGATTTCCTCTCAAGCCTCGAACCTGGGCCGCTACAGCGACAACAAATGGACGCAGACCGCGCCGTTTGAGCTGCTTCTTCGCACGGACGACAGCGTGCGTGTCACCAAGCGCAGCTTTGCCGGCGCGATCTCGGACTACCCGATGTCGGATTTCTGGAATGCCTATCCGCAGAACGAGAACATTTCCTCCATCAACCACCAGCTCACCGGCGGCACGCTCTGCGTGGCGGAGGATCGGGGCGGCCTGCTGCTGGCCCATGCCCGGCAGGTGCTGGGCAGTATGGCGCACTGCCCGCTGCGGCTGCGCAGCAGGAACGGAAAGCGTTATGTCAACCTCAATCCCTTCGGCACCTACTTTGGCCCGCAGCGCTACTACCCCACCCGCGGCAACGGCAGCTCGATGGAGCTCTATCTTGCCGCCGCGCCCCAGGCCAGAAGCCTGGCGCCGGCCTACAACGGCGCGTTCGAGCAGAGCGTTTCTGCCCTGTTCGGCACGCTGCATTCCGCGCCGACCGAGGACCAGCAGCGCACCGCCGAGGCCATTGCCGACGGCGTGATCGCCCTGGGCGGCACGGATGTCACCGCCTTTTCCGGCGACAACGTGAAGCTCCACGACCCTGTGGACAACAAGGTCGACCCCAAGCAGCTCAAGAGCGTCACCTTCGTCGAGCAGGCCGGCGGCGTAAAGCCCCTGATCGGCATGGTAAAGCGGACGCTGCAAAACATCCACAATTCCAACAAGCGCCTGCGGAAGCTGGAAAAAGAATAAAGAACACCCGGGAAATTGCGTCAACGCAATTTCCCGGGTGCTTTTTTTCAGTATCGATATACAGGGAATTTGAAAAATTCCGCTAATGCCTCCAGCGTCTTCCCGTGCCGGCCCTTGATGACCACGAAGTGAGGCTCAAAGCCGTCGCGGACGCTGTTTTCCACCGCCTCGCGGCAGGGCTCGTCGGTCCGGATGACAATGGACGTGCCGATGAACTGCTTCGGCTTGTCGAGCGCCTCGCCCTCGAGCAGGAAGAAGCGGAAGCTGCCGTCGGGCTCTCTGCCGATGCGGAACACCGTGGCCTCCGGAAAGGCCTGGCAGCCGAAGTCCATGGCGGGGCCGATCTTGCGGTTGGGGTGCACGCCCACCACCGCGCCGGTGTCCGCCCGCGCCAGCGAGCAGGCCGCCGCACCGCAGTGCCAGAACGTGATCGTGTTCTCCTTCTCGTCGAGCGACACCGGGTCGCCGAAGAACACCGGCTCGCCGGACAGCTGCATGCCGATCCACATCGAAAGCGCGCCGTAAATATCCGCCTCACAGGCGGCGGCCACGCCGTCATCATTCAGCAGCGAGAGCACCGTGCACACCGGCGTTCCGAAGGCGGTGAAGAAGTCCGGCCAGCAGCGCGAGGCCAACGCGCCGATCCCGTTGGCCTTCACATACTCGGTATAGGCCTTGTAGAGCCGCGCGTGGTCGATGCGGTTGCACTCGGGCGTCTTGTCAAAGCCGCAGGTGGCGCAGGCGGTCTTTTCCAGATATTCGCCGCATTCCTCGGCGCTGTAAGCCTTTGCCCGGTCGATCAGCTCTCTGGCCTCGATGGCCTCGAGCTCGACCCCGAAGGTGCTCATGAGCTCACTGTCCAGCGCCCGGCCGAAGCCGAAGCCCTGGGGCGTGTGGCCCACAGCCGCCACCTTGAGCGCGCGCATGGCCTTCTTGACCCGCGCAGCCTCGGTGCAGGCCCGGATCGTCTGACGAACGCGCTCCTCCTCCGGCGCACCGAAGAGGTACACAAAGGGCCGGTCGTCGAAGGCGCGCAGCGCGTTTGCCGCGGAATAGGCGCCGGTCAGGGAGTTCAGCCGCAGTCTGCCGCCGTCGATCACTGGCTCGCGCAGCGTCCAGAGCAGCACCGGGCAGTCAAAGCGCCGCAGCACCTCGGACATATAGGCCGCGTTGGCAAAGGTCAGATTCTGGAACACGACCAGATCCGGCTTACGCTCAGCCAGAAATGCGCGCAGCGCATCCACGCTCAGCAGCATGCTCTCCGGGCAGACAAAGCGCTCATCGATGGCTTTGAGCAGCGCGCAGCTGCGGTCAAACTGGGCCTGCGCGCTCTCCATATGAAAGGTCGGCACGCCGACCGGAACATAAACAGGAACAAATTCGCTCATGGGTACCTCCAAGTGTTTCATACTCTTTTTGTATCATAAATCCCGGGCAAAAATTTGTCAAGAGGGCTTCTTCCTCTATTGACAAAGCCGGCCGGGCGGCTTAAAATTTCAATAGACCATCATACTGGAGGAATATGCTTGGAAGAGAAACTCAAATCCCTCTGCACCGAGATCCGCTGCGACGTCGTCCGGTCGATCGGCCATCTGGGCACCGGCCACGTGGGCGGCTGTCTGTCGGTTGTGGAGCTTCTGGCCGTGCTGTATTTTTCGGAAATGCACATCGACCCGGCCAACCCGAAGTTGCCGGGACGCGACCGGCTGATCTGCTCGAAGGGCCATGCCGGCCCCGCCGTCTATGCCACACTCGCGCGGCGCGGCTACTTTGACCGCAGCCTGCTCATGACCCTCAACCAGGGCGGCACGAACCTGCCCAGCCACTGCGACATGAACCGCACCCCCGGCATCGACATGACCACCGGCAGCCTGGGCCAGGGCTTTTCCTGCGCCGTGGGCGCGGCGCTTGGGTCGAAGCTCGAGGACGACGGCGCCACGATCTTCACCCTGATCGGCGACGGCGAATCCCAGGAGGGCCAGATCTGGGAGGCCGCCATGTTTGCCGGCGCCAAGCACCTGGACAATCTGATCGGCTTCACCGACAGCAACAAGCTGCAGATCGACGGCCCCGTGGAGGCGGTCAACTCAATTGCGCCGCTGGCGCAGAAGTGGCGCGCCTTCGGCTGGCACGCCATCGAGGTCGAAAACGGGAACGACGTCATGCAGGTGCGCGCTGCAGTCCGGCTTGCAAAGAAAAACCGCGGCAGCGGCAAGCCCACGATGGTGATCCTCAACACCAAAAAGGGCTGCGGCGTGAGCTTTGTCGAGGACCTGGGCCCCGGCAACCACAACATGCCCTTCTCGCAGGCGGACGCCAAACGCGCACTGACGCAGCTGCTCGGCAGAGAGGCCACCGACGAGGATCTGGAGATTGGAGGCGAATCGGAATGGAAATGAGAGCTGCTTATGCCGCCTGCATGGCCGAGCTCATGGAGCAGGACCGGCATGTGGTCATTCTGGACGCCGATCTCTCCAAGGCCAGCGGCACCCGCGCGCTCTACGAGCGTTTCCCAAACCAGATGTTCGACTGCGGCGTGGCCGAGCAGAACATGGCCTCCATCGCGGCGGGCCTTGCCAGCTATGGCTTCAAGCCCTGGATCGAGAGCTTCACGCCCTTTGCCACCCGGCGCATCTGCGACCAGATCGCGATCTCCATCTGCTATGCAAAGCAGAACGTCAAGATCGTCGGCACCGACCCCGGCATCTCGGCCGAGCTCAACGGCGGCACCCATATGAGCATGGAGGACATCGGCGTGCTGCGTTCGATCCCCGGCATTGTGATCTTCGAGCCGGTGGACGAGACCCAGCTCCGCCAGGCGATCCCGGTCATCAACGCATACGACGGGCCGGTCTACATCCGCCTGTTCCGCAAGGCGCTGCCGGACGTCTTCCCGGCAGACTACCGCTTCGACCTCTTCCGGGCCGACCTTCTGCGGGCGGGCAAGGATCTGTCGATCTTTGTCAGCGGCATGTTGACCGCCGACGCGCTCACCGCCGCCGGGATGCTGGCAGCCGAGGGCATCGACTGCGAGATCATCAACGTTCACACGATCAAGCCCATCGACCGGGAAACGGTCCTGGCCTCCGCCCGAAAGACCGGCGCGGTCCTGACGGTGGAAAACCACAACGTCATCGGCGGCCTGCACTCTGCGGTGCTCGAGGCGCTGGCCGAGGAAAAGCTGCCCGTGTGCGCCGTCGGCGTACAGGACCGCTTCGGCGAGGTGGGCATGATGCCCTATCTCAGAACGGCCATGGGCCTCACGACTGACAATATCATTGCCGCGGCAAAGCGCGCGGTCACACTGAAATAAAAGGAGAAACAAAATGAAAATTGCAATCGGCAGCGATAAATCCGGCTTTGCCGTCAAGGAAGCCGTCAAGGCCTATCTGACCGAGATCGGCGCGGACTTCGACGACCTCGGCACCACCGATCTCGCCCAGGTGCACCCCTACTATCAGGTCGCCTCCGAGGTGGCCCCGCTCGTGCAGGCCAACCAGTATCAGCGGGCGATTCTGATCTGCGGCACCGGCGCTGGCATGTGCGTGGTGTCCAACAAGTACCGCGGCGTGTACGCGGTGGCCTGCGAGGGCGTATACTCGGCCAAGATGGCCCGCGCCATCAACAACGCCAACATTCTCTGCATGGGCGGCTGGATCGTCGGCCCGGAGATGGCCGTCGAGATGGTCAAGACCTTCCTTGCCACCGACTGGTGCCAGGACCTCGAGGACTGGCGCAAGGAGAACATGAAGAAGTTCGCCGTGCAGGTGGACGCGATCGAGGACGAGATCTATGGTTGAGGAATTCATCTACCGCCAGCCGGTCAAGATCTGGTTCGGCGCAGGTGAGCTGCGCAAGCTCCCGGATGTGCTCTCTGAGCTTGGCATCACCCGCTGCGTGCTGGTCTGCGACCGCTTTCTGGCAGGCCGGGCCGAGCAGCTCAAGGCCGAGCTTCCGGAAATCCGCGCGGTCTTCTCCGACGTGGAGGCCAACCCGCAGCTCTCTGGCGTAGAGGACGTGGTAACGCTTCTGCGGGAGACAGAATCCGACGGCGTGATCGGTCTGGGCGGCGGCAGCACCCTGGACACGGCAAAGTTTGCCGCCGCGATCGCCAAGGCCCCGGGCGAGGCCATCGAATACTTCCGCGGCAAGCGGGCCTTCCCTGCCGCAGGCCTGCCCATCGTTACGGTCCCCACCACCGCCGGCACCGGCAGCGAGGTGACCCAGGTCTCGGTCGTGAGCCACGGCCGGGAGAAGAAGACGATCAACCAGCCCGTCTTCATGCCGAAGGCCGCCATTGTGGACCCGACGCTCACCCTGAGCGTGCCGCCGCGCACCACCATGAACACGGGCCTGGACGCGCTTGCCCACGCGCTCGAGGGCTATTGGAGCCGCAACCACCAGCCGATCTCCGATCTTCTGGCGATCGAGGCCGTGCGCCTGGTGCTGGAAAATCTCGAGGCCGCCTTCCAGGACGGCAACAATCTCGAAGCCCGGACCAATATGTCTCTGGCAGCCCTCCTCGGCGGGCTGAGCTTCGCCCTGCCGAAGACCGCGGGCAGCCATGCGTGCAGCTATCCCCTCTCCGAGGACTATCACCTGCCGCATGGCGAGGCCTGCGCCTTCACGCTCGACAGCTTTGTGCGCATCAACGCCGACGCCCGGCTGGAGCTGCTGTGTCAGCGCACCGGTATGCGCAAAACGGATTATCTGGCCGACAAAATCCAGTATTTCAAGGAGCTGGCCGGTCTGCGCACCCGTCTGAGCGATCTGGGCGAGGTCGACCTGGACAAGCTCTGCCGCGACTGCGCCGCGCACCCCTTGATGCAGAACAACCCCGTTGTCATGGACGAAGACCGTCTGCGCCGCATGTTTGAAGCCCTGCGCTGAACCAAAAACCGCCTTGACCCATCCTGGAGGATAAACATGGAGATACTCGAACAGCTGCAGCAGAAAAATCCTGCGCTGCGGCTCTATTCTGTCAACGATCCCGAATTTTCACGCTACGGCCGCGTGCTGGAGCTGCCCGGCTGCGACCTTCTGAGCTACGCGCTCTCCAAGACCCCGATCCCGGAAAGCGGCAACTGCTACGTTGCCTCCGACCCGGCGCTGGAGGCCCAACCGGCCGTCCGGACGCTGCGCCGCCTGGTCTACGGCGAAGCAGAGATCCAGGCCGGCTACTGCAACGGCAGAGGCGATACCCTCAACGCCGAGGAATACCACAAATGCAGCGAGGTCAATCTCTCGACCACCGGTCTGGTGCTGCTGCTGGCCCTGCCGGAGGATCTGCGGGATCGGCGCCTGCACAGCAAGGACGTGGTGGGCTTCTATCTGCCGCCCGGCACGGCGGTGGAGATCTACCCGCGCGTGCTGCACTTCGCACCCTGCCGCATTCAGGAATCCGGCTTCCGCTGCCTGGTGATCCTGACCCGCGGCACCAACGACGCGCTCCTGGCCGCGCCCGACACCGCTGCTGCCGGCGAGGAGGCGCTGCTGTGGATGAAGAACAAGTGGCTGCTCTGTCACCCCGATTCCCCGCAGGCGAAAAACGGCGCCTATGTCGGCATCACTGGCGACAATTTGAAGCTGGAAATCTGAAAAAAAGAAACACAGCGCCCTGCGGAACATTTCCGCAGGGCGCTGTGTTTTCATCGTTCCGGTCTAGCCTCCAGCCGCGTGAGGGCGTAGGGCAGCAGGTCCTCGGCCCGGACCCTGGGGTTGACCCAGTCCCGCACCGCTTCCTTGGGCAGAATCAGCGGCATCCGGTCATGGATGTGGGCCACGTCCGGGCTGGGCTCGCTTGTAAGCACGACAAAGGCAGGCAGGCCGTTTTCGATGCGATAGAGCCCGCACAGCCAGGTGATGTGCGTGTCATAGGGCTGGATCGCATATTTTGTCGTCGTGGTTTTTCCGTCCTCGCCCGGTGTGTGCTGCCACTCAAAATAGCGGCTTGCCGGCAGGATGCAGCGGTGGTGCAGCCAGCTGTCCCGGAAGCTGGGCTTCTCGGCGGCGGTCTCGACCCTGGCGTTGATCAGAAGCGTCGATCTGCCTTCCATCTGATAGCCCCAGCGCATCGGGAATACCGCGGCGGCCTCCTTCCGGTCCGAGGCAATGGCCGGCGCAATGTTCATCGGCCGCACCTCACCCGAGCGGATGAGCTCGCCTGCCCCGCGCTGCCGATAGCGCTGCAGCAGCGGCGACTGCCCGGCGCTTTCGACGATCTCAGCCAAATCCTTTTCTGTAATGTCCAGTACATATCTGCAGCACATAGGCGCCTCCTGCAACGTGATAGCCTTATCCTATACCAAATACGCGGCAATTTCAACACAAAAAAGCAAAACCCATCTGGACGTTCATTCATCTTTGTGGTATGATAATAAAAGAAAAACCAGAAGGACGGAAGCAAATCATGACGGAAATCGAACGCCTCAAGCAGATCGTGACCACGCTGCGCAGCGAGCACGGCTGCGCCTGGGACCGCGCACAGACCCACTCCAGCCTCAAGCCACCCTGCATCGAAGAGGCAGCAGAGGTCATCTGCGGCATCAACATTCTCGAGCAGACCGGCAATGCGGCCAACCTCAAGGAGGAGCTGGGCGATCTGCTGCTGCAGGTCATGTTCCACGCGGTCATCGCCGAGGAAGAGGGCCTGTTCACCTTCGACGATGTGGCAAAGGTCGTCTCGGACAAGATGGTGCGCCGCCACCCGCACGTCTTCGCCGGCGTTCAATTTGCATCCGAGGCAGAGCTGCATCAGGCCTGGGCGGAGATCAAGCGGCAGGAAAAGCTCGGAAGAGAATGGGAGTCTGCCTATCTCGAGCCCGCCATGCAGGAGGCCTCCGCCCTCATCGAGCAGGCCAAGCGGCGCAAGGGCTTTTCAAGCAGCCTGCCCGCGCCGCCAGATGGAAAGGAGTAAGCCATGAGAACCATCCGTGTCACCGGTCGGGGCCAGCGGAAGCTCCACCCCGATCTGACCAGAATCACCATCATCCTCGAAGGCAGCTTCACCGATTATGAGCAGACGCTGCAGCGTTCATCCGAGGACACCGAGCAGCTGCGCAGCCTGCTCGGCGGCTTTGGCTTTGCGCCGCAGGATCTCAAGACGCTGTCCTTCAACGTGGATACGCAGTACGAGGGCTACCAGGAGAACGGCGTGTTCCGGCAGCGCTTTACGGGCTATCTGTTCCGGCATGAAATGACGCTGGAATTTGACTCCGACAACGCTCTGCTCGGCCGCATCCTCTATGCGCTCTCCGCCAGCCCGGTCCGGCCCACCTTCCAGATCGGCTACACGGTCAAGGACCCGGAGGCAGCCAAAAACCAGCTGCTCGAGCAGGCCGTCCGGGACGCCGCCGAGAAGGCTGCCGTGCTCTGCCGCGCAGCCGGCGCATCGCTCAAGGGCATTGCGTCCATCGACTATTCCTGGGGCCAGCCCGACCTGGAAACGCGCCCGGTGAACCGGCTGATGATGGCCGAGGGCGCAGCCCTGCGCTCTAAGAAGGCCAGCCTGGACGTCAACATCCAGCCGGAGGACATTGAGGTCTCCGACACCGTGACCGTGGTCTGGGAGATCGAATAGAGCCGGAAAGGAGCCGCGAAGACATGAAGATTTTATCCATGACGACCGGTTCGATCGGCACCAACTGCTACCTTCTCTATGACGAGGACACGAAGGACGCGGTGGTGATCGATCCCAGCGACGACGCCGGCCCGCTTGCCGCGCAGATAGAGAAGCTGGAGCTCAGGGTGCAGGCCATTTTGCTGACACACGGGCACTATGACCACGGCGGGGATGTCGACCGGATCCGCACGCGGTCGGGCTGCCCGGTGTATCTCCACCCTGCCGATCTGACCCTGCCGGCGCAATGGCGCGGCGGCCTTGCGAACACTGCCGATTTGTCCGACGGGATGGTGCTGCCGCTGCTGGGCACGGAGTTTCGGGTCCTCCACACGCCCGGACACACGCCGGGAAGCGTCTGCTTTCTGTGCGGCGAGCTGCTCTTTTCCGGCGACACGCTCTTTGCCGGCAGCTGCGGCCGGACCGACCTGCCGGGCGGCAGCGGCGCTGACATCCTTCGCTCCCTGCGCCGTCTGGCCGAGCTTCCGGGAAACTACACCGTCTGCCCGGGCCACGGGGAACTGAGCACGCTGGACGAAGAACGGCAAAGCAACTTCTACATCACACAGGCCATGCGGCAGAAATAAAATTTTGAAAACAGTTGAATCATATTATCATCCAAACAGGAGGTTTTTCTCATGAGCAAGGAAGTCATCCAGGAAAAGATCGAAGAGAAAATCGAAGAGAAGGTCGAGCAAAAGAAGAAGCAGGCGAAGAAGAAGGTCCTGCGCGCGGTGCGGCGGACGGTCCTCACCTGTGTGGGTGGCGCGTGCCTGCTCTGCACCGGGTATTTCCTCGGCGTGTATCACCGCGTGATCGAAGCGTACCTCAAGGGCGAGCCGCTGCCCATTCCGCCGAAGGGCTCCCACTGCCCGATCTCCTGCCTGCAGGCAAAACGCTGATCGGTGGTCCCTAAAAACTGAAATAACGGGCCTGTTGCAAAATGCTCTGTCATTTCGAGAGACCGCGAGAAATCCGTTCCTATTTCACGCTTTTTCACGTGAAAAGTACGGATTTCTCGGTCGCAATCGAATCATGAAAACTACAGAAATCTTCCGGTGATGCTGTCCTTGCAGCGGCGGATTTCCTCCGGGGTGCCGCAGGCAACGATCCTGCCGCCGTCCTCGCCGCCCTCCGGCCCCATGTCGATGACATAGTCTGCGCTTCGGATCACGTCCAGGTCGTGCTCGATGACCAGAACGGTGGCGCCGTGGGCGATCAGCGTACGGAACACCTGCAGCAGCGTCTGCACATCCTTCGGATGCAGGCCGATCGTGGGCTCGTCAAAAACGAAGACCGAATCCGCCTGCTGGCGTCCCATCTCGGAGGCCAGCTTCAGCCGCTGCGCCTCGCCGCCGGACAGTCCCGGCGTCTGCTCGCCCAGGGTCAGATAACCCAGGCCGAGCTCCTGGAGCGTTTCCAGGCGCTGGCTGACAGCGCCGATGTCCCGGCAGAATTCCAGCGCCGTGTTCACATCCATATCCATGAGCTCCGGAAGTGAGCGCGCTTCGCCAGCCTTGTTCCGGTAACGGATCTTTTTTGCGTCCTTTGCATAGCGCGAGCCCCGGCAGTCCGGACAAGGGATATCCACGTCCGGCAGGAACTGAACGTCCAGGGAGATCTGGCCCGTCCCGTCGCAGACCGGGCAGCGCAGCGCGCCCGTGTTATACGAGAAATCCCCTGCCTTCCAACCGTACTGCCTTGCGTCCTTCGTCCTGGCGTAGAGCTTGCGCAGCTCATCGTGCACGTTCGCGTAGGTTGCAACCGTGGAGCGGACGTTGATCCCGATCGGCGTGGCGTCGATCAGCTTGACATGTGCAATGCCCGGGGCCTCGATCTTCTTTACATGATCCGGCATCCGCTTGCCGCTGCACAGCGCATCGAGCGCAGGCACCAGGCTCTCCAGCACCAGCGTGGTCTTGCCGGAGCCCGAGACGCCGGTAATGACGCTCAGCCGGCCCTTCGGAATGTCCACGGAAAGCGGCTTGACGGTGTGGATGCGCTCTGTTTCCAGATGGATCGTTCCGTCTGCAAACAGCGCCTGCCCGAAAAGGTTCGTCTTCGGTGTCTGTTCTCCGGCAAGATATTTGCCGATCACGGAGGCCGGATTCCGTTCCAGCGCCGCAACAGGCCCCTCGGCAATGACCGTGCCGCCGTTTGCGCCGGCCTCCGGTCCCATCTCGATCAGCCAGTCCGCCTCCTTCAGAATCTGCACGTCGTGGTCCACGAGCAGCACGGAGTTGCCGTCCTTTACGAGGTCGTGCATCACACCGCTGAGGCCGACAATATTAGCCGGATGCAGCCCGATCGACGGCTCATCGAGCACGTACAGAACACCGGTCGTGCGGTTTCTGACCGCCCGCGCCAGCTGCATGCGCTGCCGCTCGCCGGTCGAGAGCGTGGCCGAGGCCCGATCCAGGGTGAGATAGGAAAGACCCAGATCCATGAGCCTGGCTGCGACCTCAAGATAGGATTCGCAGATGCTCTGCGCCATGGGTCGCATTTCCTCCGGCAGGGACGCCGGCACGCCTTTGACCCACTCGATCGATTCCTTGAGCGTCATCTGGCAGGCCCGGTCCAGAGAGATGCCGCGCAGTCTGGGCGCTCTTGCAGCCTCGGACAGCCTTGTCCCATGGCACTCGGGGCAGACGTCCTCCTTGAGGAATTTCTCGACGCGCTTCATGCCCTTTTCGTCCTTGACCTTGCTCAGCGCATTGCGCACCGTGGCCGTGGCGCTGTAATAGGTAAAGTCCATCTCGCCGGCCGTAGCCGTGTCCGCCTTCTTCGGGCGGTAGAAGATGTGCTTTTTTTCCATCGGGCCGTCGTAGACGATCTCTTTTTCCGCTTCTGTCAGGTCTTTGAAGGGGATGTCCGTGCGCACGCCCATGGCCCGGCAGACGTCGGTCATAAGAGACCACATGAGGCTGTTCCAGGGCGCGACGGCGCCGTCGTCAATGGAAAGGCTCTCATCCGGCACCAGCGTGCTGCGATCGACGGTTCGGACCGTGCCTGTTCCGCCGCAGCACTTGCAGGCGCCCTGCGAGTTGAAGGCCAGCTCCTCGGCGCCGGGGCCGTAAAAATGCGCCCCGCATTCCGGGCAGACGAGCTCCTGCATGAGTGCAACCTCGAAGCCCGGCTGCACATAGTGGCCGTTCGGGCAGCGATGGCTGGACAGGCGCGAGAACATCAGGCGCAGGCTGTTGAGCAGCTCCGTGCCCGTGCCGAAGGTGGAGCGAATCCCCGGCACCCCCGGCCGCTGGTGCAGCGCAAGCGAGGCCGGGACATAGAGTACCTCGTCCACATCCGCGCGGGAGGCCTGCGTCATCCGCCGTCTGGTATAGGTGGAGAGGGATTCCAGATACCGTCTGGAGCCCTCGGCATAGAGCACGCCCAGCGCCAGGGAGGATTTTCCCGAGCCGGATACGCCTGCAATCGCCGTGATCCCGTGCAGCGGCACGTCGACGTCGATGTTCTTCAGGTTATGCACCCTGGCGCCCCTGACCTCAATTTTCTTCGGCTGATTCGTGTCCTTCGGATTTGAATTGCTCATAGATTGTTTTCTCCCGTATGCTTCAGTATACCCCAATACGGAACCACACACGAGCCCAGCGCAACGGGTCGTGTGTGGAGAGGAGGTGCCCCGAAGCACAGCCGAAGCCCCGGCAGGCGCGCAGCGTTTGCCGGGGCTGAGCCGTGCGGAGGGTGACGGCGGAGCCACACACGAGCCCAGCAGCGCGGGTCGTGTGCGGAAAAGGAGGAAGGAGGCGACGCATATGCAGTTTTCGCGGCTCTTACGCAAACCGCGAAAACGGAATGGAGGAGCCTTCTTCCGACGTGGTGCCGCTGACCGGGGTCGAACCGGTACGGTATCGCTACCGAGGGATTTTAAGTCCCTTGTGTCTGCCTATTCCACCACAGCGGCGTGTTCGATTGTTCGCGTGGATTATTCTACCACGGCAAGCGGCCAGCGTCAAGCCTCGTTTTTCCAGATTCCACAAATTTCCCGGCGGCGGTTTATTTATTCTGTAATCTTGCTTTGTGCGCGGAAATATGGTAAAATGACGGAGATTGAAGAAGAATGAAGGAGTCTTTACTATGGAATACCCAAACGCCATCCGGGACGTCGTCCTGGATGGGCATAGCTTAACATTGGAACAGCTGGTGGCCGTGGCGCGCTTCGGCGCGAAGGTCTCGCTCTCGCCGAAGGCACTTGAGGCCATGGCCCTCTCCCGGGCCCTGGTCGAGCGGATCTCGGACGAAAAGCGCGTGGCCTACGGCATTTCCACGGGCTTCGGCGACTTTGCCAAGGTCGCCGTGCCGGAGGAGATGAGCAGCCGCCTGTCCACCAACCTCATTTTGAGCCACTCGGTCGCCACGGGCGAGCCCTACAGCATCGAGCAGACAAGGGCCATGGTGCTGCTGCGTGCCAACGCCCTGTGCGCCGGTCTGAGCGGCGTGCGCCCGCTGATGGTGCAGACGCTGGTCGATATGCTCAACCGCGGCGTCACGCCGGTGGTCCCGCAGAAGGGCTCTCTGGGCGCATCGGGCGACCTCGCGCCGCTCAGCCACATCGGCCTGGTGCTGCTTGGCAAGGGCGAGGCCTGGTTTGGCGGCGAGCGCCTGCCCGGCGGCGAAGCCATGGAACGGGCCGGCATCCCGATCCTCGACAGCTTTGCCAGCAAGGAGGGCCTGGGCATGACCAACGGCACCTGCGCCATGACCGGCGTCGGCGCCCTGTGCCTGTACGATTCGATGGAGGCCGCGCGGATGGCCGACGTCATCGGCGCCATGAGCTTTACCGCCCTGTGCGGCCAGCGGGCAACCTTCCAGGACCGCATGCACATTGCCAGAGGCCAGCTGGGCCAGATCCTGGTGGCGCGGAATCTGCGGCTTCTGACCGAGGACAGCGAGATCCTCAACAACGCCGAGGGCGAGCGCGTGCAGGACGCCTATGCGCTGCGCTGCATTCCCCAGGTGCACGGCGCCGTGCGCGACGCGCTGCACTATATCCGCACGAAGGTCGAAATTGAGCTCAATGCCGTGACCGACAATCCCCTGCTGTTTTTGGAGGACGAGGCCGTCATCTCCTGCGGCAACTTCCACGGCGAGCCCATGGCGCTGGCCTTCGATTTCTTGGGCATCGCCCTCTCGGAGCTGGCCTCCATGTCCGAGCGGCGCATCGAGCGCATGGTCAATGCGAACCTTTCCAACGGCCTGCCGCCGTTCTTGGCCCTGGAGGGCGGCGTCAACAGCGGCTATATGATCGTGCAGTACTCCGCCGCCTCCATGGCCTCGGAGAACAAGGTCCTGGCGCACCCAGCCTGCGTGGACTCGATCCCCTCCTCGGCCAACCAGGAGGACTTCGTCTCCATGGGCACCACGAGCGCGCGGAAGGCCACCTGGATCCTGGAAAACACCCGCTCGGTGCTGGCCTACGAGCTGCTGACCGCCTGCCAGGCCATCGACATCCGCCGTCGGATGAACACCCACGGTCAGGGCATGTCCCCTGCCTGCGAGGCGCTGTTCAACCGCGTGCGGCAGGACATCGAGTTCTCCCCCGACGACCGCGAGCTGCGCGTCGACATTGAAAAAATCGAACAGATCATGCGCTGCGGCGAGCTGCAGCAGCTGATTGAGGAAGCCTGCCCGGCGCTGAAAACCAACCAGTGGCCCGGCGGAAAATATACGATCAAGCTTGAAACAGAACGGTGAGGTGCCAAAATGATGGATTTGACTGACGCCATGGTGATCCGGCTGGACGACGAGCTGCCGGAGTATCCCGAATTTGACCCGCAGTACCGCCGCGCCCCGCGGCGCGAATCCCATCTGACCGAGGCCGACAAGGCCCTGGCCATCGAAAACGCTCTGCGCTACATCCCGCCCCAGCACCACGCGCAGATGGCAAAGGAATTTGCCAAAGAGCTGGAAGAGCGCGGCCGCATCTACGGCTACCGCTTCCGTCCCAAGGGCAAGCTCTGGGGCAGGCCCATCGACGAATACAAGGGCAACTGCATCGAGGCCAAGGCCTTCCAGGTCATGATCGACAACAACCTGGACTTTGACGTGGCGCTCTATCCCTATGAGCTCACCACCTACGGCGAGACCGGCCAGGTCTGCCAGAACTGGATGCAGTACCGGCTGATCAAAAAGTATTTGGAAATCATGACCGATGAGCAGACCCTGGTCGTCATGTCCGGCCATCCGCTGGGCCTGTTCCGCTCCCACAAGCTGGCGCCGCGCTGCATCATCACGAACGGCCTGATGGTCGGCCTGTATGACGACCAGGCGAACTTCAACCGCGCCGCGGCGCTGGGCGTTGCCAACTACGGCCAGATGACCGCCGGCGGCTGGATGTACATCGGCCCCCAGGGCATCGTCCACGGCACCTTCAACACCCTGCTCAACGCCGGGCGGCTCAAGCTCGGCATCCCCGAGAGCGGCAACCTGGCCGGGCGGCTGTTTGTGTCGGCAGGTCTCGGCGGCATGAGCGGCGCGCAGGGCAAGGCCGCGGAGATTGCCGGCGCGGTGGCGATCATTGCCGAGGTCGACGAGAGCCGCATCGACACCCGACTCAACCAGGGCTGGGTCAGCGTCAAGACATCCGATCTGGACGAGGCGCTCGCCCTTGCCCGGCAGCACCTTGCCGATCAGACCCCCTGCGCGATCGCCTACCACGGCAACATTGTGGATCTTCTGGAGTTCCTGTATGAAAAGGACGTCCATGTGGATCTCATGAGCGACCAGACCAGCTGCCATGTGCCTTATGACGGCGGCTACTGCCCCCAGGGTCTGAGCTTTGCCCAGCGCACGGATATGCTGGCGCACGATCCCGAGGGCTTCATAGATTATGTCAACCGTTCTCTGCGGCATCACTACGAGATGATCTGCCGTTTCCACGAGAAGGGCACCTATTTCTTCGACTACGGCAACAGCTTCCTCAAGGCGGTCTTTGACGCCGGCGTGCGCGAGGTCTGCCGCAACGGCGAAAACGACCTCGACGGCTTCGTCTTCCCCTCCTACGTCGAGGACATTTTGGGTCCCTGCCTGTTTGACTACGGCTACGGCCCCTTCCGCTGGTGCTGCCTGTCGAGAAAGCCCGAGGATCTGGACAAGACCGACCAGGCCGCCGCCGACTATATCCTGGC
Source organism: Oscillospiraceae bacterium (assembly GCA_902795195.1). Lineage (GTDB taxonomy): Bacteria > Bacillota > Clostridia > Oscillospirales > Oscillospiraceae > JAFRPC01. The sequence goes on from CADBKF010000014.1 coordinate 32,717, forward strand.
GCACAACCGCCGCTACCAGGACTACGACAATTACGTCTGGGTCCGCGACGCAAAGAAAAACAAGATGGTCGTGGGCACCCAGTGCCGCATCCTCTACCAGGACGCGCTGGGCCGCATGTCCATCGCGCTCAAGTTCAACGAGATGGTCCGCAACGGCGAGATCGGCCCGGTCATGCTCGGTCGTGACCACCACGACACCGGCGGCACCGACTCCCCCTTCCGCGAGACCTCGAACATCAAGGACGGCTCCAACCTGATGGCCGACATGGCCGCGCAGTGCTGGGCCGGCAACGCCGCCCGCGGCATGAGCCTGATCGCGCTGCACAACGGCGGCGGCGTGGGCATCGGCAAGGCGATCAACGGCGGCTTCGGCATGGTGCTTGACGGCTCCGAGCGCGTGGATACGATCCTGCGCATGGCAATGCCCTGGGACACCATGGTCGGCGTGGCGCGCCGCGCCTGGGCACGGAATGAAAACGCCCTCACCACGGCCGCCGAGTACAACCGCATGAACGCGGGCACCGACGCCATCACCCTGCCCTTCCTGGCAGACACGGAGCTGGCGGCAAACGCCGTAGGGGCCAACTTCCCCGATGCCCCGGAGGCCGGGAAATGAGCAGCCTGCTGATCAAAAACATCGGCCTGCTGGTCACGCCCGAGGGCTGCGAGGCCCGGTGCGGCAAGCAGCAGGGCAAGGTAAAGGCTCTGGAAAACGCCTGGGTCTACATCGAAAACGGCGAGATCATCCGCGTCGGCACGGGCCTGGCCCCCATCACGATGGGCCAGAAGCTGGACGCCGGCGGCAGGCTCGTCACGCCTGGCCTGGTGGACGCCCACACGCATCTGATCTTCGGTGGCTGGCGGCAGAACGAGCTCGCGATGAAGATCCGGAATGTCCCCTATCTCGACATCCTGGCTGCCGGCGGCGGCATCCTCTCCACGGTCAAGGCCACGCACGCAGCCAGCGAGGACGAGCTTGCAGACAAGGCCGGCAAGGCGCTGGATGAAATGCTTTCCTTCGGCACCACCACCGTTGAAGCCAAGAGCGGCTACGGCCTGTCCACCGCAGAGGAGCTCAAGCAGCTGCGCGTGATCCGCCGGCTGAGCGAAAGCTCCAGGCTTGATATTATGTCAACCTTCATGGGCGCCCATGCCCTGCCGCCGGAATACAAAGACCGCCGAGATGATTATGTCAACCTGATCTGCGACGAGATGATTCCGGCGGTTGCCGAACAGCAGCTGGCCGACTTCTGTGATGTCTTCTGCGAAACCGGCGTGTTCACGGCAGAGGAAGCCGGAAGGATCCTGGAGACCGGCCGACGCTACGGTCTGATCCCCAAGATCCACGCGGACGAAATCGACCCCATCGGCGGCTCTCAGCTGGCCGGTGCGCTCGGCGCGATCTCCGCCGAGCATCTGATCGTCTGCCCGGACGCAGGCATCGAGGCGCTGGCCCGCGGCGGCACGGTTGCCTGCCTGCTGCCCGCAACGAGCTTTTATCTGAACTCCACATATGCCCCGGCGCGGAAGATGATCGACGCCGGCGTACCCGTGGCCATGGCCTCGGACTTCAACCCCGGCTCCTGCCCGTGTCTGAATCTGCAGCTTGTGATGAACCTCGGCTGCCTCAAATACCGCATGACCCCGGAGGAGGTTTTGACTGCCGTGACGCTCAACGGCGCGGCTGCCATCGCCTGCGCCGACCGGCTCGGCAGCCTGGATGCCGGCAAGCAGGCCGATCTCGTGATCTGGGACGCACCCGATCTCAACTATCTGTGCTACCGCCTCGGCAGCAACCTCACCCATACCGTCATCAAAAAAGGAGAAATTGTCCATGCCCCGTCTCATTGAATGCATTCCGAATTTCAGCGTCAGCAAGGAGGTCGACCCGGTCGTGTTCCAGGGTCTGGTGGACGTCGCGAGCTCCGTGCCCGGCTGCACGCTGTTGAACGTCCAGACCGACGGCAGCCACAACCGCTGCGTCTTTACGCTGGTGGGCTCGCCCGAGGGCATCGAGGAGGTCGCCTTCCGCCTGACCAAACAGGCTACCGAGACCATCGATATGACCAAGCACGTCGGCCAGCACCCGCGCATGGGCGCAACCGACGTGATCCCGTTCGTTCCAACGATGGACGTGACGCTGGACGAGTGTATCGCGCTCTCCAAGCGCGTTGCAAAGCGCATTTGGGACGAGCTGCAGGTCCCCTCCTTTCTCTATGAGGACTCCGCCACGCGGCCGGAGCGCCGCAACCTCGCCAAGTGCCGGAAGGGCCAGTTCGAGGGCATGCCCGAAAAGCTGCTCGAGCCGGACTGGGCGCCGGACTACGGCGAGCGGAGGATCCATCCCACCGCCGGCATCACGGCCATCGGCGCAAGAATGCCGCTGATTGCCTTCAATGTGAACCTCGACACCGACAATCTGGAGATCGCCAAGTCGATCGCCAAGGCCATCCGCGGCAGCTCCGGCGGCTTCCAGTACTGCAAGGCCATCGGCATCATGCTCGAAGACCGCAACATTGCGCAGGTCTCTATGAACATGGTGAATTACGAGGGCACGCCGCTGTATTACGCCTATGAAATGATCCGCGCCCTGGCGGACCGCTACGGCGTGCGCATCCTCGGCTCGGAGCTGGTGGGTATGACGCCCGCCAAGGCGCTGATCGACTGCGCCGAATACTATCTCAAGCTGGAAAACTTCAGCTGCCGCGAACAGGTCATGGAATACAGCCTGCTGGAAATGTAGATTAGGCAATAGGTCTGAGGCAATCGGCAATAGGAGAAAACGCTTATGTTGGAAAATTTGAGTGTGAAGGAATTCACGGAAGTGTTGGGTTCGGATGCGCCGGCGCCGGGCGGCGGCTCTGCCGCGGCGCTCTCGGGCGCGCAGGGCGCTGCCCTCACGGCCATGGTCTGCGCGCTGACACTCGGCAGAAAGAAATACGCCGAGTTTGAGGCCCTTGCGCAGGCGGGCTTTGAGGCCGCCTCGCAGCACCGGGCCGAGTTCCTTTCCCTGATGCAGGCGGACACCGACGCCTATAACGGCTTCCGCGCCGCGATGGCGCTGCCGAAGGAAACCGAATCCGAAAAGGAGTATCGGCGCGCCCGGATCAACGCTGCCGCCATTGAGAGCACGCTGGCGCCCTTGAGCGTCATGCAGGAGGCGGTGGAGACGCTGGAGCTCACGCAGTCGCTTCTGGGCAAGACCAACAAAAATGCCGTGAGCGATCTGGGCGTGGCCGCGCTGAGCCTCAAAACCGCGCTGCACGGCGCCTGGCTGAACGTCAAAATCAACCTGCCCGGCCTGCCGCAGACGCCGGAGGAAACCGGTCCCCAGCAGCTGCGCGCCGAGGCCGAGGCGCTGCTTACCCGGGGAGAAGCCCTGGCAGACGAGATCCTGCAGGCTGTGGAGACCGCTTTGGACTGAGAAACCTCACCAATTCTCCAAGCTTTCGGCTTGCTTTTTCCGAAAAAGCCTGTTATACTGAACAAAATCAATCAAAGGAGGCCCGCTTATGGCAAACGAGTTTCCCGGCGCCGTGTGGCAGGACCGCAAGCATGGCATCTTCGGTCTGCCCTGGAGCTTCACAAAATACGTGCTCACCGAGGAAAAGCTGCTGATCATCAAAGGCGCGTTCAACCGCACGGAGGATGAAATCCGGCTCTACCGCATCATGGACATGACGCTCAAGCGCTCGCTGGGCGAGCGGATGGAGGGCCTCGGCACGATCCACTGCTGCTCGTCGGACAAGAGCGCGCCGGAATTTGACATCCAGCGCGTGCGCGATGCGCGCAAGGTCAAGGAGCTGCTCTCCGATCTTGTCGAGCAGCAGCGCATCGCCCGCGGCCTGACCATCCGCGAGGAGATGTCCGCCGGCCTGAACGACAGCGACCACGACGGTGTGGACGACCGCGCCCAGCGCAGCCGCTAAAAAAAGCAAGCCCCTGATTTCCCGGGAAATCAGGGGCTTGCTCGTTATGCGGTTTCTTCAATTTCGTATTCCAGCAGCGTGTAGCGTCCGCTGCCGCCGGCCGGATCGGCCTGCAGCACCGCGCTGCCGGAGTGCAGATAGCGCACGTTCCTTCCCGCCACGGTGTCGGGGTTGAGGCTGAAATAGCTGTCGTCGGTCAGATGCGCGCCGCCCAGTGCGTCATTCGCGGCGGTGTAGACGTCAAAATACACGGTGTAGCTGCCGTCGCCGTTGTCAAACAACGCCCGCGCCACGGTGAAATCCGCGTGGGCGTCACCGTCACCCAAGGGCGTGTAGAAATAGCCGTCGTAGAAGCTGATCTTCTGCCGGTTCGGCCCCTCGATCACGGTTCCGGCCTCGGGCCTTGTGAGGGTCGCGCCGAAGAAGCGCTCCCAGCGCTCGTTCATCTGCTCATAGCTCAATATCGCGTTGGCCTGGTTGAAACGCAGATCGCTGTGCTTGTTCAGGTTGTACCAGGAGAACACCAGCATCAGACGGTTGAAATCCGGGCTTTCGGGCGAAAGGCCGTCGTAATCGGCAAAAAACGACTCGGAAAAGTTGCTCAAAAACAGGTTCAGCCTGTACTGCAGATCGGATCGGATCTCAATTTCCCGACCCGTTTCCGCCAGCTCCGGTTCGGTCGGCAATGTCGGCGCCTCGGTTTCCGCTTCGGTTTGCTCCGTTTTCGGCGCTTGCACCTGCGCCTGTGTGGGCTCGGCGACGGTCTGCACAGCCTCAGTCGGTACCTCGGTCATGGTCTGGCTGTGCAGCTCCGGTTCTCGAGTCCCGCTTCTTCGCTGCACCAGCATCCCTGTGAGCACACCGACGGCTGCAAGCAGAACCAGGCTCACGCAGATCAGCGCAATGAGCAGCTTGTGGATCGGCCTGGCAGCAGCTGTCGGCCTTGCTTGTTCGATTTCTCCGCGCTGCACGGGCTCCTGTCCCTGCAGCCGGGCCCCGCAGACGCTGCAGAAGTTGGCGTCCTCCGATGCGTACTGCCCGCAATATGGACAAAACATACCAATTCCCCCTTTGCACTCGTCTATCTCTTGCTACAATAGACGTACCCCGAGGGAAAAAGTTTCATACATTCTGTGTAAAAAAATCAGCGTTCCCGGCCGTTTTTCGGACGGGAACGCTGATTTTTCGCATTATTCCTTCAAAAGTCTGCGCCTTGCGATGTGGATGGGCCCCTCCTGCAGGCGGTTGATCCACTTGAGGCTCTTGCCGCAGCCGTAGGCCACGCAGGAGTCGGCGTCGTCGGCCAGCGTGCAGTTCATGCCGGTGCGCTCGGAGATCAGCTTGTCCATGCCCCAGATCTGGGCCGCGCCGCCGGTGAGGGCGATGCCGTTGCGGGCAATGTCTGCAACCAGCTCCGGCGAGGTCTGCTCGAGCACCGAGAGGATCTCGTCCGTGATCTGCCGGGAGGCGCGCTTGAGCGCCTCGAACACATCGGCGGACGTGATCGTGAAATCCTTGGCAAGGCCGGTCTTGAAGTCGCGGCCCTTGGCCTGGGTGACGATGGGCTCGGGCCGCTCATACACGCAGCCCACGGAGATCTTGATCTCCTCGGCGGTGGTAAGGCCGATGTTGACGCCCATCTTTTTGCGCACATACTTGACGATCGCCTCGTCAAAGCTGTCGCCGGCCACCTTGATGGACGAGGAATTGGCGAGCCCGTTCATCGTGAGCACGCCCACGTCTGTGGTACCGCCGCCGATGTCCACGACCATATGGCCGTCGGGCCCGGCAAAATTGAGGTTCGCGCCCAGGGCCGCCGCCAGCGGCTCCTCGGTGAGATACACGCGCCGCGTGCCGGCCGCCATGCCGGTCTGGATCACGGCGCGCTCCTCGATGCTGGTAATGCCGCTGGGAACGGAAATGATGACGCGGGGCTTGATGAAAGCGTAGCGCACCACCTTGCGGATAAACTCGGTGAGCATCCGCTCGGTCATCTCAAAATCGGAGATCACGCCCTCGCGCAGCGGGCGCATGGCCACCACATTGCCGGGGGTTCTGCCCAGCATATTGCGGGCGTCCGCGCCGACCTTGAGCACCTTTCCCGTGTTTTTATCCACCGCCACGACCGACGGCTCCCGAAGGACAATGCCCTTGCCCTCGGCGTAGATGACAACGTTGGATGTGCCGAGGTCAATGCCCAAATCTCTGGATAGGAATGACATAGTTTCACCTGCTAACTGTAGTTTTTGGAGCGCGCGCAGCGGCCGTGACCGCGGCAGCGACGCCGGAGGCACCGGCCCGGCGCAGCGTGAAGGCGCACTCGGAAATCGTGGAACCGGTGGTGATGATATCGTCGATCAAAAGAAGGCGCTTGCCTGCAAAGCGCTCGGGCTTCACCGCCCGGTAGACGCCCTTGACATTGGCGCGTCTGGCTTCGTCGCTGTCTATGCCGGACTGCCGGCGGTTGTGCTTGGTCTTTTTGAGCGTCTGCACGCAGGGGCAGCCCAGGCGCTTTGCGGTCAGCTCTGCCAGTGTGCGGGCCTGGTCGTAGCCGCGCTCGCGATGTCGCCGGCGGCTGATGGGTACCCAGGTGATCAGATCGAATTTCCCGCCAAGCTGCGCCTGAATGCTGGCCGCGAGGTATTCCGCGTAGAACTGCGCGTAATGCCGCTTGCCGCCGAATTTGTAGCGGAGGATCGATTCGCGCAGCTTTCCCTCGTAGCGGAAGGGCGCGGCGCAGGCGCTGTAGAAGTCTCCGCCGTCCAGCAGAACGGTCAGGATCGGCAGCTCGAGCAGACAGCGCGGGCAGGCATGCTCCTCATCCTTCTGCAAAAGCCTGCCGCAGAGCACGCACTTGGGCGGATAGATGAGGTCGAGCAGCCACTTCACCGGCTTCAAGCCTCCGCCCTCCGCAGCCGCCATTTGAGGCCGCTGTAGCGCCGCTGCTTGCGGTCGTTCTGCACCATGGCGGCAATGACGTTCTCGTCACCCACCACGATCAGCAGCTCCCTGGCCCGGGTGATGGCCGTGTAGAGCACACTGCGCGTCAGCAGAAACGGCGAGCCGCGCCCGGCAGAGAGCACCACAGCCCGATATTCGCTGCCCTGGCTCTTGTGGACGGTCATGGCATAGGCCGGCTCCAGCTCGGCGAGCATCTCAAAGGGATACTCGGTGATCCGGTCCTCAAAGCGGATGGTCATCTGCTCCTGGGCCTGGTCGATCTCGGTGATCGTGCCGATGTCGCCGTTGAAAATGCCGGAGCCGAGACCGAGGCCGTCGGCTTTTCGCCATATTATATCATAGTTATTCCGAATTTGCATCACCCGATCGCCCTCTCGGTAAGAAAAATTTCCATATTTTTTCTCTTTTTTTCCAGGCGCGGGCGGGTTGAGCGCGTTTTGAAGCAGCGCGTTGAGCGCCGCGGTGCCGGTCTCGCCCTTTCGGGTCGGGCTGAGCACCTGGATCTCGCCCGCCGGAATGCCCATATTACCGGGCAACCTTCGGGCACAGAGATCCACGATGGTCTGGGCGATGGTCTCGCCGCTGAGCCTGCGCAGGAAGAAGAAGTCCCGGTTTTTTTCAGTCAGCGAGGGCATCTGCCCGTGGTTGACCGCGTGGGCGTTCATGACGATCAGACTCTGCTGCGCCTGGCGAAAAATCTCGGTCAGGCGGACGGTCTCGATGCGCTCGGAGCGAATGAGGTCGGCAAACACATTTCCCGCGCCCACCGAGGGCAGCTGATCGGGGTCGCCCACCAAAATCAGCCGGCAGCGGCCCGGCAGCGCCCGCACAAGCGCGTGCATGAGAAGCAGATCGACCATCGAGGTCTCATCCACAATCAGCGCGTCGCACTGCAGCGGCTCGTCCTCGTCGTGCACAAAGGTCATGTCGCCGGATTCGGGCGAAATGTCGACCTCGAGCATCCGGTGGATCGTCGTGGCGTCCCGTCCGGTCAGCTCGGACAGGCGCTTGGCCGCGCGTCCGGTGGGCGCAGCCAGCAGGGTCTTGCACTTCATGGCGTCAAACAGATCGAGAATCCCGGCCAGGGTCGTGGTCTTGCCGGTGCCGGGCCCGCCGGTGACGATGAGCAGTCCCTCGGTTGCGGCGGCGCGGATCGCCTGCCGCTGCTGGGCGGCGTACTCGATGCCGTGGTTCTGCTCGATCCGGTCGATCAGGCGGTCGATATTCGGCGGCGCTTCCAGCCTGCGCGAGCGCATGGAAAGAAGCCGATGCGTCAGATAGCACTCTGCCTCGTGAAAGGCCGGCAGATAGGCCGCCCGCAGACCCGCGATCTCGTCCAGCTCTATTCTCCCCTGCTCCTGCAGGCGCTCCGCCCCGGCCTCGATCACGTCGCCGGGAAGCTCCAGCAGTGCCGCAGTCGCGCCCAGCAGCTTGTCCAGCGGCAAAAAGGTATGGCCGTTGCCCAGATTGTGGGTCAGTTCAAACAGGATGCCCGCCTCCACGCGGCGCTCATCGTCAGCCAGCGTGCCGCTCTCAAGCGCAAAGGCGTCCACTGCGGCAAAATCCGCGCCGAAATAGCCGTCGGTCAGCAGATACGGATCGTCCGCCAGCGCCTCGCGGGAGAGCTCTCCGTAGACCTTGTAGACCCGCACGGCCAGCTCCGCCGGCAGATGGTGCAGCGTCAGATATTCGATCAGCCGCCGCACGCCCACCTGCTTGCAGAAGCTCTCGTGCATCTCATTCGCCTTTTTCGGCGAGATGCCGGGAATCCTGGTCAGCTCCTCCGGGTGGTTTTCCAGCACGTCGAGCGCGCGGTCGCCGAATTCCGCCACGATTTTGGCGGCGGTCTTTGCGCCGATGCCGCGCACGGCCCGGGAGGAGAGATAGGACAAAATCTCGATTCTGGATTCCGGCATGAGCCGCTCCAGATATTCGGCTTCGAACTGCCTGCCGTAGGCCGCGTGGTTGCCCCAGTGGCCGGTGATCAGCAGGCGCTCGCCCACCGAGGTCATCGGGATCGTCCCGACGACCGTGCACTCCTGCCCGTCCTCGCACTTGAGCTTGAGCACGCAGTAGCCGTTTTCGGGGTTCTGAAACACCACGGCCTTGACCGCACCGCGCAGGAGGATTGCTTCTTCTTGCATTGCTTGCTCCTTATGTCAGTCTTTCGCTTCGTACCGCAGGCGGTCTTGCAGCGCCTGCGGCTGGCACAGTTCGATGGATGAGTCCAGCGTGGTCATGAGCCCGGCCAGCCTTCTCCCCTCTTCACTCAGGCCGCTGTCCACCAGCAGCAGCGGCTGCTGCAGCGCGCCGATGCTGCGCAGCAGCAGATACGCCCGGCAGTCCTGCTCCATCGTATCCCCGTCGCCGCGGCACGGCAGCACCAAAAAGCTCTGCTTTGTCTGCATCGGCAGCAGCAGCCGGGCCAGCAGCAGCCAGCACAAAACCAGCACCGCCGCAGCGCCCAGCGTGCACAGGAGGATTTCTCCCACCATTCTCGCACCTCCCTTTGCCCATGCTATGCAGGCTCAGGTCTGTGCGTTCACAATTCTCATATATCGCCGCAGCGGATAGTCGCCGTCGTGCGCTTCGCCGGCAAAACTCGCGGACATGTCCCCGGCTCTGGTGATGCGCACCACGCCGCTTCTGGCCAGCAGCGCGGTCAACTCTGCGCGCTCTTCTTCCCGGCAGATCAGGCCCGCCGTCTGCAGATAGTTCTTGTGCTTTCGCAGCGCAGCGATCAGCTGCCCGCGCGGCAGGCGCTTGACCGGGCAGCCGCAGATCTGGTCTGATAGCTGCAGCTCGCGATCCTCTGCCGGCCGCAGGCTGCAGAATGCACTCTGATACGGCGCAGCCGTTCCGCCTTCCAGATAGCCCTCCAGCCGCCGGGTGTATTGCAGCAGCGTGCGCTCTGCGGCCGCATCCACCGACTGCGGCAGATGCCGCTCGGCAGTGGCCTCCAGAATCGGCAAAAACACATCGCAGAAGGCGCTGATCTGCTGCATATCCTCCGTGTCAAGGAAGATCGTCTGGCAGGAGCTGCACAGCAGCTGTCGCGTGGTCACGATATGTTCGGCCAGCTGCCGAAGCTCGTCCTCCGTATAGCCGGACAGATAGGCAAAGCTCAGCTTGTGGCCCCACTCGATCAGCCGGGTCCCGGGCGCGGCAAGTCGCCGGGCTGCGGTCACAGCCGCGTCGCCGCCCCAGACCACCACACCGTCCGAGCGCGCAGCCAGCGCGGTCAGCGCGGATAGATCGGACGAGGGCGTGTCGAACACATAGAGAAACGGCGCGATCTCGGGCGCCATCTTGATCAGCTCGGTCAAAATCTTGAGCGTCAGGCCGTTGTCGGCCTGAGGCAGCTTGAGCAGGTTGATGTTGCCCGTGAGCAGCCCCTCGGCCACGCTGAAGGCCGGCAGGCCGTCCACATTTCCGGCGGAGATGTGCAGCAGCACGCCCAAGGGCATCGCCTTGACGCGAAGCGGCTGCATCCCGAAAGGCGGCTGCGTTGTGTAATCATCGATAAAATCGCTTCCAAGCTCCGTGCGGAGCTTAAATTCCAGGTAAGCCCGGCTGAGCATTTGCACGGCCTGGGCCTTGTAGGACATGGCGTTGTCTATCGGCAGCGCTGCAATATCCTCGTCAAATTCGCCGTCCGCCACGCGCCTGCCGAGGCGGTCGATGGCGTCGATCACCGTTTCGCGGGAGAGCGTCTTCTCTGAGAGCGTGCGGCTGATCGCGTCCTCGAGTCCTGCGAGGATCTCCGCCTGGGCGCTTGTTTCATAAATCCTGCCGTTTGCCAGAATCATAGGCGCACCTCCGCAAGCTGCTCGGCTGCGCCGGCGGCGCAGGTCTTGATCTCGTGCAGGCCGACCCGGCCCAAAATCTCCAGATACGGCGTTTTGAGGCCGCAGCCGCAGTCCGCCCCGTCGTGCAGCACGCCCAGATCGTCGGTCATGACGCTGAGCAGCGGCACCGCCTGGATGAGCGGCGTGGTCAGATTGACCAGCCCCGCCTTTCCGCGCTCAAGCGGCTGCAGGGTCGTCGGGTCGCGGATGATCACGCGGCTGTAGATCGGCACGTGGAAGTGGTGGCGCTCGCAGTCGCAGTACAGGATCGGGTGCTCCACCGCGCCGTAGAACTCCACAACGTCGGTATCCGCCAGGCCGAACACCTGCTTTGCAAGCGCGTAGAACTGCGCCTTGTCCACCTGCTCGGCGTAAAACTGCTTCCAGCCTCCGCCGAGCATCAGCTTGGAGCCCTTGGGCAGCTGTACGCAGCGGCCCTCCTCCGCCATCTTCTGCATCAAAAACCAGGTATAGGACGGAAAGCCCATGAAGCGCAGCGGAAACCTGGACCGGCTGTGCCGCTCGACGGCGCGGATGACACCGTCAAGATCCAGCTGATACCCGCCGTCACGCCATACCAGGGCGTAGGTCCGGCTGAGGGCCGGGGTGAACATGGTGGCGCCGAAGGCCGTCTTGGCCGCACCCATCGTGTTGCCCCGGTGGGGCTGATAGCCCAGCACCACATAGTGACAGGGCCGAACGGAAAACAAATGCCGCAGCTTTGACACCCGCAGCACCATGTTCAGCATGGCGAGCAGATCGCCCAGCGTGAAGCCCACCTCGCTGGCGGTCCCGCTGGTGCCAGAGGAGGTCGCTTTGATCAGCATTTTCCGCCGCGGAACCGAAAACAGCCGGTGCCGCTTGAGCAGCAGCGTCGGCAGAAACGGCAGCCGCGCAAGCGCGTCCGGGTCCGTCAGCGCTTCGGGCGAAAAGCCCATGCCGTCCAGCATGCGCCGGTAGCCCGGGCAGTGCTCGTATTGGTATCTGCAGTTTTCCCGCATGGCTGTGAGAAACAGCGCATCGGTCTGCTCGCCGGCATAGGCGTCCGGCACGGCGATCAAGGCCCGCCTGGCCCGCGTCAATCGGCTCATAAAAACCACCTCTGTATCTGGGCGGCAAAGCGCGTCGTCTTCTCCTCGATCCCGGGCAGGCGCAGCGCCTCGCCGGGGTCGTTTGCTGTCTCGATCAGGCAAAAGCGCGGGGGCAGCGAGAATGCCTTGTTCAGGCACAGGGCGCCCAGAAGCTGCTGCGCCACAATATCGCCGCCGGAATATCCGGAAACCACCACGGCATACAGCGAGCGCCCGTAGAGAGCGTTGCTGACCGTGAGGCTCGTCATACGGTTGATGAAGGCCATGATATTGGCCCCGACCGCGTCGTTGTAGTTTGGGCAAAGCAGCAGCAGGCCGTCCGAGCGCAGCAGTGCCGGCAGCACCTGCTCGTTGATGGCGCCGCCGTAGAAGCAGCTGCCCTGCGCGGCATAGTGCGAGCAGACCTTGAACGAGCAGCCCCGGCAGTCGTGGATCGTCCCGTTTCGCAGGGAGATCGTCTCAAGCTCGATGCCGGCAAGTTGCGCGGCCACGCGCTCGCCCAGCGCGAGCGTGTTGGAGGTGCTGCGGTCCGAGGCGTGCAGCATCAGAAGGCGCGGCTGCGCCTTTTTCGGCGGGGCAAAGCTGCACAGGCGTTCGATCAGCGCCTCGAGCGCAAAGCGGTAAGTCGCCTCGAGGCTCTCCAGGCCGTGCTTTTTCTGCAGCACCGCGAGGTTTCGCAGCGAGCCCGTCGCCTCCACCAGCGGCTTGCCCGGAAAGGCACAGCCGGCCAGATTGGCGGCAAAAATGAGCCGCCGGGCGATGTCCTTGGTGTCAAGCTCCGTTGTCCCGTCGATCACGACGGCGGCGCGGGCGCCCTCCAGGCAGTCGGACCGCTGCCGCAGGCTGCGCAGCAGTGTGCTGAGCACCTCGCTCTGCCCCCATTCGTCGACCGCGACGCAGAACAGCAGGGTCCGGTTGTTCAGATCCAGCATGGGGAGCGCAGCGGCCGGGTGCTGCTCGGCCGCCCGCAGCGCAGGGATCGTATCCAGCATCCCGCGCAGGCGCTCGCTCATGCCGCAGTGAAGCAGTGTCAAAGTCTGCATGATGCTTCCCATCCCTTTAGGTCGGAAATTGTCTGTTCGATGCGCGCATGCAGCGGTTGCGGCAGCGCGGACAGCCCTTCCTGCATGGCCGGCACCGGCCCGGCCTCGGTCCAGATCAGCCGGCGGCCAAAGAAAATGCCGTCCATCGCCGCGGCCCCGTAGAAGGGCTTTCCGCGGATCAGATTCAAAATGGAAATTGCCGCCGAGGACAGCGCCGGTGCAATATAGGGCTTGAAGCCCAGGTCTCTCAGCGCGTGGTTCGCCGTTACGGTCTGCTGCGTGAGCCGCTCAGAGAGCGCCTCGTCGTAGTTTTGTAAGTCATTTGCAACGATGAGACCCTTGCCGTGCGGGCCGAAGACCTCGATTGTCTCCTCCGGCAGGCCCTGCAGCCGGGCATAGTAGCGGGCTCTTGCCGCCATGACGCCGAGGCCGAAGCCGACGACCTGCTCCGGAAGCAGGCCCTTCCAGTCGTATTGCCCGGCTTCATCCCGGTTCGACTGCAGGAATACGCAGCGCGAAAGCAGATCCACCGGATCGGAGATCTGGCAGAACAGGCCGGTAAAGCCGCTTGCTCTCGCCTGTTTTGTGTATTGCTTCAAAAGCTCCCGGTTGCCCTCAAACTGCACCAGCCGCATATCTCCCTGTGCGCCGACCGGCGGCACGCCGCGGCTGGCGGCAAAGAGGAACAGATCGCAATCAAAGAGCCGGTCGGGCGCGCGCGGCACGATGCGCGGCGTCGGCCGCTCGAGCACCTGACCCAGCTCCATGCAGTAGCGCTCAATGAGCGGCTCGTAGGGATCGTAAATGCCGATCTCGTCGATCTCGCTGCCCAGGAGCTTGAGCGCCGTGAGCAGCGTACCGCCCACGTCTCCAAGGCCGACCAGCGTCAGCCTCAGGCCGGTCTGTCCGGGCTTCGGCAGCCGCGCGGCGCGCGCTTCAATGTCGGGGAAGGCGCGATTGCAGCAAAGCGTCTCCCCTTCCCGCCAAATGCTGCGGGAAGCGAAGGGATCGCGCTCAAAAAAACGAATCTGACTCATAACGTCGTCCTCCGCAGTCGCAGGAAGGTCCGGATATCGTCCTCCAGGTAGCTTGACGGCAGCGCGCTGAGATCATAGCGCAGCTGCTTGCCCCGATAGGGCGCCCGGGGCCGGAGGAAGGCCTCCGTCAGCCGGCCGATCGTCAGCGGCGTTGCAAATTCGCGCTGATGGCAGTGCTCCATGGCCAGCAGGATCTGCCCGGCGTTCTCCAGGGCGGTCTGCGAAAGCTGCCAGATCATCTGCTCGGAGGCGCCGCGCAGATAGTCCGGATAGGTGTAGGGCAAAATCAGGTTGGCTGTCGGCAGCAGCCCGTCAAAGGGCGCCGTGTCGCTCACGCTGTCGCCGCCGATGAAGGGATAGAGCAGGCTTTCGTTGAACCAGTATTGCAGGTTGGGGATAAAATACTCGCAGTCGACCTGCCGACGCTCGAGCTCCATAAGGTCGCGTCCGCGCCCGGAGAGAATGCCCACAATGAGCTGCTGGATCTCCAGCTGCTCCTGTCGGAAGATGCGGTCGAGCTTTTCGATGCGGTAGCCCTTGTGCAGCAGGTCGTCCACCAGGATGACCGGCCGGTGGAAGGACCGGATCGTGCGGACCTGGCCCGGCAGATCGGAATAGCCCGGGAAGGCCCGGATGCTGAAGTGGTAGATGTCGTTTTCATAGGTTTTATCCACGTGCAGGCTCTTTGTCACAATGTTCGGCACGATCTCACCGGAGAGAATGTTGCCGTAGGGCACGCACATGCTTTGCCCCAGGAGCCTGGCCTCTTTGCAGCCGTCCACGCCGCCGGCCTGCCGCACGCGCTCCATGAGCGCGCTGTCGAGCAGCTCTGCATCAAAGCTCAGCAGCAGCGTGCCCGGGAAGAGCGCACAGATCGCTCTGCGCAGCAGCGGTCTGGTCCGCTGCACCGCCGCGGTGACCTCGCTGTCGCTGCGGTGGGGCTCCTTGAGCCGCCGCAGCACATCCTGGATCAGCACGTTCGGCGTGCGCATGTCGACCATGAACACCGTTTCCTGCCCCGGTACGGGGACAAAGCCCAGCTGCAGAAGCGTCTGCTCCAGCCAGGGCTCTCCGTCGCTGCAGCAGATGGCGTAGGTGTGATCGTCCGTCAGGCAGCGAGAGAGCAGCTCGTTGATCGCCAGACGCGCATCCGGCTGCTCTGCCCCGGGAGCAAGCCTCACCTGCTCGAGCAGCAGGATGCGGCCCGAGGTGTGCCGCCGAAGGTACTCCGCCGAAGCAACCGAGCCCAGCACGCCGTAAAGCTCGGTGCCGCGGATCGTGCGTCCCTTGGCCTCCGCCCGCACAGCGCCGTCGCTGCGCCGCAGGACTGCAGCCTCAAACGAGCTCCCATTCTGATCAAAGCGCAGCGCGGTTTCCTGCCGCTGGAGCGTGTGCTTGAACTGCGGCGTGCGCAGATACAGCTTCTGCTCGTAGATATAGTTCTGCACCATGGGGTCGACCAGCATGGAGATGTCCATATTCTGGTCCACATATTCGCGGATGCGGGTGGAGCTGACGGTCTCGTAAAATTCCGGCAGCGTGAGCAGCATGCATTTGCCGCGGATCTTCGCGCGCAGCTGCGCCGGGTCCACCGCGCTGCCGCGCAGGAAGATGATGTGATTGTATTCCGCCGCGCCGCCCGTCTGCGTGTTGCGGTAGGCCGAGGCGTTAGCAATGACGTCGCTGCCTGTGACCAAATAGAGCTCCCGCCCTTCAAACAGCCGGCGCAGCTGCGCCAGCTCCTGCGGAAAGGCGATGTTGACCGGGATCTCATCCGGGAACAGGTAGACGTCCATCTGGTTTGCCACGCTCATTGCGGCGATCTGCCGGCGAAGCAGCTTGGGGATCGCGAGCTTGCTCCAGGAGAACTCGTCGATGGCCAGATAGACCTCAAAGCCGAGGCTGCGGATCTCCTCTACAATACGCTTGTGTCCAATGGTAAAGGGATCAAAGGTGCCTGGGAAGAAAGCCACAGGCTTCCGTTTGGCGCGCGTGAAATCAGCGCCGTCCACGCGGCACTCCACCAAAAAACGGTAGAGCCGGTTGAGCATCGCGGCCTTGGTAAAGAAGGTAAAGCGGCCCGCGCGCGGCTCTGCCAGAAGCGTCAGCAGCTTTTTGCCGATCCGGGCGCACCAGGCCCGGCGGCGCTCGGCAGGGATTTTCTCGTTCGCCAGGACCTCCTCGCACAGGACGGTCAGCGCGGTCTCATGGATGGTGTCGTTGTAGTGGCTCACGCCGGCCAGCAGCAGGCCCAGAAGCTGCTCGCTGCGGTGCTCGTCCTCCGGGCGAAGCGATTCGAGCAGCTTGCTCACCGTGAGCAGGCAGGCCGTGGCCGTGCGCACCGAGGACTGCCGGATGTGGCCCTCGAGAAATTCCAGGCACTCGCTGAGCTCCTTGTCCGGCAGCTTTGCAATCATCACGCCCAGGTAGCGCGGGATGTAGGCCGAGATCTCATCCTGTCCGGTCTCGAGCTCGCGCATGAGATCCACGATGATCTCGTTCTGCTCGACGAGCGAAAGCCGGTCCTGCATGCGCATCAGGCAGCGCCCGGCCCGCTCGCGCACCGGCAGGTGCTCACTCACGGAGAGCAGATTGGAAAAGTGCATCGCCGTGTGGAAGGCGTGCTCGGGGTGCAGGTCGAGATCGTCGAGCAGCGCGTCGATCTGCGTGAGCTTCACCATCCAGTGCACGGCGTTTTTGAGGTTGCTCAGATAGAGCTGCGCCACCGGCAGCTCCAAAGGCCGCGGCGTAAGGTCCAGACACCGGCGCACGCGGTTTTCAAAGTAGCGCACCGCGTGCGAGGTGCTGTCGGGAAATGCCTCCATCTGCAGGCGCAGCGCATCGAGGTCCTCCGCATAGCCGCTCAGCGTCTCCAGGCGGCGCAGCAAAAGCACCTGCAGCGGCTCATCTGCCGTCGGCAGCAGGGCGGCAAACTGCCGCGTGAGCGCCTGCACGCGCTGCTTCGGCAGCTTTTCCAGCGGCACATAATAGAGCGCGTCGACCAGGGCGAAGAGCACATCACCCTGCGCACTCTCAAGCCGCTTGAGAAGCGGCTCTGCATAGTGCGGGATCTCCGGCTCGTCAATGCTCCTGAGCAGGCTGGAGGCGATGATCTTCAGAGAATTGGAGATGCGCTGTGCGTGCTTGGCCGCGATCTTGTGATCCGGGTACAGGCACATGTCGATGTAGCGCTCCCAGAGCTCCACCGATTCGGACAAAAAGCTCGCGGTGGCCGGGGCTATGGCGGTCTGCGGGGCGGAGCTTGGCAGCTCCTTGCGGTATTTCGGCCCGCTGTTTGCCAGGATCTGGCCCATGATGCGGGCGCTCTGGCGGCGCACGTCGCCCTGATAGTGCATCAGCAGCTCGTAGAGCAGCGACAGCGTCCGGCGCTTGTTCTGGCCGGTCATATAGGTGCTGTACTCCTCAAACAGCCGCAGATAGGTGCGGATGCGGTGCAGGTTCTTCTCTCCCCTGGCCTGCTCGAGCAGCTGGCCGAAGGTCACGTCCTTCGTGATGGCATACATGAGCCGGATGTTGTTTTCAAACATCTGGTCCGACAGCGCGCCCATCAGCTCGCCCTCGTCCAGAAGCGCCGCCGGACGCGGCGTGCGCGGCGTCATTTCGGCGCAAAGCGGCTCGGTCTGCACGCCGTGGCCGGTCAGCATCCGTTCAAAATCGGCCAGCTTCGTGTAGACCGTGCGGTAGCGCCGCTGCTTTTCCGGCGTCACATCGGCCAGCTTGGAGAGGATGATGTCATAGGACTCTGAGAGCGTATAGATCCGCACGACCTCGCGGCCGTTTTCCCGATTGCCGCGCACGCGGAAATCGGCATAGATGAGCAGCAGAGATTCGAGCGTCAGATTCTCAAATTCCAGATCCCAGGTGGAGTGGTTGGCGGCAATGTGGGCGATCTTTGGCAGGCCTTGCCGCTCGAGCCACTGATAGGTGAAATAATAGTGCAGGTACGGAATGCGTTTGGCGTCGCTGCCGCGGCAGCCGAATTTGCCGATGTCGTGGCTGAGCGCGGCGGCGCTCACAAGCGGGATGTCCACCGGCAGACCGGCCTTCGCCGCCTGCCTTGCCATGTGCAGCGCCATGTGGTGCACGCCGATCGTGTGCGAGGCAGGGTCAAAGGGCATGATCTGCCGGCCAAGCCGCATCAGCGTGACAAAATGCGCCTTGGAGATTGCCTCCAGATAGCGGTCATACTCCTCCGGGATCAGACTCTCGGCGCGCTCATCCTCGGTGATTTCCGGAATATCCGTCAAAGGATCGTAGGCAAAGCGGCCGCGCTCGGATTCCAGAAACCATTCGAGCACTGTGACATAGAAGCAAATCCCCTGCCGCAGGCCGACCGGCAGCGTGCCGCGGGCCGGGTCGGGATAGAGCCGATGGGCCAGCTCGTCATAGCACTCGCGCATCCAGCCGGCGGCCGGCTCCGGATGCAGCGCATCCAGCACCGGGCGGCACCAGCGCAGCACCTGGGCGCAGTCGGTCCGGCCCTCCGGCAGTGCGGTCGGAAGGCCTGCAAAAAACGCCGTATCCCGGAGCAGCTGCCGCAGCGCCCGCTGCGAAAGGCCGCACGCGCGCAGCGCAGTGTTCAGTCGTTCGGAAAGAGATTTGTACAACATACACATTTCTCCATCATAATATGGTTCATTATAACAAATCCCCGGGCATTTCTCAATGCCGCGGGGGAATTTTTTTGAAATGCTATGGATTTTTTTACCGACTTATGCTATCCTCTTCTTGGAAAAAATAACGCTTCCCGCATCGGCGGGCGGCGAACGGAGGTTTTTATCATGAAACAGCGCTTTGGCCTTCTCCCGGACGGCCGGGAGGTTTTCCAGTACACCCTGCAGAACGGCGCAATGTCCTGCGACATCCTCACCTGGGGCGCGGCCGCGCGCGCGCTGCGCGTGCCGGACAAGGACGGCAAGATCCTGGATGTGCTGCTTGGCTTCGACACGATCGAGGCGTATCTCAAGCAAACCTGCTATCTGGGCGCCGTCGTGGGCCGCTTTGCCAACCGCATCGGTGACGCCGCCTTTGAGCTGGACGGCGTGCGCTATCCCCTGGCCACCAACGACGGCAAAAACCACCTGCACGGTGGTCTGATCGGCTTTGACCGGCAGATCTGGAACGTTGATGCAGTCTGCGAGAACGCGATCACGCTCTCCCTCACCAGCCCCGACGGCCAGGAGGGCTATCCCGGCACGCTTCTTGTGCGCGTCACCTACACGCTCGAAGGCGGCGCGCTGCGCATCGACTATCGCGCCGAAACCGACAAGCCCACGGTCTGTAACCTGACCAATCACAGCTATTTTAACCTGGACGGCCACGACAGCGGCGACATTCTTCGCCAGCACATCCAAATCCATGCCGACGCCTTCACGCCCACCGACGCAGGCTCCATTCCCACGGGTGAGCTGGCCCCTGTGGACGGAACGCCGATGGATCTGCGTGATCTCACACCGATCGGCAAAGACATCGACGCCGACTTTGCCCAGCTGCAGATGGCCGGCGGCTACGATCACAACTACGTCCTGCGCGGCAGCGGCCTGCGTGAGGCTGCGGTTGCAAAGGCCGCCTGCAGCGGCATCACCATGCGTGTGGAGACCACGCAGCCCGGCATCCAGTTCTACAGCGGCAACTATCTCGACGGCTGCCCGGACGGCAAGGGCGGCGCACCTTACAAGAAGCGCTACGGCTTCTGCCTGGAGACCCAGGTTTTCCCCGACGCCCCCAACAAGCCTGACTTCCCCACCGCCAGACTCAACCCCGGCGAGGTCTACGAGCAGACGACCATCTATCGTTTCTCGGCAGAAGGCTAAGGCCAAATTGACAATTGACAATTGATAATCGACAATTTCGGTATCCCTTCGGGATGATTTCAATTCATTTTTCATATCAGAGATATGAAAAATACCACAATTGTCCATTTTCAATTGTCAATTATCATTTTCAGACGCCCCGTTCCAGCTTCCTCTGCCCCTCCACGCCCCATTCGGGCAGGGGCAGTCGCTGCATACCGAAGAAGATCTTGTCCTTGAGGCCCGGGTAGCGGCCCTGGAGCTCAAAGATCAGCTCCTTGACCTCCTCGCGCTTGGTGTGCTTGTCCGCCGGGCAGGTGTTGTGCACGACCGGCAGCTGCATCCGCTCTGCAAAATGCGTGATGGAGAGCTCCGGGATATACAGCATCGGGCGGATCTGCGTCACGCCCATGCGGTCGAGGTAGGTCACCGGCTGGAAGCAGCTGATCCGCCCCTCAAAGAGCAGCGACATGGCGAAGGTCTCCACCGCGTCGTCCCGGTGATGGCCGAGGGCGACCTTGTTGATGCCCCGGTCCACCATGGCCTTGCTCAGCGCCCCGCGCCGCATTTTGGCGCACATGGAGCAGGGATTCTTCTCGTGCCGGTAGTCAAAGATGATCGGCCCGATCTGCGTCGGAATCAGGCTGAACGGCACCTCCAGTTCCCTGCAGAGCGCCTCCACCGGCGAGAAGTCCATCCCCTCGAGGCCCATGTCCACGGACAGGGCTTCGAGGGTGAATTTTTTCGGATAGAAATCCCTCAGCTTTGCCAGCAGGACCAGCAGCGTCAGGCTGTCCTTTCCGCCGGATACGCCCACCGCAATGCGGTCGCCCTCTTCGATCATATGATAGTCATCCACGCAGCTGCGCAGCAGTCCCAAAAGCTTTTGCATGACGTCCTCCCCTTTGCAGTTTTTCTTCTGCAAGCAAAAAACTAAAATGAAAAGTCAGTATTCAAGAGAATACGAGAGAATACGTGAGAATTAAAGAGTTCTTCCGGAGAAAAACGAAAAAACACTTGACAGATTTCCGGGTTTGTGATATAAAAAACAGGCTTTGAGGTCATTTTAACTCCAAACACCCAATTTGTCAAAACTTTATGTTGCAATATACGGAGGAAAACACAGATGTCCACTACTATGGCAAAAAAAGAGACCGTAGTGCGCAAGTGGTACGTGCTCGACGCCGCCGGTAAGCCCCTGGGCCGCACCGCCGTTGTCGCTGCCAACCTGCTTCGCGGCAAGCACAAGGTCGATTTCACCCCCAATGTTGACTGCGGCGATTTCGTCATCATCGTCAACACCGACAAGGCCGTTCTCACCGGCAACAAGGCGGAGGACAAGTACTACCGCCGTCACACCGGCTGGATCGGCGGCCTGAAGGAGACCAAGTATCGTCTTCTGATGGAGTCCCGTTCCGACTTCGCGATGGAGCTGGCGGTGAAGGGCATGCTGCCCAAGAACACCCTCGGCCGCACCGCGCTGACCCGTCTGAAGCTGTACAAGGGCGCTGAGCACAAGCACGCTGCGCAGAAGCCCGAAGCCTGGACGCAGGACTAAGGAGGTAAGGAACTATGTACGAGAGCAAGAAACAGTATCAGTACGGCACCGGCCGCCGCAAGGCTTCCGTGGCCCGCGTCCGCGTCTATGAGGGCGGCACCGGCGCCATCACCATCAACGGCCGCGATATCGACGATTACTTCGGCCTCGACACGCTGAAGCTCATCGTCCGTCAGCCCCTCGTCGCCACCGAGATGCTCGGCAAGGTCGACGTGGTCTGCACCGTCGCCGGCGGCGGCGTGACCGGCCAGGCCGGCGCCATCCGTCACGGCATCTCCCGCGCGCTGCTGGGCGTCAACCCCGAGCTCCGCGCCACCCTGAAGGCTGCGGGCCTGCTCACCCGTGACCCCAGAATGAAGGAACGCAAGAAGTACGGCTTGAAGGCCGCGCGCAGAGCACCTCAGTTCTCGAAGCGTTAATCAGACCCAACAAGAGTCGAAAAACCCCGGAAATACGCCATTTCC
>CADBKF010000015.1 GCA_902795195.1 Oscillospiraceae bacterium
AACTACTTTGACACCGCCCACGGCTACCTCGGCGGCCAGTCCGAGACCGCCATCCGCGACTGCGTGGCAAAGCGCCATGACCGCAGCGAATTTCTGCTGACGAACAAGCTGACCGACCCATATTTTAACAAGCAGGAGGACATCCGGCCCTTCTTTGAGCAGCAGCTGCAATGGTGCGGCGTGGACTACTTTGACTTCTACCTCATGCACGCGCAGGACAAGAACAACTACAAAAAATTCCAGCGCTGCCATGCCTACGAGACCGCCTGGCAGCTCAAGCAGGAGGGCAGGATCCGCCACTTCGGCATCTCCTTCCACGACAAGGCCGAGGTGCTCGACAGGATCCTGACCGAGCACCCGGAGATCGAGATCGTGCAGATCCAGTTCAACTACGTGGACTACGAGGACGCCTCTGTGGAGAGCCGCAAGGTCTACGAGGTCTGCGAAAAGCACAACAAGCCCGTCATTGTCATGGAGCCGGTCAAGGGCGGCAGCCTGGTCAATCTGCCCGAGGCGGCGGACAAGGTCCTGCGAGAGCTCGGCGAATACTCCAATGCGGGCTACGCGATCCGCTTTGCCGCGAGCTTCCCCAACATGGCGATGGTGCTCTCCGGCATGAGCGACGGGACCTGCATCTGGTGCCCTGCACCGGCTGCCGCTACTGCATCGAGGAGAGCCAGTGCCCGAAGGGGATCCTGATCCCGGACCTGTTCGCGGCGCTCAACGCCCACGAGGCCTTCCACAACTGGAATTCGGCCTTCTACTATGAGGACGTGCTGACCACCGGCCACGGCAAGGCCTCCGAGTGCATCAAGTGCGGCAAATGCGAGCGCGTCTGCCCGCAGCACCTGGAGATCCGCAAGCTCTTAGAGCAGGTCGCAGGAACGTTTGAGAGTAGGGAATAGGGAATAGTGAATAGGGAATAGGGAATAGTGAATAGGGAATAGGGAATAGGAGAACGACGTAGGGGACGGCGTCCTCGACGTCCCGTCCGGCGCGTGGCGGGTACCGGGCGACCGGCGTACAGGCTGACAGGGTAATTCGTAGTGGCCGATGCCCACATACTTCGTGACTCTTCGAGTTCGGCCATAAAACCCTGTTGCACATTGCACCTTCATGGCCGATGTGGGCATCGGCCACTACGGAAATGGTGCATGCACGGGACCCGGCAGGCGCACAGGTCGTCCCTGAGGGTGCTTCCCGCCGCGGCAGGCCGGTGCTACGACGGCACCTGCGGCTTCACGCCTCGTGGACGGTTTTTCCGGTGATGTGCTCCGGCGTCAGGGCAAAGAGCATCGTGGCTGGCGCGAACTGCGCGATCTCCCGGCGGATGTAGTCCTCGTCGTCTGTGAACTTCCGGCTGAGCCGGGCGGCGATGTCCCGGATGGCCTCCGGGTCCTCGATGCATTCGATCCGGCCGAAGACGATCACGCTGCGAAAGCGCAGCGCCCAGTCTCCCGGCGTGCGCGTGCCGGCGTCGCAGACGCAGAACGAGGCCTTGCTGCAGCGCCGGATGGCGTCGGGCCGGTGGCCGTGCTTTCCGCTGTGGAAATAGAGCTTCCCGTCCGCGTCGTTGTAATAGTGGTTCATCGGCATCCCGTAAGGATAGCCGTCGTCGCCCTGGACCGAGAGCACCCCGCGCAGCTCGCTGCGCAGCAGCGCCAGGCATTCCTCCCGGGTCAGCGCCTGCCGTTTTCTGGTCAATTCTCTGAACATTGGCATCCTCCGTGCCGCATGGCAGCTGCAATCGCAGCCGCCGTGCGGCGTCTCATTTTATTCCGTATGGTATAATACGATTATACCACAGACCCGGCGGCAGTTTCCATATGGAATATCGCAAAAACGCAAATTTCGGGAAGGTATGTCGAAAAAGGTTCTGCTTCCTTTGCCGCGCCGCGGGATGGCCTCGGCCGGACTCAGCGGCCTGCGTCCGCGGTGAGCTCGGCCAGCGCGTCCTCGAGGCCGACCGGCGAGACGCCGCGCTTCCACAGAAGGCGCATCAGGGCTAGGGCTCTGCCCAGGTCGTGCGTCACGCCGTGGACGGTCTTGGAGCAGGTGGTGCTGCGCGTGGCGGCGTCCACCCGGATGCCATAGCCGCCTTCCTCCTCAATGACCCCGTATTCATAGATTGCCGCCTCGACCTGCGGCTCAATTTGTCGGTTCATCTGGCTTCCTCCCTTGAGACGAAGATTTCCAACAAATCATAGCGCCGCGCGGGGCAAAAAACCACCCGGAATCGTTCGCAAGTTTCGACAAAGCGCCCGCAGAACGCACGAATATGAGAAATATTTTCTGCAGGGGCTTGCCAAAGCAGCCCCGGTGGGCTATAATGTGCATGCCCCGACAGAGAGTAGGGGCTGCGCGTTTGCCGGGCAGCCGGCATGGAGTGCCGTCGGATGGGAGGTTGCCGGCGGACGAATCGGGGTGACCCGGACGGTGCAGCCTCGCAGCCGCTCTGCCAGACCAAAGGGGCAGTGTCAACCTCCTCCGAATCGGAGGTTTTTTCATGTCCAAACCCAATGCAAACGGCGCCTTCGGCGTCAGGACCCTGGTGGGCTGCGCGCTGCTCACGGCGCTGGCCGTGGTGATGGCGCGGCTGATCTCCTTTGCCCCCACCGAGACCGTCCGCTACTCGCTCGAGACCCTGCCGATCCTGCTCTCCGGCCTGCTCTTCGGGCCGCTGGCCGGGGCGCTCGTGGGCTTTGCCTCGGATTTTCTGGGCTGCCTGCTCTCGCCCTGGGGCTACAATCCGCTGCTGTGCCTGCCGCCGATCCTGCTGGGCCTGTGGGCCGGCTTCTGGCGCACCAAGCCGGACAAAAGCTGGCTTCGCATCGCCCTGGCATTGATCCCGCCGATCCTGGTCGGCTACATCCTCGAGCAGAGCGCCGCGCTGGCCTTTGTCTACCATCCGAACACCTTTTTGCCGTCGTTTCTGACCAATCTGACCACCCGGGCCATTCAGTACGGCATCATTGCCGCCATCGATCTGGCCCTGGCCTGCCTGCTCTGGCCGCTGCTGCAGAAGAGCGCGCAGCGCTGAGTACAGCATTTCAAAGGAAAACACCATGACATACGAAGAAGCATTACAATACATCCATTCCGTCTCTTGGAAGGGCTCGCAGCCGGGCCTGTCGCGCATCCAGGCGCTCATGGCGCGGCTGGGCAACCCCGAGCGGGGCCTGCGCTTTGTCCACGTGGTCGGCACCAACGGCAAGGGCAGCACCTGCGCGATGCTCGCCGCCATTCTGACCGCCGCCGGGTACAAGACCGGGCTCTACACCTCGCCCTATCTCGTGGACTTCCGCGAGCGCATGCAGATCGGTGGCGAGATGATCCCGCCCGCGGCGCTGGCCGAGTTCACCGAGCGGGTGCGCCCGCAGATCGAGGCCATGGCCGACAGCCCCACGGAGTTTGAGCGCATCACCGCCATTGCGCTGTGCTGGTTTGCCGCGTCCGGCTGCGACATCGTCGTGCTCGAGGCCGGCATGGGCGGGGAATTTGACGCAACCAACGTGATCCCGGCGCCCGAGGCGGCGGTGTTCACGAACATCGGCCTGGATCACACCGAGTATCTGGGCGACACCGTGGAGAAGATCGCCGCCACCAAGGCCGGCATCCTCAAGCCCGGCTGCGCGGCGGTGCTCTATCCCAACGCCGTGCCCGGCGTGGACCGGGTGATCGCGGCGGCCTGTGCGGAAAAGAATATTCCGCTCTATTGTGCGGATTTTTCCGCGATCCGGCCGAAACAGGCGGATCTGGGCGGCCAGAGCTTCGATTTTCCGCCGTATTCCGATCTGCAGCTGCCGCTTTTGGGGCAACATCAGCTGCACAACGCCGCGGTGGTGCTGACTGCGGTGGAAGCCCTGCGGGAAAAGTGCTGGCACATCCCGGCGCAGGCCGTGCGCCAAGGGCTGGCGCAGGTCCGCTGGCCCGGGCGTTTTGAGCTTGTGCGGCGCGAGCCCCTGCTGCTGCTCGACGGCGGGCACAACGACCAGTGCATCGACGCGCTCTGCCGCGCGCTGGACGCCTACCTGCCGGATACGCCGCTCAATCTGATCACCGGCGTGCTGGCCGACAAGGACTACACCGACATGTACGCCCGGCTCGCGCCCTACGCAGCGCGCTTTTTCACCCTGACGCCGCCGAATCCCCGCGCCTTATCCGCTGAGGACCTGGCTGCGCACCTGGCGCAATACGGCAAGCCCGTGCAGGTCTGCCCCTCGCCCCGCGCGGCCCTGGATGCGGCCGCGGCCCAAGGCGGCCCCACCCTCTGCTGCGGCTCGCTCTACCTGATCGGGGAAATAAAGGCGAACCTGAGATAAAAATACTTGTGTCTGCCTCGTTTTTGTGGTAAAATATTCAAAAACCACAAAAACGAGGCGATTTTCATGTTTTATGAACGCGATCGGTATCAATACCGCAAAAATCAGCTGCTGGAGGTCATCTGCCAGCTGCGCTTCCCCACGATCCTGTCCATCTCGGCCCGCGAGCCGGCGGATTTCCAGGACGCGATCCGGGACGAATTCCCCAAATACCAGCGGCTCGAGGAGCGCCCCGCGCCCAAGATCAGCGGTGCGCCCGGCAACGTGCGCCTCGAGGAGCAGAAGCCCGTCACCAACTACCAGTTCCTGTCCGTGGACGGCAAGTGGAAGGTCAACCTGACCAACAGCTTCATCGCCCTGGCCACGCCCGCCTACACCAACTGGGAGGACTTCGCCGCCAAGCTCGACAAGGTGTTGGCCGGCTTCATTCCGATCTACAAGCCCGCGTATTTTGAGCGCGTGGGCCTGCGCTACATCAACGCCTTCTCCCGCAAGGCGCTGGGCCTCGAGGGCGTGCCCTTCCGCGAGCTGTTCCAGCCCGGCTATCTGGGCCTGCTCGGCGAGGACGACGTGCAGGAGACCGCCTTTGCCCGCTCCGGTCAGGACATCGAGATGAAGCTCCAGGGCGGCTGCAACGCCAAGATGCACGTCGGCCCCGGCATGATCCAGCGCGGCAAGGTCAAGGACGACGAGGTCCGCTTCATCCTCGACATCGACATCTTCATGAGCGGCAACGTGCCGGTCAACACCTGCGTCCCGGCCCTGAACACCGTCCACATCCACGCCGACCGGATCTTTGCCGGCGCGATGACCCGGAAGCTGCACGAGGCCATGGAGCCGAGCCTCATCTAATTGACAATTGAAAACTGACAATTATATGAGAAAAATTTTGATCTTTTTGCTGGCGGCACTGCTGCTGACGACGCCGATTGCGGGCAGCGAGGCGGTGGAGCATACCGAGGGCGGCTACGAGATCGACATCCCTGCGAGCTGGAGCATGCAGGATCTGGTGGACTACTATGTGCAGACCTACCACCTGAGCGAGGAAAACTTCGCCATCTCCCTCTACTGCCCGGACACCGGCGAGCGTGCCGCCTTCAACGAGACCGCCATGTTCTTCGCCGCCAGCACCTACAAGCTGCCGCTCAACATGTACTACTACGAGCGCGAGGCCGAGGGCGTCTATGACAGCAGCATGCGCATCGGCGGCACGACTCTGGCCAGCGCCCACTTTCAGAGCATCGTCTATTCCAACAACGAGCTCTCCCACGCCATGCTCTACAACATCGGCAGCTTCTACCAGTATAAGCTGGCCATGCTGGAAAACTACGGCCGGATGGATCTGGCCGAGCTCGAGATCGACTACTGGGCCGACAACTACTACTGCACCAAGTTCATGTGCAACACGCTGCAGTACCTCTACGAGCACAGCGAGACCTTCGAGGAGCTGATCGGCTACATGAAGCAGGCTATGCCGGGGCAGTATCTGCAGGCCTACGCCGGCGACGTGGAGGTGGCCCACAAATACGGCATCTTCTTTGACCCGAAGATCTCCCACAACGACGTGGGCATCCTCTACACCGAGCAGCCGGTGCTGGCAGCTATCTACACCTACGGCTTTTCCGACGGCGGCATCGACGGCGAGGAGCTGATCGGCCGGATCGGCAAGGCACTGATCGAATACCAGAGCGCGCAGCTCGAGCAGGAGCGGCTGGCCGCGCAGGCCGCGCCGATCAAGGCGCAGGCCGCCGCGGATATGGCAGCCCGGCAGGCGGCTGAGACAGCCGCCGCCGAGGCACAGGCCGAAGCAGCGGCCGCAGCGCCGACTGCCGGAACGGCGCCGGCTGCCGCAGACCCGGCAAGCGCAGACAACTTACCTGTGGAGGCTGCCGTCGAGGACGGGGAAGCGGCCGAGCGGTCGATCCCGGCCAACGCGGCGGCGGAGCTGCCGCCCGAGACAGAGGGCGAATCGATCCCGAAGCGCGCCCTGCCCCAGGCCCTGCGCCCCTGGCTGATCGTTCTCCCGATCGTCCTGGCCGTCCTGGCCCTGGCCCTCGGCAAGCTGCTGCTCGGGAAAAAGCGCTGAAGAATCTTTTGTGAGGCAATAGGGAACAGGCAATAGGCAATAGGAGAGCGACGTAGTGCCTTGCGGAGCTTGAGGTTTTTGACAGAAAAAGAGCTGAATCCGTGTTGGATTCAGCTCTTTTTCTTGGCTCAGCCGGAATGCGCGGCCAGGAAGGCCTCGGGGTCGACGGAGCTGCCGTTTTGGGTGACGGCAAAGTGCAGGTGCGGCGCGGCATTGACCTCCAGCAGGGCGCTGGCGCCGACCACGCCAATCACGTCGCCGGCTTTGACCTCGTCGCCCACGCTGACGGCGAGGGTGTCGCCCAGGTTGGCATAGCGCGTCACGTAGCCGTCCCGGTGGCGGATCGTCACGGTTTTGCCGAGAAAATCGTCGTCAAAGACGCTCTCGACCACGCCGTCCGCCGCCGCGGCCACGTTTGCACCGGGCTCGGCCGCCAGATCCACCCCGTCATGGGTGCGCCAGTCGCGGGTGGTGGGGTTGAAGCTCAGGTGGTCCATGCTGTAGACCTGGCTGGCCTCGCCCTCCACCGGCCGGACGGCGACCAGCGGCGCGGGCGCGGGCGCGTTCTCGTCCGGCGCAGCCGTCGGCGCGCTCTGGGTTTCCCGACGCAGTTCCGGCAGCTCGTCGGTGATGGCGGGCTTTGCCGCGGGGCTGGTCGGCGCGGCGTTCTGCAGGCCCGGCAGCGTCATGGACGACGCCGGCTTTTCCGCCGCGGCCTTGGCCTTGTTGTCAGAAAGGGATGTGGTGAACAGATAGCCTGAGAGCCCCACTGCCAGGATGCAGAGGAGCAGGGCTATGTAGTAGCCCTTGTCCCAGTTCTGCTTTGCGGGTTTTTGGTTTTCGTTTTGCATGCAATGCACCTCCGCACAGTAGCATGTCCACGAAAAGGCAGATTTATACAAAGTTGGGAATTTTTTTGAAATGGAAAGTGGAAAATGGAAAGTGGAAAGTGTCGGTATGTTTCAAATCGTGCCTCAGAATGACATAACGCTTGCTTTTCTGCTGTTTGTTCAGCGCACATCGGCGGGCGAGCACTGCTCGCCCCTACGCATGAACTCCTCACTCCTCACTCCTAACTCCTCACTCTATGCCCTGCCCTTCGCAGCCGGACAAGCAAGGCTTGTCCCTACAATTCCACTCCTCACTCCTCATTCCTCACTCTTGCGCTGCCCTTCGCAGCCGGACAAGCAAGGCTTGTCCCTACAATTCCACTCCTCATTCCTCATTCCTCACTCTTGCGCTGTCCTGCGTCGACGGGCGAGCGATGCTCGCCCCTACGTTCTCCTATTGCCTATTGCCTCATTCCCTATTGCCTGTGCCACTTTCCACTTTCCATTTTCCACTCCCAAAAAAATCCCTCTCCGCAAGCAGCGGAGAGGGATTTTTTATGGGTCTTATTCTTCGTCTTCCTTGGCCTCGTCGATGATCTTCT
The DNA here is from genome assembly GCA_902795195.1 of Oscillospiraceae bacterium. Taxonomy (GTDB): domain Bacteria; phylum Bacillota; class Clostridia; order Oscillospirales; family Oscillospiraceae; genus JAFRPC01. The sequence goes on from CADBKF010000015.1 coordinate 7,841, forward strand.
GCTGATTCATCTGGGGGACTTCCTCGTAGCGGACGAACTTCATGCTGTAGGAGCCTCTGCCCTGGGTCATGGACCGCAGGTCGATGGCGTAGCTGCTCATCTCACCCATGGGGACCTCAGCCTCAACGACCTGCTGACCGGCGCCGTTGGGGTTCATGCCCATGACGCGGCCGCGGCGCTTGTTGAGGTCGCCGATGATGTCGCCCATGTTGGCGTCGGGCACGTAGACCTTCAGCTCGGCGATGGGCTCGAGGATGGTGGGGCCGGCCTGGGGCAGGCCTTCCTTGTAGGCGATGCCGGCAGCGGTCTGGAACGCCATATCGGAGGAGTCGACCGGGTGGGAGGAGCCGAAGTACAGGGTGGCCTTCAGGTTCACGACCGGGTAGCCGGCCAGAACGCCCTTGGTCACGCAGTTGCGCAGGCCCTTCTCGACGGAGGGGATGAAGTTCTTCGGCACGCAGCCGCCGACGGTCTCGTCGACAAAGATCATATCATCCTGCTCGTCCTGATGCTCGAAGCGGATATAGACGTCGCCGAACTGGCCGTGGCCGCCGGACTGCTTCTTGTGGCGGCCGTGCTGCTCGACCTTGCGCTTGATGGTCTCGCGGTAGGCGATCTTTGCAGGCCGCAGCTCCGCCTCGACCTTGTACTTGGAGGCCAGCTTTGCGATGATGACGGACAGATGGATGTCGCAGACACCCGCGATGATGAGCTCCTTGGTCTCCGGATCGTTGCCGTAGGTGAAGGAGGCGTCCTCTTCGTTGAGCTTGGCGAGGCCGGCAGCGACCTTGTCTTCCTGACCCTTGGTCTTGGCGTAGATGGCCATGCGGTAGCAGGGCTCCGCGTACTCCATGGGCTTGAGGTTCACGACCTTGCCGGCCAGACCCAGGGTGTCGCCGGTGCGGACAGAGGCCAGCTTGGTGAACACGCCGATGTCGCCGCAGGCGACCTTGTTGGTCTTGGTGTTGTCCTTGCCGCGGGGGAAGAAGGTGTTGCCGAGCTTCTCGGCGTCGCCGGTGCGGCCGTTGACGACGGTGAGGGTGTCCTCGATGTCGCCGGAAATGACCTTGAAGTAGGAGTTCTTGCCGTACTGGTCAGACAGGGTGTTCCACACGAAGGCCATGGGGCTGCCGGCGGGATCGAGCTTGAACTCGCCCTCGTTGCCCTCTTCGTCCACGGTGGTCATGGGCTTGCCCTCCAGGGGAGAGGGAGCGAACTTGACCAGGTTGGCCAGCAGGTTCGTGGTGCCCAGGCCGGACATGGCGCAGCCGCAGAACACGGGGGTGATGGCGCGGGTGGCGATGCCGGTCTTGATGCCGGTGGCCAGCTCTTCTTCGGTGAAGGGCTCTTCCATGAAGAACTTCTCCATGAGGGCTTCGTCGGTCTCGGCGACCTGCTCGTTGAGCTCCATCATGTACTCTTCGATCTTCTCTTCGGCGTCGGCGGGCAGGGGGATCTCCTTGCCGTTGGCGTCGTAGGCCTTCTTCTCGATGAGGTCGACCACGCCGACCGCCTGCTCACCGTTCAGGATGGGGAAGGTGAAGGGGATCGCGGAGGGGCCGAAGGTGTCGCGCAGGGAATCAAAGGTGTTGAAGAAGTTGGCGTGCTCCTCGTCGAGCTTGGAGATGTAGAAGAAAGCGGGAAGCTCGCGCTCTTCCAGGGACTTCCAGCCCTTCTCGGTGCCGACGGCGATGCCGGACTTGGCGGTCAGAACGATGACGCCGGCGTCGGCCACGCGCAGGCTCTGCACGACCTCACCGGCGAAGTCGAAGTAGCCGGGGTTGTCGAGCACGTTGAGCTTGGTCTTGTTGTATTCCACGGGAATGACGGAGGTCTTGATGGAGTACTCGCGCTTCTTCTCTTCGTCGTCGAAGTCGGAAACGGTGGTGCCGTCAGCGCGCTTGCCGAGGCGGGTGATGACCTTGGTGGTGAACAGCATGCTCTCGCACAGAGCGGACTTGCCGTCACCGCCGTGACCAAGTAAGGCGATATTGCGGATATCCTTCGCAGTATACATAGATTTTTCTCCTTTCGTCGGCGCCATACATGACAGCCGAGCGCCGCTTCGGCCATAGTTTCAAGCTATTATAGCAGAGTTTTTCAGAAAAGGCAAGAGCTATTTTATCAGTCCGAAGACAAGAGAGTTGTATGCCTTTTGTGACTTGCAATTCTATGATATTCTTCTGCTTTATATCGATGATTAACTTCTGGAAAAACAACTTAAATTACTGCAATTGTTTGTCATAGACTGCCAGAATTCATATTTTCCTTTGATTAGCGTAATCCCTTCAATTTTTGTTTGCTAACATTTCGATCGCAGCCTTTTCCATCTCCATTTTAAAACGGATCGCATTACTACTGTTCGCTCCTTCTTTTAGCGTCCAGTAATGGTAAGAATTACTCGCTGCTTTATATCTACGCTCCGCATTTAGATAAGCTAGGTCTTTTTTACGTCGGTCTTGATCCTCTTTGAACTTTTGCTCACGATCTAGCTGTTCCATCCTTATTTGATGCTCTAAGGCAGCTTCCTGTTCTCTTTCAATCCGCTCAGCTTCCTTCGCTCTGGCTTCATCCAAAATTGCCAAATTCAGTGCTTCTTTGAAGTTGTCTGCACGCCTCGCACGAAGTGCGAGGGCCATATCTGTTGCAAGGTGCAAATATTCGGGCACTAACAGTGTTTGCTTTTTCAATTGATCTTCAAGCTCTGAAATTCTGCATTCTGCCTGTTGTTTCGCAGTTTGGCAGCGGTCTAATAGATTAGATAAATCCATCTCCATCTGCTCCTGCGACCGCTGCATAAATACCAGATATTGGTGAATCATGGTTCTGAAATCGGGATCCGCTTTTATACATTCTTGCAAAAACCTGTGCCGCTCAGAAAAGTATTCATATTGGGCTATATGATTCCTCCATGCTTTCCCCGCTTCTTCACAATGAACAAATTCGACAAAGGCACGCCGCCCGCATATATGAGCAACGACAATTGTTATAATAATTAGAACTATCCATACTTCAACCATAAAAAAGGCGTGAAATGTCAGCACCATAAGCAACAGCATCAAAGCAATCATGGCCGCTTCTGCTATTACCCCAATGATGCCTCGTTTCTTCTGGGAATCGCTGAACGATGCAAGTCGAATTGGAGGCATGAGCCACGAGTGAATAGTTGGTTTTTCTTGCCGTATCTTAGCTATTAGTTTTTCATAGTTGTCTATTTCTCTCTTTTTAGTGTCCTTTTGAATGGTTTCTGGCAGCTCTTCTGCTCTATACTCCAACCATCCTTTTGCAGCCTCAAGCTCCTTTTTCTGTGCAACCATCCGGCCAATCTGTTCTAACTGCTGCACCGTATCAGTATCCGTTTGAGATAGAATGCTTTCCTGGCTCAAAATGTTCTGGATTTTTTCAATACCTTCGTCGATCTCAGAAGAATTCCATGGTTTCGTCGAAAAAAGTAGCTCATCTAGTTTTTCGTAAAGCGTGTCACTGCCAGATTCTCCATTCTCCAACTGCATCTTCTCACAAACCATGATTCCCGGAAATGAAAACAGTATTTCACGTTCGATAAGAAACATTGCTTCGTTTTCTGGTCGATACGGAATCAACTTTTCGTAATCGCCTAAATTCCGGATTACAATCCGATTTCCGTCCCCAGTACGAAGCGCTGAAATAAGAGAAGACGCATTGATGCTCTCAATTGTTACTGATGGTTGCCTCAGCCAATACAGCAACGGGTTCTTTTCTCCGTCTATAATGTTTTGCCAGCCAGAAAAAGCAAGCCCGGAATATACCATGGAATCGGCCATTATCCAAGCAATTCGGTAAGCATAGTTATCCTTATCTTTACTCTGATCTTCGAAAACCGGTACTGTAGAGCGAAGAAACTTCAGAAGAAGGAGTACTCTATCTGCCACCGTTGTTGCTGAATCAAATGCCTGTCTACCTTCGGCCGAACAAAACCATGCAGCAGGTTTAGGTTCAAATTGAAAATCGCCATTTGACTGCATGGCTATTTTCAGTTGCTTTGGAGTAACAAAATGCAGCATATTAACACCTTTTTCTCTACTTCGGAGATTGTTTTCAGCAGATGCGACTTTATCACTATATTATGAAACGTCTCAATAAGTAAGCTGCTAATCTCCAGATTGTCAGTTCGAGATATAGAAACTATTTTCAATTTTCCGTTTAGGAGGGAGAAGAAAGTTGAGAATTGAGGAGTTTGCAGGGGGCTGGTTTTTCTTAGGAACGGTCGTAAAACGCCCACGCCTCCATCTGTAGGGGCGGTCATCGGCCACCCGCAGCGCTCCCGTAACGCAAGCAATCTGCCCGCAAACTGCACCTTATAGGGGCGATTCGTGAATCGCCCCTATGGTGGGAGGGGAGCGTGGGCCGTCGAGACGCCGACCCCTACAGGGTGTGAGGGCATTATCGTAGACCCTGATCCCTGATCCCCCGTATGGTGTCAGGTTGTCGGTGCTATGCGCAAACAACCAGCCACTAGCCACAAACCGCTAGCCACCAGCCCCTCAATATCTTTCTGCCCAGGCGGTCAGAAGGACCGTGGGGATCGCCCACAGGGCCAGGTAGAGCAGGAGATTCAGGGTGCTGGCGGTCTCGGTCGCGCCGAGGGCTGCCAGGATCGCCATCAGCAGGAAGCTCACCAGGCCCGAGCCCAGCGCCAGCCACATCGCGGCCCAGGCGCAGCTGTGCAGCTGCCGGCCGCCGGCGGCGGCCTCGGCAAAGGCCCCAAAGGAGTCCTCGGCCAGGATCGCACCCTGCTCGTCGCTCTTCACGGTGGCCTCGGACAGGCGCAGCCGCTCCTTGGTGCTGGGGTAGCTCAGGTTGCCCGCCGGGATGTTGAACTTGGACTTGAGGAAGCCCGGCGTGCCCAGGAAGCAGCGGGTGATCAGGGTGGTCTTGAAGTGGCGGTTGCGGCCGATGGCGGTCAGCCCGCGCTGCACGGCCTCGGGCGCGGCGTAGCGGATGGCGAACACGCCGGCCAGCTCTCCGTCCACCGAGACGTAGGCCGCCTGCTGCACGCGCATGCCGCTGTCCATGTGCACGCCCATGCGCTTCATGAACTCGCCGGTGCCGACCAGCACGGTCTCGTTGCCGATCTGGGCGCCGATGCCGCCGCTGTCGTAGAAGCGGAACTGATCGACGTTGTAGTGCCGGCCGTTGTGCTGCTCGAGCAGCTCGTCAAACAGCGGCGCCAGGGCGCTCTCAGAGGCGCGGACCGCCGCGGCGGCATAGCCGATCACACGGTCGGTGTTGCCCTTGAAGATCTTGAAGCCGTTCAGGCTCAGGCTGCCCTTGGGGAAGATGTCGGCGTCGGAGACCAGGATCGTGTGCTTGCCGCCGAACAGGGCGGCGCCGTGCCAGCCGCAGAGCACCGCGTCGGACTCGTCCAGACGGCGGCTCAGGCGGTAGAAGGCGCGGCTGTAGCCGATGAAGCCGGCCAGCGGCAGGCTGGCGCACAGCAGCAGCGCCACGGTCCAGAGGAAGCCGATCTTGGCGGTGATGCTGATGATCAGGCCGAGCACCAGCGACAGGCCTGCCGCGATGGGCGCGTAGGCCGTCATGACCCGTTCGAGCTGCGGTGTGCGCTCAAAGCGCTTCATGAACTGCTCCACATTGCCGCCGGCGCGCAGGATGCCGCGGTGGCCCTTCATGAGGTCCTGGACCTCGACGATGCCGATGGGCTCGTGCACCTCGCGCAGCACGCGCATGGAGGTGAGCTTGGCCATGGCCTCGCTGTACTTGCCCCACAGGCAGAAGCACAGCAGCACCTGCACCACCACGCACAGCGGCACTCTGCCGGCATGGGCCGCCTGGAAGGTATCGAGTGCGGAGAAGAGCCCTGCCAAAAGCAGCAGCGCGTCGAGCCGGAAGCTCCGCTGCTGGAGCCCTGCCAGCGCGCTCTGCCACACGTCGGAGGCGACAAAGCAGGAGGCCAGCAGCAGGATCATGAGCAGGTACGCGGTCAGGCCGCCGTTGAACAGCTCGGGCAGGAAGTGCCAGCCCAGGCCGGCGTAGAGCGAGAAGAACAGGCTCAAGACCGACAGGATCAGCACCGTGATGAAGCGGCTGCCCATGGAGCCAATCTGCTTGGCGTACTTGCGGTAGGCGGCGTCCGGATCGAGCACCGGAGGCTCGGGCGGCGGCGTGCGCTTGACCGGCTGGCGTCTGGGCTTTTCGGGCTTCGGCTTGGGCTCCGGCCTGGGGGCGGGCGTTTGGGGCTCCGCCGCCGGTTCGGACCTGGCCGGCTTTGCCTCGGCGCGCTTTTGCGTCCGGGGCTTTTTCTTCGGGATGGGACGCAGCTCCGCTGTAGGCTCGAGGACCGAGGCCTCTTCCGCGGCAAGCGCGGCGTCCATATCGAGGATCGGGATCTCCGTTCCTTCCGCAGCGGGCGCGGCGCTTCTGCGCCGGGGTGCGGCGGGTTCCGTCGGCGCAGCGCTTCTGCGGCGGCTGCGCTGCTCGGGCTCTGCAGTTCTGCCCTCGCTGCGGGTCTCGCGATGGCTGCGCGGCTCCCGGCTTTCGCGGCGCTCGGGCCTTGGCTGCGGCTGGGCGGGGCGGACGCTTTCCTCACTCGCCTGCTCGGACAGGGCATCGAGCGGTGTGCGGCGTCTGGGGGTGCTTTCCGGGGTGCGCACCGGCTTGGGCTGCACCACGGTCAGCAGGTCCAGATCCAGGTCGTCGGGCGCGGCGGCCGGGCGCGGCCCATTGTCGGGGCTGTCGTCCAGATCGGGCACCGGCGCGGGCCGGCTGCCGCTGAGCTCGATGGGCGTGGCCATGGCCAGCAGCTGCTCGAGCACGGTCATCGGCCGGGGCTCAGGGGCGGCGGGCGCTTCCGCGGCCGCTTCGGGCGCATCGGACGGGACAGCTTCCGCTTCGGCAGCGGGGACGGGCTCGGGCTCGGGCATCACGTCCGCCGGGGTCGGGATCACCTCGGGCGAGGAGAAGAAGTCTGCCGCCGTGAAGTCCCGGTCCTCGATGGCTGTCGGCGCCTCGACGGGCGCAGGCGCTTCGACCGGCGCGGGTTCGGGCTCCAAAACAGGCTCCGCTGCGGACGCTTCGGCGGCTGCCGGCGCTTCCGCCGGGGCCTCGGGCGTCCGGAAGAAATCGGAAATGGGTTCAAAAACAGATTCGGGTTCGGCTGCCGGCGCATGCTCAGCGGGTTCAGGCGTCGGCGCATTTACGGTCGGCTCCGGCCAGAGCTTCGGCGCGGGGACCGCCGCGGGGATCGGAGGCTCCATCGGGGCGAAGGCCGAGAACGGCGCGTCGTCCGAAATGGGCTCGTTCGGCTCGGGGATCACCGGCTCCGGCGCGGACTCGGTGCGCCGGGCCTCGGCCGGGATGCTGGCCAGCAGCGCGGCAATCGAGCGGTCGAGGGTGTCCTCGAGGTTGAAGGGCAGCTGCTCGGCCGGCGCTTTGTCGATCGGCGCCGAGGCAGGCGCGGGCCTGGCAGCCGGCTCGGGCTCCGGCTTGGCAATTGCTTCCGGTTCGGGTTCTGTGATCGGTTCCGGTTCCGCGATCGGTTCCGGCTTTTCAATCGGTTCGGGTTCAAGGAACGACGCTGGGACCGGCTTGGGCGGCAGGGCCGTTGCAGGGCGCGCCTCCGGCTCCGGCAGAACGGGAGATACGGGGCGCGGCTCCGGCAGGGGCTCGGGCGCCGGGATGGAAGCTGCCGGTGTGAGCGGTGTGTCGGGCTCGTCAAAGATATTTCGGCTCAAGATCCGCTCGATGGCGGCATAGAGGTCATCATCCGTCTCGCCGATGGGCTCCGGGGCCTCGCGCACCGGGGCGGGCGCCTGCCGGACAGGCGTCGGCTGCGGCGCGGGTTCGGGTGCCGGCCGCGTCGGTTTTTTCCGCTCCGGCGTGGGCTCCGGCTGTGGAACCGGACGCTCCGGCGCGGGCTGCGGCGCGGATTCGGGTGCCGGCTGCGGCGCAGCCGCCGGCGGTTCGGGCGCGGATGCTTTCTCAGACATCGGCTCGGAGGCCACGGGCATTTGGGCTGCTTCGGCTCTGCGCCGGAAGAGGGATCTGCGCGGCCTGCGGGCTTCCGACTGCGGCGCAGCGGGCTGCTGCACCGGTGCGGGCTCCGGCGCTTTCTCGGGCGCCGGCGTGGAAATGGGCTCCGGTGCGGGCGCAGGAACAGGCTTCAGTTCAGGCTTCAGTTCAGGCTTCGGTTCCGGCACAGGAACGGGCTTCGGTTCGGGCTTCGGTTCCGGCGCGGGAACGGGCTTCGGTTCCGACCTCGGTTCCGGCGCAGGAATGGGCTCCGGCTCCGGGAGGATTTCCGACGCCGGCGCGGGGACCGCGGGCAGGGGGCCGGTGTCGCCGGAGAACGGATCGTGCGACAAAATGGCCTCGACGGCGGCAAACAGCTCGTCATCCGTCCGCTTGCGCGGGGCAGCGGGCTTCTCTGCAGGGGCCTCTGCCTTGCGCGGCGCGCTCTGCGGCGCAGGGGACTGCGCACGCACGGGTGCTTCCGGCGCTGCCGGGGCGGTCCGCTTCCGGACAGACGCGGGCTGCGGCTTCGGAACGGGCTCCGGCTTCGGGACGGGCGCTGCACGCTTCTGCGTCTGCTTGGGCGCGGCGGCCGGCGCCGCGGTTCGGACCGGCGGCGGAAGGATCTCCGGCTGCGGCGCAGCCGAAACGGCCGGGTGACGGCCGGTATCTTCAAAGGGAATGTGCCCGATGATCGCGTCCGCGGCGGCAAACAGCTCTGCGTCGCTGCGCGCTCTGGGCGGCTGCGGCCTGGGCGCGGGAACAGGCTCCGGCACAGGTTCGGGCTTCGGCGCGGGAACAGGCTCCGGCACAGGCTCGGGCTTCGGCGCGGGAACAGGCTCCGGCATAGGCTCGGGCTTCGGCGCGGGAACAGGCTCCGGCGCGGGCTCGGGCTTCGGCGCGGGAACAGGCTCCGGCACAGGCTTGGGCTTCGGCGCGGGCTCGGGTTCCGGTTCAGGAACGGGTTCCGGCGCGGGCTTGGGCATCGGCACCGGGATGGGCTCCGGTTCCGGTGCGGGCGCCGGATCAAAATCCGGCATGCTGCGCGCGGGCGGGTCCGCCTCGGGGTCCGCTTCGATCTGCACCGCGAGCGGCGCAATTTCCGCCGGCGCTTCGGCTTCGGCCGGCGCGGGCGACTCCAGATCGGAGACCAGCGCCGTCGGGGCCTGCTGCTCGAGCGCGGGGATATAGGAGCGCAGCTTGGACGGCACCGGCTGCTGCGCCTTTTTCGGGTTTTTCATGAACAGCGCGGGCGCGGGCCCCGGCGCGGGGCTGCGCTCCGGGATCGGGGCGTCGCTCTCCATGCGCAGGGAGAAGGGCGTGGGCGCGGCGTCGCGCTCCAGCTTCGGCATCTGCAGATCCAGCTGCAGCTTCGGCTGCACCGGCATGGCCGGCATCTGAAGCGCGTCCGGCGTGCTCTCCGGCGCCTCCGGCGCGTCCAGATCCGGCAGCGTCAGATAGCGGGAGGTGTCAAAGCGGTCGCCCTGCGGGAAGCGCAGGTCGGGCGCCTCCCCGGAAGGCGCCGGCTGCACGTCCGGCAGGGGCGCTTCGGCAGCCTCTGTTTCGGCGGACCGCTCGTCCAGCAGCGCGTCCAGCGGCAGCGCCGGGGCGGCAGTATCCTCGTCCGGCGCGTCAAACAGACTACTTTGGCCGACCAGCTCGTCGAGCGGCAGCTCGGGCGCGTTGCTCTCGTCGGGCTGCGCCGCCTCCGGGACAGCGTCCTCTGCGGGCTGCCGGGGCTGGCCGCCGTAGACCGGGATCGGCCCGGTCTGCTCCAGATCAAAGCCGCCGCGCTCGATGATGGCGTCCAGATCCAGCTGGAACACGCCGTCATCCTCCGGCTGGGGCTGCTTTTCGGGTACCTCCACCACCGGGAGCTCCGGTTTTGGGGCCTGCTTCTTCTTGTTCTTATTTTTCTTCATGTTGCACACTCCGTATCAGCGGTTCCGGGGAGCCGGACCCGCGTTCTACCGATCGGAAAGACGGTCGTCTGAATCGGTATCAGGATCTCTGCCGCACGGCCTCGTAGAGCAGAACTGCCGCGGCGGCGGAGGCATTGAGCGAGGAAATCTGCCCCTTCATGGGGATGCTGACGAGCACGTCGCAGCGCTCGCGGACAAGCCGGCCCATGCCGGCGCCCTCGTTGCCGATGACGATGGCACAGGGGCCCTTGAGGTCGGCCTCATACAGCCGGGTGGCGCCGTCAGCGGCGGTGCCGTAGACCCAGACGCCGCGCTGCTTGAGCTCCTCGAGCGCAGCGGCGATGTTGCTCACCCGGGCCACCGGGAGGTATTCCACCGCGCCGGCGGAGGTCTTGGAGACCACCGCGGTCAGGCCAACGCTGCGCCGTTTGGGGATGATGAGCCCGTGCGCGCCGGCGCACTCGGCGGTGCGGAGGATCGCGCCTAGGTTGTGTGGGTCGGAGAGCTCGTCGCAGACCACCAGCAGCGGGGCCTCGCCGCGCTGCTCGGCCAGGGCAAAGAGATCGTCGATCGAGGCGTATTCGTGCGCGGCGACCGAGGCGATGACGCCCTGGTGCGCGCCGGTGGGGCTCATGTCGTTGAGCTTGCGGCGGTCCACCTGGACCACCACGGCGCCGGCGTCCTTGGCCTGGGCGGCGAGCCGGGCCAGGGCTTTGTCGGTGTCGCCGGAGGCGATATAGAGTTTATCGATGGTGCGGCCGCTGCGCAGGGCCTCGGTCACGGCGTTGCGGCCCTCGATCATGCCCTCCGGCAGCGCCTCGGGCGGCTGCACGGCCTTTCGTTTTTCATAGCGTTTGTCCATAGCTTGCTCCAAAATCTGAAAAAATGTACAATTTCGCACAATATCTAATATAGTATAGCAGATTTCGACAGAGAGTACAAGCGGAAAATACAAAAACCCGCCTGTGATTTTTCAAAAATCACAGGCGGGCCGCACTTCGATGCTCAGTTGAAGTGATTCGCCATATTCCGTTCCAGCTTGCCCAGCAGACGGGCCAGAGGATAGATCAGCGTGCCGACGATCAGGTTGCTGACGCAGTGGATCAGATCCGAGGGGATGCCCGCGGCGATCCAGGCCAGGGTGCCCTTGAAGCTCAGATGGCCGATCCAGGCCCAGAGCGGGGCATAGAGCGTGCCGTAGAGCAGCCCGTGCAGGCCGCAGACGGCGCAGTACATGCCGGTCTGCAGCGTCCGGACGGTCCCGGGCGAGAGCCGGCCGCGCAGGGGACGGGGTGTGTGCTGCGGCAGCAGCATCGTCATGCCCCAGAGCACGGCCCAGATGTAGAGGTAGGACAGCCACCACTGGGCAAAGCCGTAGTAGAGCCCCGCCAGCAGCACAAAGACGTAGATCGGGAACAGAGCGTAGCGCCGGTAGACCAGGGTGTAGGTCACGATCAGCATGCCCACCAGGTGGACGTTGCGGATGCCCTCAAAGGCCAGCTTGCCCGCCAGCATGATGGCACCGAGCATGGCAAAGAGGATCACGTGGCGCAGGTCGAGCCGGACCTTGACCGCCATCAGCCGGCGGTTGCGACAAAGGCGTAGGTGGCGCCGTCCACGATCTCGGTGGTGTCCACGCCCGCGGCGGCGTATTCGCCGTTTTCATAGAACGCCCAGTACATCTGGTCCGCGTCCCAGTCGAGGGCCTCGCCGTTGACGGTGGTGACGTACAGGCCGTATTCGGATTCGGTGCCCTCGATCAGCTTGTTCTCCACCAGGGCTTCGCCCACGGTCTCGGCGTCGGTGTGGATGGCGAAGCTGGAGGTGCCGCCGTCCTTGTCGGTCACTTCAAAGTAGAAGACCTTTTCACCTTCGCCTACGCTGATCTGCGCGTCGCTCTGGGCCGGGGCCGCTTCGGTGGCCGGTGCCTCGGTTTCCGCCTCGGTGGCCGGCGCTTCGGTGGCGGCTTCGGTAGGAGCCTCAGTGGCGGTTTCGGTGGGCGCCTCGGTGGGAGCGGGCGCGTTGGTGCTGCATCCTGTGAGTGTCAGTGCCGCGGCCGCAAGCAGCATCACAAGGACAAGACACAACATTTTTTGATAAAAATTCGTGTGTTTCATCAGGTTTCTCCTTGATTTTTGGATTTTTGCAAGGGGCTCCGCCGGTCGAAAACCGACGCCGGCGCTCGCAGCGGCGGCAGAGCATGGGCAAAGTCTTCCGGCTCACGGCGCGCGGCACACGGCCTTCTCGGATCGCTCCAATGGCCTTTGCGGTTTGGTCGTATGGATCAAACCATGCAGATCAAATCCTGCGGATCGAATCCGGCAGATCAGATCATGAACCTCGCTGCGGCGGCGGGGGTGTGTGCCGCGGGGAATGCCGTTTACGGCGACGGGCTCGCGCAGGTTTTGCACCTGCTTCCTTTTTCCCGGACCTCGCGCGGAGAGTATAGCACGTTCGGGCAGGAAATGCAAGGGGAGATTGGGGCAGGGGCTAGGGATCAGGGATCAGGGATCAGGGATCAGGGATTAGGGATCAGGGATCAGGGGTCAGGGGTCAGGGATCAGGGATCAGGGATCAGGGATCAGGGGTCAGGGGTCAGGGGTCAGGGATTAGGGATCAGGGATCAGGGATCAGGGGTCAGGGGTCAGGGATTAGGGATCGGGGATCAGGGGCTGGGGGCAGGTGAAAGTTGAAAGTGGAGAGTGGAGAGTGGAAAGTGTTCACAGGCAATAGGGAATGAGGCAATAGGCAATAGGAGAACGTAGGGGCGAGCATCGCTCGCCCGTCGACGCAGGACAGCGCAAGAGGACACGGGATAGAGTGAGGAGGGAGGAGCGAGGAGCGAGGAGTGAGGAGTTGGGAATGAGGAGCGAGGCAGCTTTTTTCTGTTGTAGGGGACGGCGTCCTCGACGTCCCGGCATTCGGAACGAATGCATTTGCCTCGATGCGCGCAGCACCCGGAAAAGGCGCGAAAAGCCCCCAACCCTGTCATTGCGAACCAGTGACCGCGTCTGCATTTTTGCCTGCGCAAAAAGCGGTGTGGCAATCCGTACCCCATCGGGCGGCATGAACGGCGAATTGTAAGCCCGGCACTTCCGTCACCGGGTCATGCCTCCGGCGGCCCTGTTTTCTTTGCTTCTTGGCCAAAGAAAACAGGGGAAAAGAAAGGCCGCTTTCCGTTGCGGAAGCTTTCCCGGCAACCATCGGACCGCTCTGCGTGCTGCTGGCTTTTTGGTACCTGGGAAGGATTTGACTGTGGTTCTGTCCCCGCGCCTGCGCTGGCCCGACTCCGAGCGGGGTGCGCTGCTCCATCGGCCTTGATCCAGCTGCCTGCAGGGAACAGAACGAGAGCGAGACGCCGCAACGAGAGCAAGATGCTGCAACGTCAGGTTTCGGAGACAGCCATCGGAAAAAATCGAAATACTGCTGGACAATGGCGCAGTTCTTTGTTATACTATTGACACAATCTGCAGAAATGAGGAAATGCCATGAAGTGTCCATATTGCGGAGAGCAGGAGAGCAAGGTCGTCGATTCCCGGCATTCGGAGGACGGCATCAGCATCCGCAGGCGCAGAGAGTGCCTGTCCTGCCAGCGCCGCTTCACCACCTATGAGACCGTCGAGAGCCTGCCCATCATCGTCGTCAAGCGCGACAACAGCCGCCAGCCCTTCGACCGCAACAAGATCCTCAACGGCATGATCCGCGCCTGCGAGAAGCGGCCCGTCACCACCGCCCAGATGGAGGCCGCCGTCGATTCCATCGAGCAGGGCATCCAGAACTCGCTCGAGCGCGAGGTCACCGCCGCCTACATCGGCGAGCAGGTCATGGACCAGCTCAAGGGCCTCGACGAGGTGGCCTACGTGCGCTTCGCCTCGGTCTACCGGCAGTTCAAGGACATCAACAGCTTCATGCAGGAGCTCAACAAAATTCTGGAAGAAAAATAAAAAAATGTTCGTCCCGACAGGCGCAGTTTGCCTGTCGGGACGTGTTTTAGGAGGACAATATGGAAAAGCTGTGGTTTGGTTCGGATTATCAGGAGGGCTGCGATCCCTCGATCCTCCGCGCGCTGGAGGCGACCAATTACGACAAAACGCCGGGCTACGGCCTGGATCCGGTCTGCGAGCGGGCCAAGGCGAAGATCCGCGCGGCCTGCCGCGCCGAGGACGCCGAGGCCTGGTTCCTCTCCGGCGGCACGCAGACCAACGCCACCGTGATCGCCGGCGCGCTGCGCGGCTTTGAGGCAGTGATCGCCGCCCAGACCGGCCACATCCACGGCCACGAGGCCGGCGCCATCGAGCTGGGCGGGCACAAGGTGCTGACGCTGCCGCAGCAGGACGGCAAGCTGGCCGCGGCCACGCTGCAGGGCTTCCTTTCGGCCTACTTTGCCGACAAAAACCTGGCCCACACGGTGCAGCCGCGGATGGTCTACCTCTCCCAGCCGACCGAATACGGCACGCTCTACAGCCGGCAGGAGCTGGCGCAGATTTCGGACATCTGCCGCGCGTTCGGGCTGCTGCTGTACGTGGACGGGGCGCGGCTGGCCTACGCGCTCGGCTGCCCGGCCAACGACGTGACGCTGCCGGACATGGCGCAGCTGTGCGACATCTTCTACATCGGCGGCACCAAGTGCGGCGCGCTGCTGGGCGAGGCCATCGTGGCGCGGCCGGGCCTGCTGCCCCACTTTTTCACGGTCATCAAGCAGCACGGCGGCCTGCTCGCGAAGGGAAGGGTCCTGGGCCTGCAATTCGACTGCCTGTTTGAGGGCGACCGCTACGTGGCGCTGGGCCGCCGCGCCAACGCGCTGGCCGCGCGCCTGCGCAAAACCCTTCTGGAAAAGGGCTACACGCTCACGGTCCCCTCGCCGACGAACCAGATCTTCGTCACCGTGGACAACGAGCGCCTGGCAAGGCTGGGCGAGCGGGTGGTCTACGGCTTCTGGGAGCAGGCGGACGAGAACCACACCGTCATCCGCCTGGCCACCAGCTGGGCCACGACGGACGAGGAGATCGCCGCCCTGGAGGCACTGCTGTAGCCGGATGCGCGCACCATCCGGACTCGCCGAATGCTGCCGGCGGCGCTTGGCCGCTGCGAGAAATGGGGAAAACTGTGCTATGAAACGAATGATTTTGCTTCTTCTTGTCCTTTCGCTGCTGCTCTCCGGCTGCGGAGCTGCGAAACCGGTACCGGGCGGACCGGAAAAGCTGACGGCGGACAAAATCCTGTTCTATCCGCCGGAGGGATGGAAGGATCGGCAGGGTACGCTGCTCCCTCTGAAGGACGTGGAGGCGGCCTGGACACAGACGCTGTTTCCGAGAAGCCATTATTATGATGAACTGTTCCAGGGGGACGGCGAACGGCTGCTGCATGTGCTGGACTACTGCTTTGCAAACGGCTACGCGGGCTTTTCCGTGTCTTCCGGGACCCTGGAGCTGGATCTGAGCGCGCAGCAGTTCCGGGCCTTGCGCTTTGTTTACCGCATCGACGACAGCAAGGTGCTGGCGCATCGGGGCGACGGCGACGGCGCCTATGACACGGTGCGGCTGGAATACCGGGAGGGGCATCAGGAGGACACCATGCCTTATTTTGTGCAGGGGCTGGAGGCTGTGCGGGAGATTGTCAAGCAGGCGCCGAAGGATCTGAACGACTATGAGACCGCCTGCTGGGTGATGGACTATTTGGCTGGGCACGTGCAGTACGGCGACCGCGACCGCTATTATTTCACCGACGGCCACCAGCTCTATGATGCGCTGGTGGGCGGGACCACGCTGTGCTCCGGCTACGCGGATGCCATGTATTATCTGTGCAACGCCTTGGGGGTGGACTGCCTCTGCGTCTACGGGCTCTGCTTCAGCCAGACAAAGGACGGCGGTCTGGACGACCATCTGTGGAATCTGGTGCGGATGGACGGGGACTGGTACTACTGCGATCCCACCTGGAACGCCACCACCGGTCCCACCCTGGTACCGAGGTTCTTCGGCCTGTCCGAGCAGGCGCTCTATCTCCTCAACGGCGACCGGCGCACGGGGGAGTACAACGACGACACGATGATCCCGGCCAGCGGGCAGAGCTACGATCCGACGGCCCACTGGAACGATACGCCGGAGGGGGCACTTAAAAGCTGGCTCTGGTTTGCGGGCTATGCTGCGCAGGAGCCCGTCTATTTGATCGCGGCGCTGGATCTGGTGCCGGAGGATGCGCTGCTCGAGGCGCCGGATGCGGAAGGGTATATGCTGAGCTCGATTTCCTACGCGGACTTTTCCAGGGAGATCGCAAAGTTCATGACCGAGGACTGCTTCGCGGCCTGGTTTACAAAGGCCTACCGGGAGAAGGATGGGAAGCTGTCGCTTTGGCAGGATCGGACCGGAGGCCCGGTGTGGGCGCTTCAAAGCCTGCGCCAAGCCGGGGATGCCTGGAGGGCCGTGCTGCTGTCTTCGGAAGGAGAACAGAGGGAGGCAGAGCTGCGCTTCGAGTTGCAGGACGGCCGATACCGGGTCGAAAGCTTCGATTTTCTCCCGTGACGATCGTGATTGTCCGGTGCCCCGTACGATACACTGGATGATCACTCCGCGCATCGGGCATTTTTGACACGCTGAAAAAAACAGCACCTGTTTTCACAGGCGCTGTTTTTTCAAAATCAGGGTCACACAAACTGCTGCGTGAGTACGTCCACCATGCCCTTGGTGGTCAGGCGGAGGGTGGGGATGACGGGCAGGGACATGAACGAGAGGGTCATGAACGGGTCGATGCCCCGGCCCACGCCCAGGCTGTAGGCCGCGTCCTTGGCGGCCTCGAGGCGGGCGTTGACCTCCCGCAGGTCTGTGTCGGACATGAGGCCCGCGATCTCCAGGGCCACCTCGCCGAGCACTTTGCCGCCGTCCACCACGGTGATGCCGCCGCGGTTTTCCACAATGCGCCGGGCTGCGAAGGCCATGTCCTCGGCGTTTGCGCCGACGACGATCAGGTTGTGCGAGTCGTGGGAGATGGAGGTCGCCACCGCGCCGCGCCGCAGGCCGTAGCCCTGGATGTAGCCAAGGCCGATGTGGCCGGTGCCGTGGTGCCGCTCGATGACCGCGATGCGCAGGATGTCGTTTTCGGGGTCCGCGTGGTCGGTGCGGCCGTTGTCGGTGGAGACGATCTGCCCGGGCACCATGCCGATGATGCCCTGCATCCCGTTTTCGGCAAAATCCGCCGCCTCGATGTGCGCCACGCGGAAGGTGTTCTGGGCCTTCTCCCGCAGGGCGGGGTCGATTTCCGGCGCGGAGAATTCGGCCAGCGTCCCGTC
This sequence comes from Oscillospiraceae bacterium, assembly GCA_902795195.1. Taxonomy (GTDB): domain Bacteria; phylum Bacillota; class Clostridia; order Oscillospirales; family Oscillospiraceae; genus JAFRPC01. The sequence goes on from CADBKF010000015.1 coordinate 25,052, forward strand.
GTAGCAGAGCAGGCCGTTCTTGAAGACCTGCTGCACCCGGAAGTGCTCGAGATCGTCAAACACGGTCAGATCCGCCAGCAGGCCCGGCGCGACGGCGCCGCGGTCATAGAGCCGGAAATACTGGGCGCAGCCCTTTGTGGCCGCGGTGACGGCCGCGATGGGGTCTGCCCCGAAGCGCACCGCTTCGCGTAAAATGTAGTCGATATGGCCCTTTTCCAGCAGGTCGATCGGGTGCTTGTCGTCAGTGCACAGCAGGCAGCGCTCGGCGGCCCTGCCGTGCAGCAGGGGCGCGAGGGCCTCGAGATTCCGGGCGGCGGTGCCGTCGCGGATCATGATGTACTGCCCGCGGCGCAGCTTTTCCATGGCCTCGCCGGGCTCGGAGCACTCGTGGTCCGAGCCCACGCCCGCGCCGACGTAGGCGCTCAGCTCGCTGCCGGAAAGGCCCGGCGCGTGGCCGTCGACGCATTTGCCGTGGGCCTCGGCGGCGGCAATTTTGGCAAGCACGGCCTCGTCGTTGTGCACCACGCCGAAGGCGTTCATCATCTCCGCCAGGCCGAGGACCCTCGGATTTTCGTAGAAGCGGTCGACGGCCTGCCAGTCGAGCTCGGCCCCGGCTTCGTCGAGCGGCGTCGAGGGCACGCAGGAGGGCAGCATGAAGAACACGTCCAGCGGCAGGCCTTCGGTGGCCTGCAGCATGAATTCGATGCCGTCCGTGCCCATGACGTTGGTGATCTCGTGCGGGTCGGTCACGACGGCGGTGGTGCCGTGGGGCACGACCGCCTTGACGAACTCGGCCGGGGAGACCAGGCTCGATTCGAGGTGGATGTGCGCGTCCATGAGGCCGGGGCAGACGATGCCCTCCGGGTGCAGCTCCTGCTTGCCGGTATAGCTGCCCACGCCGGCGATGCGGCCGCCCTCGATGGCGATGTCGCCGCGCAGCAGCTCGCCGGAGTAGACGTTGACGTACTGCGCGTCCTTGAGCACCAGCTCCGCCGGCACGCGCCCGGCCGCCACGTCAATGAGCCGTTTTTTTTGTTCAATGCGGGACTTCAAGTCTTCCATAAACGTTCTCATCTCCTATTGCCTCTTGCTGAGGAAAGATTCTTCGCTGCGCTCAGAATGACAGGATCGTAACCCCGTCTCCTATTGCCTATTGCCTGTTGCCTGATACCAACGCTCTGCCGCGCCTCGCCGAAGTGGACTGTGTCGGCGGGACGTCGAGACGCCGTCCCCTACAGGGCGCCTACCGATCCTCGCGGAAGTAGGCCTTGCCGAGGGAGGCGGGCGGCTGGTCCTCGGGCTTGCGGCGCAGGGACACCAGGATCAGCACCAGCAGCGTGAACAGGTAGGGCAGCATCTGGAAGATCTTGTCCGAGCCCTTGAACAGGCCGGGCACCAGGAAGTAGAACCAGGACAGCAGACCGAACAGGTAGGCGCCCCAGATGCAGCGCATCGGCTTCCAGGTGGCGAAGATGACCAGCGCCACGGCCAGCCAGCCCAGAGAGCCGATCGTCGCCGAGGTCTCCCACAGGCCGTCAATGTACTCCATGACGTAGAAGCAGCCGCCCAGGCCAGAGATGCCCGCGCCGATGCAGGTGGAGAGGTACTTGTACTTGTTGATGTTGAGGCCCGCTGCGTCGGCGGTGGCGGTGTTTTCACCCACGGCACGCAGGCTCAGGCCGGTGCGGGTCTTGCTCAAAAAGTACCACAGCAGGACCGCCACCACGATGGCGAGGTAGACCATGAAGCCGTGGCGGAAGAGCAGCGAGCCGAGGTTGAATTTGTCCGTCAGGCCGTCGAGCGAGGTGACCAGGGGGCTGATATAGGCCTTGACCGCGTCAGAGGTGACGTCGGCGCGGACCGTGCCGACGCTGCCCAGCGAGCCGCCGATGTAGTTGGCGATGCCGGTGCCGAAGATCGTCAGCGTCAGACCGGTGACGTTCTGGTTCGTGCGCAGGGTGATGGTCAGGAAGGCGAAAATCAGGCCCGCGAGCATGGAGGCTGCAAAGGCGAACGCCAGGCAGGCCAGCACGCAGAGGATGGGATAGAGCGCGCCCATGCCGGCTGCCAGGCCCGCGGTGGCCCGCTGGAAGGCCAGAGAGCCCGCCAGAGATGCGATGGCGCCGATGTACATGATGCCGGGCACGCCCAGGTTCAGGTTGCCGCCCTTCTCGGTGAGGATCTCGCCGAGCGCGCCGTAGAGAATTACGGTGCCGAAGGTGATCGAGAAGGTCAGTGTGGTGCTGAAGGAGGAAATAAAGCTCAGAAAGGCATTCATTTCGCTGCGCCTCCTTTCTGCTTTTTGGCCAGCAGGACCTTGTAGTTCGTGAAGAACTCACAGCCCAGCACGAAGAACAGCACGATGCCGGTCAGAATCTTGGCGTAGTAGTCGTTGAGGTTGAAGGCCGAGGACATCTGCTTGCCGGCCAGCTCCATGAAGGTGTAGAGCGCGGCGAAGACCACCATGAGGTAGGGGTTCGTGTGCGCGAGCCACGCGATGATGATCGCGGTGAAGCCGCGGCCGTCGGCGGTGGATTCGGTCAGCGTTCTCGAGACGGCGGAGACCGCCAGGAAGCCGGCAAAGCCGCACACGCCGCCGGAGATCGCCATGGAGCGGACATAGACCTTGTTGACGCGGATGCCGGCGTATTTTGCGGTGTTGACCGAGTCGCCGACGACGGAGATTTCATAGCCCTGCTTGGTGTAGCGCAGGTAGGCCCACATGGCGACCACCACAACCAGGACGATGAGCACCAGCCACATGTAGTCCTTGTCGTTGAAGTTGCCGGTGAACATCTCGCCGATCCAGCCCTTGTGGTAGGCCGGCTCGCCGGATTTGCCGTTCATGATGCCGATCTTGACGGTGCCGAGCGTACCCTCCCAGATCGTGCAGAAGTAGAGGACGATCTGGATGGCAATGTAGTTCATCATCAGGGTGAACAGGGTTTCGTTGGCGTTCCACTTGGCCTTGAAGAAGCCGGGGACCATGCCCCACAGGGCGCCGAAGACGATGGCGACAATGGCCATCAGCACCAGCAGGGGGATCGAGGGCAGCTGCCAGCAGAACTTCATGAGGATCAGCGCGCCCAGGCCGCCCATCAGCATCTGGCCTTCGGCGCCGACGTTCCAGAAGTGCATCTTGAAGGCGGGGGCCAGGCCGACCGCGATGCACGACAGGATCATCGTGCGCTGCAAAAACTCCCAGAGGCGCTTGGTGGTGCCGAAGGAGCCGCCCACCATCTCGGAGATCACGCGCATCGGATCGCGCCCGGTGAACAGGTAGGTGATGATCAGGCACAGCAGCAGCGCCGCGATGATCGCGATGATGCGGATCGCCACGGAGAGCACTGCGGAAATGCCGTCTCGTTTGGAAATGCGGATCATGCGTTCTCCTCCTCTCTGCGGAACTGGGTCATGAGCAGACCGATTTCCTCCTTGGTGGTCGCGGCGGCGTCCACGATGCCGCTGACCTGGCCGCCGCAGAGGACCAGGATCCGGTCACAGAGCTCGAGCAGCACGTCCAGGTCCTCGCCGACGTAGATGACGGCAGCGCCCTTCATCTTCTGCTCGGTCAGGAGGTTGTAGATCATGTAGGAGGTGTTGATGTCCAGGCCGCGCACGGCGTAGGCGGTCATCAGCACCGTCGGGGACGAGGCGATCTCGCGGCCGACGAGCACCTTCTGTACGTTGCCGCCGGACAGACGGCGGATCGGAATGCGGGTGGTGTCGGGCGTCACGACCTCGAGGTCCAGGACGATCTTGTCGGCCAGGGCCTGGGCCTTGGCGCGGTCGGCCAGGATGCCCTTGCGGTCGCGGTAGGTGCGCAGCTTGATGTTATCCACGATCGGCATCGAGCCGACCAGGCCCGCGCCGAAGCGGTCCTCGGGCACGAAGGAGAGCAGGATGCCGGCGTGGATGATGTCCAGCGGGTCCATGCCGATCAGGCTCATTTCCTTGCCCTCGGGGGATATGTAGTTGATGACGGAGCCGCCCTCCTCGGGCTGCAGGCCGGCGATGGCCTCGAGCAGCTCCTTCTGGCCGGAGCCGGCCACGCCCGCGATGCCGAGGATCTCGCCGCCCATGGCGGTGAAGCTGACATTGTCGAGCTTCTTGACGCCCTCCTTGTCGCGCACGGTGAGGTTTTTGACCACGAGCCGGTCGGCGAGCTTGTCGGCCTTGGGCCGGTCGATGTTCAGGCTCACGGCACGGCCCACCATCATGTCGGTCAGCGACTGCTGGGTGGCGGCCTTGGTCTCCACGTCGCCGATGTACTTGCCCTTGCGCAGCACGGCCACGCGGTCGGACACGTCGAGCACCTCGTGGAGCTTGTGGGTGATGATGATGATCGCCTTGCCGTCCTTCTTCATGTTGCGCATGACGGCGAAGAGCTTGTCGGTCTCCTGCGGGGTCAGAACGGCGGTGGGCTCGTCGAGGATCAGCACGTTGGCGCCGCGGTAGAGCACCTTGACGATCTCGACGGTCTGCTTCTGGGAGACGGACATGTCGTAGATCTTCTGGTCGGGGTCGATCTCGAAGCCGTAGCGCTCGGCGATCTCCTTGACCGCTCTGCGGATGGAGGCCTTGTCGAGCTTGCCCTTGTCGCCCTCGAGGCCGAGGACGATGTTCTCAGCGGCGGTGAACACGTCGACGAGCTTGAAGTGCTGGTGGATCATGCCGATGCCGTAGTGGAACGAGTCCTTGGGCGAGCGGATCGTGGCGAGCTTGCCGTCGACGTAAATTTCGCCCTCGTCGGGGAAGTAGATGCCGCCGAGCATGTTCATGAGGGTCGTCTTGCCCGAGCCGTTTTCGCCCAGCAGCGCCAGGATCTCACCCTTGTGCAGCTCCAGGGAAACGTCGTTGTTTGCAACGACCTTCTGACCGAAGCGCTTGGTGATGTGCCGCAGCTCAATTGCATTTTCAGCCAATCGAATCATCCTTTCTTGGATTTTTAGGGATCAGGGATCAGGGATCAGGGATCAGGGATCAGGGATCAGGGATCAGGGGTCAGGGGGCAGGGAATGTATTTTCAAATTGCCATTTGAAAATGAATTTTCATGATCGCGGGAATGTGAAAACTTCGGCTCTGATCCCTGACACCTGATCCCTGATCCCTAAGTTCTTTGAAAACGCCGGAGCCTGCCCGTGTAGCAGGCTCCGGCGTGGGGTTGCCAAAGGGTTGGTATGGAATTATATGGAATTAGTTGAGCTCGGTGATGCCGTCGATGCGCAGACTGAAGGACGGAGCGGACTGGAAGTAGGACTCGTGGTAGTAGCCGTCGAACATGGCGTTGTCGGCGTCGTTGGTCCAGTCGCCGTCGGTATCGGTGGCGAAGGCCTCCTCAACGGTGGCGCCGCCAACGGTGAAGGAATCCTGTGCGAAGGGGTGCAGGGTGCCGGCCTTGAGGGCGGCAATGACCTCGTCGACCTTCTCCTGGGTGCCCGCAGCGACGTTGGGGCCCAGCGGGGTCAGGGCAACGGCGTCCTGATCAAAGCCCTCGGCCCAGTTGGTCGCGATCTCCTCGCCCTTCATGGCCTGGCCGATCGCGTAGGTGTAGTACACGCCCCATTCGTTGGTGGGGGAGGTCAGCGCGGCGTTGGGAGCGGCGGTGAGCATGTCGATGTTGTAGCCCACGGAGAAGACGGTGGTGCCGGCGTTGAGCGCAGCCTCGCAGGCGGAGGGAGCGCCGGTGGAGTCGGCGTGCTGGCCGATGATGACGCAGCCGTCGCCGATCATCTGCTCGGCAGCAGCCTTCTCAGCGGTGATGTCGAACCAGGAGGAGGTGTAGAGCACTTCCATGGAGACATTCTCATACACGCTCTTGATGCCCAGGAAGAAGGCGGTGTAGCCGGAGACGACCTCGGCGTAGGGGTAGGCGCCCACGTAGCCGACCTTGACGGTGCCGTCTGCGTTGTAGTTCTTGTCGGTGAGCTTGCCGTCAGCCTCGAGCTCGGCGATCTTCATACCGGCAACCACGCCGGCAGCGAAGCGGGCCTCGTAGATCTCAGTGAAGGCGTTCTTGAAGTTGGGCAGGCCGGAGGCCTTGGCCTTGTCGCCGGTCATGGCGACGATCTGGACGTCGGGGTTCTGCTCGGCAGCCAGCTGGGCGTAGTCCTGATGGCCGTAGGAGTTGGTGAACACCAGCGTGCAGCCCTGATCGATGCAGTCCTCAATGGCGGTCTTGCAGGTCTCATCCTCGCCGATGGCGTACTTCCAGACAAAGTTGTCGGTCTCGCTGAGGCCCAGGTTCTTGGCAGCTTCCTTCAGGCCGTTGATGTGGGCCAGGGTGTAGCCCTCGTTCTCATCGCCGACCAGAACGACGCCGACCTTGATGTCGCTGTTGGCAGCGGGCGCTTCGCCGCCGTTGTCAGCGGGGGCTTCGTTGCCGTTGTCGGCGGGAGCTGCGGTCTCGCCGCCGTTGTTTGCCGGGGTCGGCTTTCCGTCGCAGCCGACGAACAGAGAAGCCACCAGCATCAGGCACAGAAGCAGAGCAAGCATTCTTTTCATAATACGTTTCCCTCCATATTATTTTTTTGGATGAGCGGCGCGCATACGGGTTCCCATATGGGGCCATATCCCTACATGCAAGATAGCACAAAATGATAAAATTTACAAGACCAAAGGGAAAATATAAAAAATTTTGTGGAAATCAAACAATTTTTTTGAAGCTTTTCTGTGAAAGTGGATTATCCATGTTATACTAGAATGCAATAAAACCATTTATATTGGTTTTATTGCAGTTCAGTATTACGAGGCGCGGGGCAGCAGGCGGACGACGGCTGCGGTGAGGTCGTCCTCCGGCGTCTCGGGAAGGCCCGAGACGAGGTAGCTGGCGAGCTCTCTTGCCCCGCCGCCGCGGAACTGCGCGCAGCGCTGCAGAGCCCGTTCGCCGAAGGCGCCGTCGCTGAGCATGATGAGCGTCTGCCCGCCGCCGAGTGAGAGCGGCAGCTGCGCAGGCCGGCAGTCCGGCCCGATGCCCGGCGGCGGCGCGGCCGCGCCGAGGGTCTGCACCTTCTCCCCGGTCTTGAGATAGGACGGCGCCGCGCCCCATTTGTAGAGCACGCCCTCGCCGCTGCCGAGATCGAGCTGCAGCAGGTCCACCGTGGAGAAAGCGCTGCCCTCCTGCAGGATGTAGCAGCCGTTGAGCAGAGACAAAGCCGAGTCCGGCGCGACCCCGGCCTCGAGCAGCGCCGCGAGCGTGCGCACGGCCGACCCGGCCTGCCGGGCGGCGGCCTCGCCCGCGCCCATGCCGTCGCAGAGCAGCACGTTAAAGCGGCCCCAGCGGTCCTGGAAGCTCGCGCCGCGGTCGCCCGAGACCCCGGTCCGGCTGCGCCCGGAGACCGCAAACTCCGGCCGGAAGGCCGGCTGCGCCGCGGCCTCCGGCCCCTCGGGGTGCGCCAGAAAGCGCGAGAGGAACAGATACTGGCTTGCCAGCACGCGGCGGCTTTCGCTGCGCCGGTTGTGCAGCTGCCGCTGCACGCGGCTGCGGTCGAGCTCCTGGTTGATGGCCGTGAGCAGGCCCTCCATGTGACAGCAGGCGCCGGCAAAGCCCGCGGGAAAATCCTCGCGCAGGGCCAGGCCCCGCTGCCAGATCGGCTCGGCTGCGGCGCACAGATCCCGGTAGGTCTGCTCGGCCTGGGACTGCCAGCAGATCCGGCAGCGCACGCAAAGTCTGCAGACCGTCTCTGCCGCCGCGTCGTAGACCTGGGCGATGCCGGGCGCGTCCGGCGCAGGCGCTGGCTCGCAGAGCGCGCGGTACATCATGGAAAACGCCTGCGCAAGCTTCTGCATCGGTTGGGCCTGCGGAGCTTCCGGCGGGGTCTGCGCAGCCGGGCGTCCTTCCAAAGCGGGCAGCGGCAGCAGCGTGCCCGCCGCGCTTCCGAGCACCACCGCAGCAAACAGCGGCGGCGCGCTCACGCCGCAGAGCAGCGGCCAGAGCACGCCTACCGCGGCAAAGCACAGAGCCAGGTCGCGGGGCCGCTTCTTCGGCAGCAGCCGGCACAGCAGTGCCGCGCCTGCCAGCGGCGCGCTCATTGTGCAGGGCAGCGCCCCGGTCAGATCCAGCCCCAGGCCGCACAGCAGCGTGAGCAGGATGTCGCCGCCGGCGCTGGCGATCGCCAGGGCATAGCCCAGGGCTGCAGCCGGGTAGATGCTCACGGCCGGATACAGGCTCGCCGCGCCGACAAACAGGCACAATCCCGCCGGGTACCTTGCCTGCAACTTCCCCTGCAGCGCCTGCCGGCAGACGACCGGCGCGGCGGCGGCCAGACCCAGCCGCACGAGAAAGCAGGCGGCTGCCTGCGCAGAAAGGCCCTGATCGAGCAGGAACACCAGCCCCAGCGCCCCGCTGAGGCCGGCACTCAAAGCCGCGGCAAAGCGCGGCGATTGCCGCAGCCCCGCGTCGTGAAACAGCCCCACCGCCGCCAGCAGCAGCACGACCAGAACGATGCCCTCGAGCGCCTGCGTCCAGGGAAACAGCAGAAGGCTGCCGCACACCGCGCCCAGGGCCGCGCACAGCCCGCCCGGGAAGAAGTCCAGCCCCAGCAGCAGGCAGGGCGCCAGCTGGATCGGCCGGCCGCCCAGCCGGATCGCCGACAGCAGCAGCGCCGCTCCGAAGGCCAGCCCGCCCTGCCGCAGCCACAGCGCGGGCTTCTTCGTCCAGAGCCGCCGCAGCCCGGCGCGAAGATAGGGGCCTTTTGTCATTGTTTTCATGATTCTCACCTCGTTCACCAGCCTACCACATTTTGCAGACGGAAGCTGTCGGGAAATCCTCCGGGAAATGAAGCGCCCGGGGTTCGGCGCCCTCACCGCAGGGATGGCCCATGGGCCTGTTGCAAAATGCACGAACCTGTCATTTCGAGGGAGCTTGCGACCGAGAAATCCGTACTTTTCACGTGAAAAAGCGTGAAATAGGAACGGATTTTCTCGCTTCGCTCGAAATGACAGAGCATTTTGCAGCAGGCCAATCCGGCCGCCCGCAGGGACGATACCGAAGTGCGCGTCGATCTCCGCCTGCGGCGGAGCGGAAGGCTCGTCCCGCTGCGCGGGCATGAGCCTTCCCTACGGAACGGCGCACCGGCGACACGCGCGCCGAAAAAATGGGGAAAATTTATAAATTCTACATTGCATTTTTCCACCGGAGACGATATAATAGATATATGTGCGTACCTGAGTGAAAGTGGCTAGTGGTTAGTGGCTAGTGGCTAGCCACTAACCACTAACCACTGACTACTGATCACTGACTACTGACCACTCCAAATCTGCACGATGGAAGGAACGGTGGTTCGATGCGCTCCACATTCCGGGTGCTTTCGGTGCTGGTCTGGCTGACGCAGCTGGGGCTTTCGGTGGCCGGGCCGCCGGTGCTGTTCGTCCTGCTGGGCCGCTGGCTCCGAGATCGCTTCGACCTGGGCAGCTGGGTGCTGATCGTCGGGATCGTGCTGGGTGTTCTCGGCGCGGTCGGCGGCCTCATCTCCTCGTTTCAGACCCTGCACCGCATGGCCAAGCGGGAACCCGAGCCGCCCTCCGGCTTCAATGACCATGACTGAATGATGAATGAAAAAAAGTTGCTTGGGCGCGAATTCGTGATCCTGGGCGTCGGGCTGGCCCTCGGGCTGGGCCTGATGCTGGGCGTGTTCGCGCTGCTGAAAAAATTCGATCTGACCGTGCTCTGGGGCGGTTTGGCGGGCGTGCTTCTGGCGCTGCTGAACTTCTTCCTGATGGCGGTGAGCGTCTGGCGCGCGGCCGACAAGGCCGAGGCGCAGGACGTGGCCGGCGGCAAGCGCATCATGCAGCTGTCGATGTTCGGCCGCTACGCGCTGCTGCTGGGCGCGCTGATCGTCGGGGCCAAGAGCGGCCTCATGCACCCGGTCGCCATGCTGGTGCCGCTGGTGCTGGTGCGGCCGATCCTCTCGATCGGCGAATTCTTCCGAAAGACAGGTGAGAAAACAGAATGAACATTACCGGTCCCGGAATCTACTTTACGATCCCGATCCTGGGCGGCATCCGCGTGACGCAGACCGTGGTCTCGGCCCTGATCGTGACCCTCGTTCTCTGCATCGCTGCGGTGAAGCTGGGCAAGAACCTCACCAAGCGGCCCGGCCGCATGCAGGTCATCACCGAAAAGGGCGTCACCATGATCACCGACCTTGTGGTCGAGGCCATGGGCGAGCACAACCGGCGCTGGGTGCCGTATCTGGCGGCGCTGTTTCTCTCGTCGCTTCTGGGCTCGCTGATCGGCATGACGGGCATCTTCCGCTCGACCACCGCGGATCTGAGCACCACGGCCACCTGGGCCGTGATGACGAGCCTCATCTGCTGGTATCAGAGCATCAAGAACTTCGGCCTGGGCGCCTGGCTCAAGGGCTTCACCGAGCCCATCGCCATCATGACGCCGATGAACATCGTCTCCGAGATCGCGCAGCCGGTGTCTCTGGCCTTCCGTCACTTCGGCAACATTGCCGGCGGCGGCGTCATCACGACGATGATCTACTGGGCCCTGGCCGGCGCCTCGGCGGCGCTGCTGCGGCTGATTGCCTCGAGCTGGATCGCCGTTGCGGCCGTGCTGGTCCTGGGCGGCGCGCTGCTGCTCATCAAAAAGCCCAAGAAGCTCATGGGCAAGGCCCTTGCCATCGTGATGCTGGCGCTGGGCGTCTTCGGCGCGCTGCAGAAGCTGGGCCTGTTTGAGAGCGTGCCCTTCCTGCAGGTGGGCATCCCGGCGGTGCTTTCGCTCTACTTTGACTGCTTCTCCGGCCTCATCCAGGCCTTCGTGTTCACGCTGCTGTCGATGATCTATATCTCGAACGCGTGCCCACCCCCGGAGGAAGCGGGAAAATGAAAAATGAAGGAATGAAGGAATGAAGCCGCTTCGCTAATTGAGGTGTCGCTTCGCGATGATTCGATCTGATGTTTCAATTCCTCAGAATTGAAACATACCATAATTAGGGCAACGCCCGGCTTCATTTCTTCATGAAACGAAGTGGCTTCATTCGCGACCGAAGGGAGCAGCTTCATTCACAAACACGTAATTCAATCCAAATGAGGAGGAATAAACAATGGATATCACTACTGCGATCGTTCGGGCAGCCTGCGCGCTGGGCGCGGGTCTGTGCATGGGCATCGGCGCCATCGGCCCGGCCATCGGCGAAGGCAACGCCGTCGGCAAGGCGCTCGAGGGCATGGCCCGCCAGCCGGAATCCACCAGCAACCTGCGTCTGAACATGCTGATCGGCTGCGGCGTTGCGGAGACCACCGGTATCTACTCGCTCGTCATCTCGATTCTGCTGCTCTTCGTGTTCCCCGGCATGTAAGGAGGGCGCGCGATGGAGGGATTTGAAAACTTTATCGGCCTCAATCCCTGGACCGCCCTGTTCATGCTTTGCAACCTGGTGATCGTCTTCCTGGTCTTCAAGAAATTCCTCTTCAAGCCCGTGCAGAAGATGATCGACGACCGGCAGCAGGAGATCGACACGCTCTACGCCGAGGGCGAGGCCAAGCGGCTCGAGGCCGAGCGGCTGCACGCGGATTATTCCGCGCAGCTCGCCGGCGCCCGGGAGGAATCCGCCCGCATGCTGCGCGAGGCCAACGCCTCCGCCCAGCAGCAGCGCGAGCAGATCCTGCGCGAGGCCAAGGCTGACGCCGCCGCGCTCAAGGAAAAGGCCAACGCCGACATCGCCCTGGAAAAGAAAAAGGCGCTCAACGACGTGAAGGACGATATCTCGTCCCTCGCGCTGGACATCGCCGAGCAGGTCGTGGGCAAGAACCTTTCCGGCGCGGATCAGAACGCGCTGGTCGAGGAATTTTTGCGCGATATGGGTGATCTGTCATGACAAGGACCGCGAAGATCTACGGCGACGCGCTCTATGAGCTGCTCCGGGACGAGGGCGAAAAAAACCGGACCGGCCGGGTCCTGGGCGAGATGGAGCAGGTCAAAAAGCTCTTTGACGACAACCCGGACTATCTGCGCCTGCTGTGCACGGCCTCGCTCTCCAAGCAGGAGCGCTGCGGCCTGCTCGACCAGGCGCTGCGCGGGAAGGTCGAGCCCTATCTGCTCAACTTCCTGAAGATCCTCTGCGAGCAGGGCCACCTGCGCGAGCTGGGCGGCTGCGCCAGGGAATTCCGGCTGCGCTACAACGAGGATGAGGGCATCCTGGCCGTCACCGCGGTCACGGCCATGCCCCTGACCCAGGCGCTGCAGGAGAAGCTCATCAAGAAGCTCAAGGCCGCCACCGGCAAGCAGATCGATCTGCGCTGCAAGGTGGATCCCAGGGTCCTGGGCGGCATCCGCCTGGAGATGGACGGCAAGCAGCTGGACGGCACGGTGAAAAACCGCATCGACGAGCTGCGCAGACAGTTAAACGAAACCGTCCTGTAGGGACCCGACGGCCCGTAACGGCTGTAGGAGGCCTCTAAAAACCCCCTGCGCACACTGCGGCGGCGATTTTGCCGCATCGAAATGTTGCAAAAATCTTGAAATACGGCAAGTATTCCTGCGATTTTTGCCTCGTCCGCGGACAACCGCGGGTTGTCCCTACACCAAACAGAAAGCTCGTGCGCGGACAACCGAGGGTTGTCCCTACATTTCCAAAGAAAGCAGGGAACACATGGAACTCAGACCGGAAGAAATCACGAAAATCATTCGTGCACAGATTAAAAATTACGAAAACAAGATCGAGAGCAGCGAGACCGGCACCGTCATCATGGTCGGTGACGGCATTGCCCGCGCCTCGGGCCTGGACAAGTGCATGGTCAACGAGCTGGTGGAATTCCCCAACGGCTCGTTCGGCATGGCGCAGAATCTGGAGGAGAACTCCGTCTCCATCGTCATCCTGGGCTCCGACACCGGCATCCGCGAGGGCGACACCGTCAAGCGGACCGGCCGCGTGGTCTCCGTACCCGTGGGCGAGGAGCTGATCGGCCGCGTCGTCAACGCCCTTGGCGAGCCCATCGACGGCAAGGGCCGCATTGAGACCGGGCGCTACCGCCCCATCGAAATGCCCGCGCCCGGCGTCATCGACCGCAAGAGCGTCTCGGTCCCGCTGCAGACCGGCATCAAGGCCATCGACGCCATGATCCCGATCGGCCGCGGCCAGCGTGAGCTCATCATCGGCGACCGCCAGACCGGCAAGACCACGATCGCCATCGACACGATCCTGAACCAGAAGGGCAAGGACGTGATCTGCATCTACGTGGCCATCGGCCAGAAGCGCTCCACCGTGGCGCAGATCGTGAACACGCTGGAGCTGGCCGGCGCCATGGCCTACACCATCGTGGTCTCGGCCACGGCCTCAGAGCTGGCGCCCATGCAGTACATCGCGCCCTACGCCGGCTGCACGATGGGCGAATACTTCATGTACCAGGGCAAGGACGTGCTGGTCGTCTACGACGATCTGTCCAAGCACGCGGTGGCCTACCGCGCCATTTCGCTGCTGATCCGCCGCCCGCCCGGACGCGAGGCCTACCCCGGCGACGTCTTCTATCTGCACTCCCGTCTGCTCGAGCGCGCGGCCCGACTGTCCGAGGAGAACGGCGGCGGCTCGCTGACCGCCCTTCCCATCATCGAGACCCAGGCGGGCGACGTGTCGGCCTATATCCCGACGAACGTGATCTCCATCACCGACGGCCAGATCTTCCTCGAGACCGAGCTCTTCCACGCGGGCGTCATGCCGGCCATCAACCCCGGCATCTCCGTTTCCCGTGTCGGCGGCGCGGCGCAGATCAAGGCCCTGAAGAAGGTCGCAGGCTCTTTGAAGCTCCTGTACTCTCAGTACCGCGAGCTGCAGAGCTTTGCCCAGTTCGGCTCCGACCTCGACCAGGACACCAAGGACCGTCTGGCCCAGGGCGCCCGCATCGTCGAGGTGCTCAAGCAGCCCAACAACCAGCCCGTGGACGTGGCGCTGCAGGTGTGCATCATCTACGCGGTCACGAACGACTACCTCAAGGACGTGGCGGTCGAGGACGTGAAGGACTACGAAAAGGGCTTCTTCACCAAGCTCGAGACCTACCACCACAAGCTCCTCAAGGCCATCCGCGACACCAAGGAGCTCTCGGCTCCCGTGGAGGAGGGCCTCAAGGCCGCGATCACCGAGTACACCGCGGAATTTTTGAAGAACCGATAAAAGGGAGAACTGCCTATGGCTGGCGTTTCCATGAAGGATATCAAGCTCCGCATCCGGAGCATGGAGAGCACAAAGCAGATCACCAAGGCGATGGAAATGGTGGCCGCCTCCAAGCTGCGCCGGGCGCAGGAGCGGGTGACCCACAGCCGCCCCTATTTTGAGACGCTCTACGACACGCTCAGAACCATCGCCGAAAAGACCGAGGACTTCGACTCGCCGTATCTGGCCGAGCGCGGCGGCGGCAAGGTCTGCTATGTGGTCATCGCCGGCGACCGCGGTCTGGCCGGCGGCTACAACAACAATGTTTTGAAAATGGCCTACGCAGAGATCGCCGGCAAGGACGCCTGCGTGCTGCCGATCGGTAAGCGCTCGGTGGAGTTCTTCAGGCACCGCGGCGTGCCGATCCTGACCGAGGCCTACGCCGAGGCGGCGGACATCTCCATCAGCGACTGCTTCTCGGCCTCCAAGCTGCTGTGCAAGGCGTTTCTCAATGAGGAATTCGACGATATTTTCGTGGTCTACACCACCTTCGTCTCCATCCTCTCGCAGACGCCGACGCTGCGCAAGATCCTGCCGCTGCCCCGCACCGGCAAGGAGAAGACCGGCGACCCGACTTGCCTGACCCTCTATGAGCCCTCAAGCTTCGAGGTCTTCGACGCCATCATCCCCGAATATCTGGGCGGCGTCATCTACGGCGCGCTGTGCGAGTCCGTGGCCTCCGAGCAGGGCGCCCGCCGCACCGCCATGGACGCGGCCACCAAGAACGCCGAAGAGATGATCGGCGATCTGAGCCTCAAATACAACCGGGCCCGCCAGGGCGCGATCACGCAGGAAATCACGGAAATCGTCGCCGGCGGAGAGTCCTGAGCCATCGGCAAGGAAAATGAAGGAATGAAGGAATGAAGCTGCTGCGCGAATTGCGGTGTCGCTTCGCGACGGATTGGAATTCATTTTTCAATTCGTTGAATTGAAAAATACCACAATTAGGACGAAGTCCGGCTTCATTCGGCCGCAGGCCGGCTTCATTCCTTCATTCCTTCATTCGCATAGCAGCTTCATTCAGCAAGGAAAACGTTCCGTAAGGAGTAGAAGATATGGAAAAGAAGAATACAGGCACCGTCGTCCAGATTATGGGCCCGGTTTTGGACATCCGTTTTGACAACGACCGGCTTCCCCCGCTGCTGAACGCCATCGAGGTCTTCCACGGCGAGAGCAAGGTGGTGGCCGAGGTCGCCCAGCACATCGGCGACGATGTGGTCCGCTGCGTGGCCATGAGCTCCACCGACGGACTCGAGCGCGGCATTGAGGCCATCGACACCGGCCGGCCCATCACCGTGCCTGTGGGCGAGGAGTGCCTGGGCCGCATGTTCAACCTGCTGGGCAAGCCCATCGACAACATGAGCGCGCCCGTCACCGTGGAGCGCTGGCCGATCCACCGGCCCGCCCCCAGCTACGACGAGCAGGAGAGCACCACCGAGATCCTCGAAACCGGCATCAAGGTCGTGGACCTCATCTGTCCCTACGCCAAGGGCGGCAAGATCGGCCTCTTCGGCGGCGCGGGCGTGGGCAAGACCGTGCTGATCCAGGAGCTCATCTACAACATCGCCACCGAGCACAACGGCTACTCCGTCTTCACCGGCGTGGGCGAGCGCACCCGTGAGGGCAACGACCTGTACTACGAGATGAAGGAGTCCGGCGTTCTGTCGAAGACCGCGCTGGTCTACGGCCAGATGAACGAGCCGCCCGGAGCCCGTATGCGCGTGGGCCTGGCCGGCCTGACCATGGCCGAGTACTTCCGCGACGTGAAGAATCAGGACGTGCTGCTCTTTATCGACAACATCTTCCGCTTCACCCAGGCCGGCTCCGAGGTCTCGGCGCTGCTGGGCCGTATGCCTTCTGCGGTCGGCTACCAGCCGACGCTGGCCACCGAGATGGGCGCTCTGCAGGAGCGCATCACCTCCACCAAGAAGGGCTCGATCACCTCGGTCCAGGCGGTCTACGTGCCGGCGGATGACCTGACCGACCCCGCCCCTGCCACCACCTTTGCCCACCTCGACGCCACGACGGTCCTTGACCGCGGCATCGCGTCTCTGGGCATCTATCCCGCGGTCGACCCGCTGGACTCCACCTCCCGCATCCTCACGCCCGAGGTCGTGGGCATGGAGCACTACGAGGTCGCACGAAACGTGCAGCGCATTCTGCAGCGCTACAAGGAGCTGCAGGACATCATCGCGATCATGGGCATGGACGAGCTGAGCGAGGAGGACAAGCTGACGGTCAACCGCGCCAGAAAGGTCCAGCGCTTCCTGTCCCAGCCCTTCCACGTGGCCGAGCAGTTCACGGGCTTCGAGGGCAAGTACGTGCCCCTCAAGGAGACCGTGCGCGGCTTCAAGGAGATCATCGAGGGCCTGCACGACGAGATCCCCGAATCCTACTTCCTCTTCGCCGGCTCCATCGACGAGGTCGTGGCGAAGTTCAAAAAGGGTGCTGCGAAATGACGTTTCATCTGGAAATCGTGACCCCCGACGGCGTGAGCTTTGACGGGCAGGCCGAGAGCTTGTACGTGCGCACGCAGCAGGGCGACATCGGGATTCTCCCGAACCATATCGACTATCTGGCCGCCCTCGGCATGGGCCAGGCCCGCGTCACCGTGGACGGCCAGACCCGCACCGCCGCCTGCATCGGCGGCATGGTCTCGGTGAGCGCCGGCGAGGTCAAGCTGGTGGCCACGACCTTCGAGTGGGCCGAGGACATCGACGTGCCGAGGGCCAAGGCTGCCGAGGCCCGCGCCCGCCGCGTGATCGAGGAAAAGAAGCTGACCGAGGAAGAGCTGCGCCTGGCCGAGGCCAGATTGAAGCGCGCCCTGGTCCGCCAGAGCGTGGGGAGACGGTAGTGGTTAGTGTTCAGTATTCAGTGTTCAGCAGTCAGTGAATGGGGATTTGACTGGATTTGATGCATTTGGTATGATCTGACCCGGCACATTTTTGAATTGAGAAAACACAATATGGTGTGAAAGAAGACCTCCGGCATCTTGCCGGAGGTCCTTTTTCAGTATGTTAAGTAGCTTACGTTACATATTCTATCGTATTATTACACGGCACTTGGATATATACCGATGGAGCAGCGCACCCCGCTCGGGCCAAAGCCAGCGCGGGCGCGGGGATAGAACCACAGTCAAATCCTTCCCGGGTACCAAAAAGCAAGCAGCTCGCAGAGCGGTACGATGGTTGCCGGGAAAGCTTCCGGAACGGAAAGCGGCCTTTCTTTTCCCCTATTTTCTTTGGCCAAGAAGCAAAGAAAATGGGGCCGCCGGAGGCAAGACCCGTTGACGAGAGTGCCGAGGGGACGGATTGCCACACCACTCCTTTTCGCTGCGCGAGAAAGGGCGGACTGGTTCGCAATGACGGGGTTGAGAGCGCACGCGGTTCAACCAACCGTATGACTCCCGGCAGTTTTTCGACACGATGAGAAGGGCCTGTTGCAAAATGCTCTGTCATTTCGCAGACCGCGAGAAATCCGTTTCTATTTCACACTTTTTCACGTGAAAAGTACGGATTTCTCGGTCGCAAGCTCCCTCGAAATGACAGGTTCGTGCATTTTGCGATTGTCGGGATGCCGAAGCGGCGGCTCGGGCCGTCGGTGGAGCCGCTGCGGTAGGCGTGGATCGCGCGGGCCACGATGTTGGACCAGGCGATCGGGATGGTCCGCTGGGCGGCCTCGCCCACGGGGTTCAGGCTGCCGTCGGAGAAGATCGCCCGGATCTTGTCCGCCATGGCGGCCGCCTCGGCCGGGGCGGTGTAGCCGTTATAGCCGTCCTGCACGACCTCGGCGGCATTCGAGCCCTCGACGAGCAGCGCCGGCAGCGCGGTCAGCGCCGCCTCGCGCAGCACCAGCGGCGCATTGTCGTAGGTCGAGGGGAAAAACAGCAGGTTCGCATAGGCGTAGAGCCCGAACAGCAGCTGCCGGTCCTCGATCCGGCCGAGAAAGCGCACGTTGTCCGGCAGCTCGAGACGGTTGGCGTAGGCCTCGATCTCGGCGTTGCCGCTGTCGCCCACGATCAGCAGCAGATAGCGCGGGTCCTCCTGCACGAGGGTTTTGAGCGTGTCGAGCACCAGCTTGAGGTTCCGCTGCCAGATGAGGTGCCCCACAAAGAGCAGCGTGTGCCGGTCCTCGGGCAGCTCGAAGGCCTCCACCGCGCGGCGGCGGGCCTTGTGGAGCTTCTGCGCCTCGTCGGGCTCGGCGCCGTTTTCCATCACGCAGATCTCGCCGTTATAGCCGTAGCTGCGCAGGGCCTCGGCGGCCTTGACGCTGCAGGCCCAGACGTAGTCGGCCTTGGAGTAGAAGTCCACGATGTAGTTGACCACGATGTTGGACAGGAGCCTGCTGTGAGTGAGGTTCATGACGTCCTCGCGGTACTTGCTGTGGAAGGTGGCGACGACCGGGACGCGGCAGGCTCTGCCCAGCCGCAGGGCCAGCCGGCCCATCAGGAAGGGCGAGTGCACGTGGATCACATCCGGCGGCACGCGCGAAAAGCTGCGCCGCAGCTCCCGCGTGCGCAGGCCCCAGGCCGCGTCAAAGCCGAATCTGGAGAAGCGGAAGGCCGGCACGCGAAACACGTCGTAATCCAGCCGCTCGTCGTTGAAGGGCGCGCTTTTGTTCTCCGGGCACACCACGCAGGCGTAGTGCCCCAGCTGCGTGAGGTTGGAGGCGTAGGCGTCCACGATGCGCACCACGTCGTCGTCCGCCACGGGGAAGAACATTTCGGTCAGCAGCGCCACGCGCATGGGCCCCAGCTTGGGCGGGCTGCGCAGCGGCCGCTCCGCGCGGCGCACGGCGCTGCGGGTCAGGATCACGATGCCGCAGGCCAGCCAGGAATAGTAGACCAGCAGCCGCCAGACGATCATTGCCCAGAAGAGCATGCCGCCCTCGAGCGAGGAGAAGACCGCGTAGAAGGAAGCCTCCGCCGCGCCGGCGTTGCCCGGCGTGGGGACGATCGTGATGGCCGCGTAGATGTAGACCACCAGAGAGAAGGTGTTCCACCAGCTGCCGCTGCCGCCGAAGGCCCGCAGCATGAAGAACGGGATGGACAAGATCGCGAGCTGGTAGATCACCGACAGGGCGATCAGCTTGGCAAAGAAGCCGGGCCGCTGCCGGAAGATGCGGATGCAGTGGATGTACTGGTCGAGCGCGCTGAAGACCCTGGCCTGTGCGGCGGCAGGGTCCCGGATCGGACGCCAGGCGCCGATGCGCAGCTTGCCCAGCAGCCGCACGATCCAGCCGATCACGGCCTTGAACGGCTTGGGGAAGGCCACGAACAGCAAAATCGCCATGGGCAACAGCGCGTACATGAACAGGCCAATGAAGGCCGTGACCCGCAGCAGCACGATGGTATCGAGGATGTCCTGGTTGAAGATGAACACCACGAGGCCGATGAGCACAAAGGCGATCTGCTGCGTGAGAAAGCCTGCCACCGGGCAGGCGCCGCTGGTGCCGGCGTTGAAGCCGCGCCGTTTGAGGTAGTGGATCTGGAAGGGCTGGCCGCCCGCGCCGAACGGCGTCACGTTGTCGTAGTATTTGCCGAGCAGCGCGACCTCCAGGGCGCCCTTGCGGTCGTCCCGGCCCTCGGCCGCCATCAGCATCCGGCGGTACTTGGTGTAGTCCATCCAGGCCGCGAGCACAAAGCAGGCGATGCCGAACACCAG
This sequence comes from Oscillospiraceae bacterium, assembly GCA_902795195.1. Taxonomy (GTDB): domain Bacteria; phylum Bacillota; class Clostridia; order Oscillospirales; family Oscillospiraceae; genus JAFRPC01. The sequence continues at coordinate 44,869 of CADBKF010000015.1, forward strand.
GTAGAACAGATGAATGTCCGCCACCGAGACCCGGTGGGCAGCCGCGTCGCTGGTATGAAATTCTGTCAAAGCAATGTAGCCGACGATCAGCAGATTGATCGCCAGTGTGATCAGCAGCCCGAAGCGCCGCTGCTTTTTGTTGGAGGAAGCCTCCGGTTGGAGTTTGTCCTGCTGCATGCGAGAGCCTCCGAGAAATACAGACGAGTTAAAAAGCTAAGAGAATATGCGCTATTCTACCACAGGCCCAATGAAATTGCAAGATGTTTTCGGCGCGCCGGCGGCGCGGCGTGCGGTTCCCGGAATTCGGCTTCGAGCGTGCCACACCGTAGATTGGAATTGCAGGGGTCAGGGGCCAGGGGCTAGGGATCAGGGATCAGGGATCAGGGATCAGGGATTAGGGATCAGGGATTAGGGATTAGGGATTAGGGATCAGGGATTAGGGATCAGAGATCAGGAATTAGGAGTCAGGGATCAGGGGCGGAGGTTTCCAGAGCTGGCGATATGGAAAAGAAATATAAAGCATAACCGGGCTGATTCAAAAAATTCAAATCATTTTCAAATGGCAATTTGAAAATACATTCCCTGATCCCTAGCCCCTGATCCCTGATCCCTCTTCAGCTGGCGATATGGAAAAGAAATATAAAGCATAACCGGGCTGATTCAAAAATTTTCAAATCATTTTCAAATGGCAATTTGAAAATCCATTCCCTGATCCCTAGCCCCTGATCCCTGATCCCTCTTCCAATCCCTCTTCTCAACAGCTTTCAATCTGCACAAAGGCTCCAGGCCCGGCGGCGACAGCATTCGATTGACAATTCCGGCGCTTTGTGGTAAAGTATATAAACTATCCGGTATGACCCGAACCCTGTGGAGGGATTTTCATGGACAAGCTCAATATCTGCCTCATCAACGACTCATTTCCGCCGATCATTGACGGCGTGGCAAACGCCGTGAAGAATTACGGCACGATCCTCAACCGGGAGCTCGGCCACGCTACGGTCGTGACGCCCGAGGCCCCCGGCGCCGACGACGCGGCCTTCCCGTTCCCGGTGGTGCGCTATCCCAGCGTCTCCATCCCGAGCCTGGACGGCTACCGCGCGGGCTTCCCCTTTGACCCCCCGATCCTGCGCAGGCTCGAGGAGGGAGAGTATGACCTCATCCATTCCCACTGCCCGGTCACGGCCACGATGATGGGCCTGTCGCTGCGGCGGCGGATCGACGTGCCGCTGGTGCTGACCTATCACACAAAATTCGACATCGAGATCGCCAAGAACATCAGCGGCAAGCTGCTGCAGGAATCTGCGACGCTGGCGCTGGTCAAGTTGATCGAGTCCTGCGACGAGGTCTGGACCGTCAGCCGCGGCGCGGGCGAAAACCTGCGCATGCTGGGCTATGAGGGCGAGTACCGCGTGATGAACAACGGCGTGGACCTCAGCCGCGGCCGGGCCAGCGACGAGCAGATCCACGAGGTCACGAAGGACTATGACCTGCCGGCTGACGTGCCGATGCTGCTCTATGTCGGCAGGATGATGTGGTACAAAGGCGCGCGCATCACGCTTGACGCGCTGGCGGCGCTCAAGTCGGTGCAGCTGCCGTTCCGCATGGTCTTTGTCGGCGGCGGCGCCGAGCGGGAGGAGATCATGGCCTACAGCAGCTCGCTGGGCCTGGATGACTGCGTGTTCTTCGCGCCGCCCGAGGCCGACCGGGAGCGGCTGCGCGCCTGGTACAGCCGGGGCGATCTGTTCGTTTTCCCCTCCACCTTCGACACCAACGGCCTGGTGGTGAGCGAGGCTGCGGCCTGCGCGCTGCCGAGCGTGCTGGTGCGCGGCAGCTGCGCGGCGGAGAACGTGACGGAAGGCGTCAACGGCTACCTCATCCAGGAAAACGCCGCGTCGCTGGCCGTGGTGCTGCAGCGGCTGCTGATGGACCCCAGGCAGCTCAAGGCTGTCGGCGAGGCCGCCCAGCGGGATCTGTATCTCTCCTGGGAGGACGCCGTGCGCGCGGCCTACGAGCGCTATCACGTGGTCATAGACAACTACCGCAGCCAGAGCAGCGAGAAAAAACGCAAGAAATTCGAGTCCCTCTTCAACGATGAGGAATGGTTCTGAATCAAACGAACAAAGGACGCCCCGAAACATCTCAGGGCGTCCTTTGGTATCATCACGCTTTGCTCTCGCGCACAGCTTTGTCAAATTCCCGCACGAGCCGCTGCTCGGGGGGCGGGGTGAGCAGGCTCACGACCACCAGCGCGATGAGGCCGCAGAGGAAGGCCGGCAGCAGCTCATAGATGGCAAACACGCCGCCCAGGCCGGAGATCAGGAACTTCCAGACGAAGACCATGACGCCGCCGGTCAGCATCCCCGCCAGCGCGCCCCAGCGGTTGGCCCGCTTCCAGAACAGTGCCGCGAGCATCACCGGCCCGAAGGCCGCGCCGAAGCCCGCCCAGGCAAACGAGACCACCTTGAAGATGGACGAATCCGGGTTCCGGGCGAAGAACACCGCGATCACCGCGATCGCCATCACCGACAGCCGGGCCAGCCACATCGAGGTGCGCGGCTTGAGCCGGATGCCGAAAAAGTTCTGGCAGATGTCGTTCGTCACGCCGCTGGCCGCGGTCAGCAGCTGGGAGTCGGCTGTGGACATCGTGGCGGCTAAGATGCCCGCCAGGATCACACCGGCGCAGAGGGCGAAGATGTAGCCGTAGCGGCCGATGGCCCGGGCGATCTCGATGATGACGGTCTCCTTGCTGGGGTCGGACGGCTCGGGGATCACGCCGGCCTGCACCATGGCAACGCCGGTCACGCCGATCAGCACCGCCACGCCCATGGAGATCACCACCCACACCGAGGCCACGCGCCGGGAGGTCTTGAGCTTCTTGTGGTCCTCGATGGCCATGAAGCGCAGCAGGATGTGCGGCATGCCGAAGTAGCCCAGGCCCCAGGCCATCGTCGAGACGATGTCCAGGAAGCCGAACGGCACCGCGCTGCCGCTGCCGGCGTCGTACCAAGCGGTCAGGGAAAGGAAGCCCGGCAGCTGCCTGGCGCTCTCGAGGATGCCGTCGAAGCCGAACTTGCTGTTGCCCGCCGAGGCCGTGGCCTCGCCGAAGGCCACTACGATCACCAGCGCAACGGTCATGATGATGGACTGGATGAAGTCCGTGGTGCTGGCCGCGAGGAAGCCGCCCATCACGCAGTACAGGCAGATGACCGCCGCGCAGATCAGCATCGCGCTCATGTAGTCGATGCCCAGAAACGAGGAGAACAGCTTGCCGCAGGCGGCAAAGCCAGAGGCCGTGTAGGGCACGAAGAAGATGATGATGAGCAGCGCCGCAATGAGGCTCAGAAGGTGCGTCTCGTCGCCGAAGCGCCTGGAGAAGAACTCCGGGATCGTGATGGCCTTGAGGCGGCTGGAGTATACGCGCAGCCGCTTTGCCACGATCAGCCAGTTGAGATAGGTGCCCAGGGCCAGGCCGATGGCGGTCCAGCCCGGCTGGGCCAGGCCAGTGAGCATGGCCAGGCCCGGGATGCCCATGAGCAGATACGAGCTCATGTCGCTGGCCTCGGCGCTCATGGCGGTGACAAAGGGGCCCAGCTTCCGGCCGCCCAGGAAAAAGTCGTCGGTGTTCCGGTTGCGCCTGGAGAAGAGCAGACCGATGAGCACCATGCCCACCAGATAGATGCCGATGGCAGCGATCATCAGAACGGTTGACTTCATAAATATCACCTCAAAAAGTGGAATTTCCATGGAATATAACATATTTATTCAAAAAGCGCAACATAAAAATTCACCAAAAAAGTGCTCAAAAAAAGCCCGTGCTTCGGCAGAGTGCCGTAAAAGGCAGGTCTGATCCTGCAAAAGAGTGAAATATATCCTATTTGAAGCACTTGCACAGAGAAATAATACTGAACTGCAATAAAACGATTGAATCGTTTTATTGCCTGCGGCGAACGCCGCAGATGCCAAGCCAAGTGGGCTTGGCATGTTCAGCTATTGTTCTAGTATAAACTGTGCTATACTGAGAAAAAATGAAAAAAGGAGCGTATGGATATGAAAGCCAGAGTGTTTTTTTCCCGTGAGATCACGCCGGAGAAGGTGGTCGAGCTCTACCGCCTGCTGGACGCCGATCTGCCCGGCAAGGTGGCCGTGAAGCTCCATTCCGGCGAGAAGGGCAACCAAAACTTCCTGGGGCCCAGCTTCTGGAAGCCGATGATCGAGAGCCTCGACGGCACGGTCGTGGAGTGCAACACCGCCTACGGCGACGCCTTCGAGGGCGTGCGCGACCACACCCCCAGCCACCTCAGGCTGATGGAGGCCCACGGCTGGAGCAAGAACTTCCGCATCGACCTCATGGACGCCGAGGGCCCCGACGCCCGCCTGCCCATCGCCAACGGCAAGGTGCTCAAGGAGAATTATGTGGGCAAGCACATGCTGAATTATGACTCCATGCTGGTGCTGGCGCACTTCAAGGGCCATCCCCAGGGCGGCTACGGCGGCGCGCTCAAGCAGCTGTCGATCGGCTGCGCGTCGGCGGCCGGCAAGGCGCTGATCCACTCCGGCGGCGTGAGCGAGAACAACATCGAGTGCTGGCAGAAGCACGCCGAGCAGGACCGCTTCTGCGAGGCCATGGCCGACGCGGCCAGCTCGGTCGTGGGCCACTTCAACGGCCACATCGCGTTCATCAACGTGATGAAGAACCTCTCGGTGGACTGCGACTGCTGCGCGGTGGCCGAGGACCCCTGCATGAAGGACATCGGCATCCTGGCCTCGCTGGACCCCATCGCGGTGGACCAGGCCTGCATCGACCAGATCTACGCGGCCAAGGACGACCCCGGCCAGGCGCATTTCCTCGAGCGCGTGGAGAGCCGCCACGGCGTGCACACCATCGAAGCCGCCGCCGAGCTCGGCTTCGGCACCCGGGAATACGAGCTGATCGAAGTGTAAGATATTTGAAAAAACAAGGACAACGCCGCAAGACGTTGTCCTTGTTTTTTGCTTTCAATCGAAGGCGAAGGCGAGGTAGCCGGTGGGAAGGGGGCCGGGGGTCAGGCGCTTGGCCATGGCAAAGGGCCTGTCGCCCGGGGTGCGGGCAATCAGCGTCCTGAGGCCCAGCGCCTGCTTGATCGCAGGCAGCAGCGATTCAGGCCCCAGATATTCCTTCAAAATGCCCTCGCTGCCATAGCGCTCGAGCGCGCCGATGGCCTCGCCGCCGTCGAAGCTCAGAAGCTGGCCCAGCCGGGCCTGGTGGGCCAGGACCGCGGGGTCGTAATCGATGAACGCCCCCTGCAGCGCCATCTGGCGCAGAGCGTAATACTGCGCGGGCTTCACGCGCTGCCGGGCAAGCGCCGGTGCTCCTGTGCCGGGCGCGTCCGGAACGACCAGCTCCCGGTTGGTGAAGCTGCTTTCATAGCCCATGCGTTCATACATCCGGGCCAGGCCCGCGTCGGCCGCCCGCAGGCAGGTGAAGGCGCAGCCCCGTTCCTTCAACACCTGCTCACTTTTGGCCATCAGGCGCCTGCAGCAGCCCGTTCCGCGCTGCGCGGGATCGGTGCACACCGCGTAGAGATACGCGCCCGGCTGCTCGTCGCCGTCCGGGCCGATCCATGTGACCGGAAAGGAAATCAGCATCGCCGCGATCTCCGGCTCGCGCAGCACAAACACGTCCTCCGGGACGAAGCTGTGGAGAAAATAGCGGTTGACGTATTCCTCCGTGTCGCCGAAGCACTGCATCCAGAGCTTCCGCAGCGCAGGAAGATCGGCCGCAGTTGCGGCGCCGAAGCTCATCGCAGCACCGCCTCGGGCGTGGAGATCGTGACCCATTTGCGCAGCAGCAGATCCGGGTAGTAGGAGAGCTTGGCCTTGCGCAGGCCGGCGATGCCCATGTCGTCCTCGCGGTTGAGGAAGTTGAGCTCGGGGTATTTTTCACTCAGATAGCGGGCAAAGCTGCGGTTGATCATGGCGTAGGCGCCCTGGATGTCGGCCACGGCCTTCTCAAAGTTCACGTCGAACACGTCGCGGCGGATGCGGTTGCCCATCGTGAAGGCCACGGTCCGGCCGCCGCTGACCAGCAGCAGACCCTCAAAGCCCAGCGCTGTGAAGTTCTCAAAGGCCAGATCGATGGCCTTCTGCTCGCCGGCAAACTCGGCCTCCGGGTGCAGGCGGCCGTGCTCGCGGTACCAGTCCTGCACCATCTGCCGGGCAACGGAGAGATTGTCCTCGCCCAGGGTGATCAGCTCCCAGTCGGGGCAGGCGTCCTCGAAGCGGTGGATGTGGTTGCGCTTGGCCTGCAGCTTCTTGCCCTTGAGCTCGGCGAGCCGGTGGATATCGTAGATGTAGTCAAAGCCGCTGCGCACCTCGTAGAAGCTGAAGGTGCCGGGGAAATTGGTCTCCAGAATCTCGCGGCTGCGGTCGGTGACGCCGTACATGGACAGGGGGATGCGGCGCTCGGCGGCGTCGGCTGCCAGCCGGCAGACCGCCTCGCACAGATCGCCGCCGGCCGGCAGGAAGTAGCCGTAGCCGCCGGCGTGGCGGGTGAGCACGTAGACGACGCCGTTTTCCACGGCGGCGCAGGCGTCGCCCCAGAGCATCAGGTTGGCCGCGCTGTATTCGCAGCCCATGTCGGGCAGATTCTGTAAAATCGCGTCGAGCTCCGCCTTGCGGGACAGGTCGACGGGTTGAAAATTCAGTAACATCGTGGTTCCTCGCTATCGTTTTCTCAGTTTTTCCAAAACCGCCGCAAAATAGTCCGGCAGCGGACAGCGGACGGTGATCTCCTCGCCGCTGCGCGGGTGGAGGAAGCGGAGCTCGCTTGCGTGCAGGCACTGGGTATCCTGGCCCAGCTCGGGATTTTTGTGGCCGTAGACAGTGTCGCCCAGGATCGGGTGGCCGCGGTAGGCCATGTGGACGCGGATCTGGTGGGTCCGTCCGGTCTCGAGGCGGCACTGGATGTGCGTGTAGCCCGAGAAGCGCTCGAGCACCCGGAAGTGGGTCACGGCGGACCGGCTGTTTTTGTCGGTGACGGTCATTTTTTTGCGGTCGGTGGGGTGCCGGCCGATCGGCGCGTCAATGGTGCCCTCGTCCTCCCGAAAGCCGCCGCAGACGATGGCGTCGTAGGTCCGGCACAGGGTGTGATCCTGCAGCTGGGCGGCCAGGCGCTGGTGGGCAAAGTCGTTTTTCGCCACGATCAGCAGGCCCGAGGTGTCCTTGTCGATGCGGTGGACGATGCCGGGCCGCAGCTCGCCGTTGATGCCAGAGAGGCTGTCGCGGCAGTGGTAGAGCAGGGCGTTGACCAGCGTGCCGTCCCAGTGGCCGGGGGCGGGGTGGACCACCAGGCCCTTGGGCTTGTTGATGACGAGCAGGTCCGCGTCCTCGAAGCGAACGTCCAGCGCGATGGGCTCGGCCTCTAACGTGACCGGCTTCGGCTCGGGCAGGTCGATCTCATAGACCGCGCCGGCGGCGGTTTTGTCCTGCTTGCGCAGCGGCTTGCCGTTTTGGGTGACAAGGCCCTGCTCGAGCAGCTTCTGCGCGGCGCTGCGCGAGGCGATCTCGGGCAGGCCCGCCAGATACACGTCCAGCCGGACGCCGGGTTCTTCACAGATGAGCGTTATGTTGGACAACCTCCTTCCGTAGTGGCCGATGCCCACATCGGCCATAAAGGTTCGTTCCACTGCGCCGTCGGATGGCCGATGTGGGCATCGGCAATAAAGGTTCGTTCCATTGCGCCGTCGGATGGCCGATGTGGGCATCGGCCACTACGGCTCACAAATCCTTTGCATCGCCGGATTCCTTTTTCGGAGAGAAGAAGATGATGTAGATCACAAAGGCGATGGCGCCGCAGGTGATGAAGCAGTCGGCCACGTTGAAGACCGCGAAGCGGACAAACTCCACCTCGATCATGTCCACCACGGTGCCGGAGAGCGCGCGGTCGATCGCGTTTCCCACCGCGCCGCCGGCGATCGCCGCCATGCACCAGAGCTCCGCCTGGGCCGAGAGCAGGCCCTTCCGGACCATGACGACCAGGGCGATCAGAAACACCGCCACCAGCGCCAAAAACAGCCAGCGGGCCCCGGAGAGCATGGAAAACGCCGCGCCGGCGTTGCGCACATAGGTCAGGTGCACCAGGCCCGGGAGGACCGGGACCTGCCCGCCGTAGGGGATCGCGCGGACCACCAGCGCCTTGGTCAGCTGGTCGAGCCCGACGATCAGCAGGGCGAAGAGAATCAGGATGAAATACTGTCGTTTTTGCTTTGTCATTGCGTTCATTCTTTCTGCGCTTCGGCGGCGGCCACCACGTGGGCGGCCAGCATCGTGGAGGTCATGGCGCCCACGCCGCCGGGCACCGGGGAGATGGCCCCGGCGAGCGGAGCGACTGCGTCAAAGTCCACGTCGCCGGTCATTTTTCCGGCTGCGGCGTTCCAGTGCACGCCCACGTCCAGCACGACGGCGCCGGGCTTGATGTATTCCGGGCCGACAAAATGTTCTTTTCCCAGGGCGGCGACCAGCAGATCCGCGCTGCGGCAGACGGCGGCAAGGTCTCTTGTTTTGCTGTGGCAGACCGTGACCGTGGCGTTGGCGCGCAGCAGCAGCGTGGCCAGGGGCCGGCCCACGACGGCGCTTCTGCCCAGCACGACCGCGTGCATGCCGGCCGGGTCGATGCCGTAGTGCGCCAGAAGGCGCATGCAGCCCTCGGCGGTGCAGGGGGCCCAGCTGCCGGATGTTCCGAGATAGACGCCAGCAAGCGCGGCCTCGGTCATGCAGTCCACGTCCTTGCCGGGCCGGATGCAGGCGGCAGCGGCGGCCTCGTCGAGCGCCTTCGGCAGCGGCCGGAAGAGCAGGATGCCGGAGGTCTCGGGGTCCCGGTCGAGCCGGCGCAGCTGATCCTCCAGCGCGGCCTGGCCGCAGCCCAGGGGCAGGACGTGCTTTTGCAGCCGGATACCCACATTCTGGCAGACGCGGACAATGGCCCGTTCATAGCTGGCGTCGGCCCCGTCCTCGCCCACGCGCACCGTAGCAAGCGTCGGGACGATGCCGCCCGCCTGCAGCGCCAGGACGCGCTCTTTTAACTTTGCCTGCAGATCGGCCGCAGCCGCCCGCCCGGAAAGGATATGTTCCATCTCAATCGTTCCTTCGTAAATTTTTGTGCAGAAAAAACCATTCTGGTTTCCATTTGACAAAACAGCTGTTCCGCTGAATGTCATTTGAAATTTGCCGCGCAGCCCGATGTGGACCGTAGGGACGAGCATTGCTCGTCCGGTGTGCGAAGCACACATCGTTTGCGTTCAGCAAACGATTGGCCTGCACCGATTTTCCTGCGGAAATGCATCCTGCGGATGCGCGGACGAGCAATGCTCGTCCCTACGGTATGATCTGCAGCGCGGACGGAGCCCCGCCGGGATAACCTGTAGCGCGGGCAATTTGCCCGCATTGCGGCATGAGGCGGGCAGGTTGCCCGCGCTACGGGATGAGGTTGGAGTGAAAAATCAAATCGTCGCGAAGCGATACCGAAATTCGCGAAGCGGTTTCATTTTTTCATTCTATCATTCTTTCATTCCCCTCAGGGGCAGCCCAGCAGCTTCAGGGCCCCCTCCGGGTAGCCCAGGGCCTGCATGTAGCTCTTGCCGAAGCTGCGGTCGACCACGAAGGTGCCCGAAACGCTGTACTGATAGGGCACGTTGCCGGCCGTGCCCGGCGCGACCAGGCCGATCGCCTGGATGAATTTTGCATAGGTGTCGTCGGAATCCGTGCCGGCCGTTCCGATCAGGATGCAGCCGCAGGAGTTGACCCAGTTGCCGCCGTAGGGCGCCAGCACGTTCTTGCTGCGGCGGTGGACGCGGATGTAATAGCTGACCGACTCGAAATAGCTGGCCTTGTTGCGGAAGCGCACCACCGTGCAGTCGTTCACGTGCCAAGCGGCGTAGCCCTTGTGGTTGACGGCTGTGACGCGGTAGATGCCGCCCTGGATCGTCGGCATGGGCTGGCCGTCGTCGTTCATGATGGGGTCGAAGGGATAGTCGGGGATCGAGGAGCAGTACTGATCGAGGAACACGATGGTCCCGTTTTTGACCAGCACGGCCATCGCCCCGAAGCGCAGATTGGTGGCAAGGCTGGCCCCGCAGCCCTCAAAGAGGAAGAGCAGCGGCTGCTTGCGCTGGGCCGTGGTGATCTTCTTGGCGTAGACCGTGTTGATCGAGATCAGCGCCTGGCAGGCGGGGGCGTCGGCGGCAAATTTGCAGCTCGTGATGGTCTGCTCGAGGTTGGCCTTGGTGACGATGGGGTTGGACACGGTGGGCACGAGGTCCCGATCAAACCAGTTGTTCATGTTTGTCACCTTGCCGTAGACCAGGGCGTTGAGCCGGACGAAGACCGTGGCGGCCTCGGCCCGGGTGATGTGCTTCTTGGGGTTGAAGTTGCCCAGATTGTCGCCCTGCATGAGGCCGATCTTTTGCATCCGGGCCACGGCGTCGAGCGCCCAGGCGGAGATCTTGTCCACGTCGCCGTAGTCGGCCGGCAGCATCGCCGCGTCGGCCAGCAGCGCCGTCTCGTCTTCGGGCAGCACCTGCTGCAGGTAGCGGTCGAGCATGACAGCGGCCTGCTCGCGGGTGACGTTCCGCTTGGGCATGAAGTGGGTCGCGTCCATGCCGAGCACCACGCCGGTCTGGCTGGCCCAGCTGACATAGGGGGCGTAGTAGGCGCTGCCCGGCACGTCGGTGAAGACAGAGCCGCTCTTGTACTCGCCGGTGCTCACCTTTGCGATGCGGCCGATCACGGTGACGAACATGCCGCGGGTCATGGTGCCCGTGGGGACAAAGGTGCTGTCGGTCATGCCGTCCATGAGGCCCTGCTCGTAGGCCTGGCGCACGTAGCTGTAGTACCAGCGGCCGGAGGGCACGTCGGTGAAGTGCGCCAGATTGTGCAGCTGCGCCGCGGCGCGGGTGGCAGGCTGCTCGGCAATGCGGAAGCAGCTGTCCTCGTCCGGGGTGATCACGATGGGCTGCGGCAGCTCGGCGAGCAGCGCCTGCTCCGCCTCGGTCAGCTCGAGATCTTCTTCATCCGGGTCGCCGAGCTCCAGGGTCGGCTCCGGGAGGGCGGCCTCCGGCGCCTCTGCGGCAGCTTCGTCCTCCACCGGCGCGGCTTCGTCCGCCGCGGCGTAGGGGAGGGCCCCCAGCAGCGTGCAGAGGACCAGCAGATATACAATGACTCGTTTCATTCGTGTTGCTCCTTTGGTTCAGGTTCAGCAGTTGGGCAGCTTTTTCGGTTTGGGGGCGCGGTACTTTTCCCGGTCGATCTCCACCAGGATCACGTCCGAGCCCACCTGCCGGATGCAGTGCCAGGGGATGACCAGCTCGCCGTCGTGCCCCAGCAGCCCGAACCACTTGCAGGGCCCGGGCAGAATGATGGCGCAGACACGGCCCTCCGGCAGCTCCAGCTCCAGATCCGTGACATAGCCCAGCCTGCATCCGTCGCAGACATTGACGACCTCCTTCATGCGAAAGTCGCTGTAACGCGAGATCATGCGCACACCTCCTTCAGATCAGAATATGCGCGCAGCCCCGTCCGTATGTCGGGCCATATCACTCCATTCTATTTATTATAATAGTATATCAGCTGCAAACAGACATTGCAAGGAAATTTTTCGTGAATTCCGCTGGGAAATACCGGTAATCCGCATATTTTCGGCCGGTTTTTGCAGAAAATCATTGACAAGCACGGCCCTTTCGGGTAAAATGGGTTCGCTTCCTGACATGAGGGCGCTTCGCCCGGGGATAAGGTGCACACACGAGCAAACCAAGGGCCGCGTCTGCACACGCGGCCCTTTTTCGTATGCACTCAAATGAAAAAATGAAAAAATGAAGCCGGCCTGCGGCCGAATGAAGCCGGGCCTTGCCCTAATTGCGGAGTTTTTCAATTTACGAATTGAAAAACGGAATGATATTTCAAAGCGCTGCACCCGTAGTGGCCGATGCCCACATCGGCCATAAAGGTGCGATACGCAATAGGGGCTTATGGCCGATGTGGGCATCGGCCACTACGAGACGCTGCTTTGCAGAATCCGCGGCGCAAGCCGCAAATTCAATCCGTCGCGCAGCGACACCGCAATGAGCGAAGCGGCTTCATTCGCGGCGTAAGCCGCAGCTTCATTCCTTCATTCGCGACCATCGGGAGCGCTTCATTCACTTCGGCATTCCAATCTTATACACAATTTTTATTTCATTTTGGAGGTATTCTCATGGAAACCAGAGTCGCCGTCATCAGCATCATTGTGGAAAACAACGACACCGTGGAGAAGCTCAACAGCCTGCTGCACGACTACGGCCAGATCATCATTGGCCGTATGGGCATTCCCTACCGCGCCCGCGGCATCAACATCATCAGCATCGCCGTGGACGGCCCGCAGGACACGATCGCGGCCCTGGCCGGCAAGATCGGCGCCCTGCCCGGCGTGAGCGCCAAGACCGCCTACTCCAATGTCGGCAACGCCTGAGCTGCTCGGGCTGATTGAGCGCCTGGAGTGCGAGCACAGCCTGAGCGAGGCCGAATACGCCCGCCTGATCGACGGGCGCACGCCCGAGCTGGCTGACGCCTTGCGCGAGCGGGCTGTGCGCGTGCGGAAGGAAATCTACGGCAACGCCGTGTTCGTCCGCGGGCTGATCGAGCTCAGCTCCTGGTGCAAAAACGACTGCCGCTACTGCGGCATCCGCCGCAGCAACGACAAGGCCGAGCGCTACCGCCTCACGCCGGAGGACATTCTCGCCTGCTGCCGGGAGGGCTGGGACCTGGGCTTTCGCACCTTTGTCCTGCAGGGCGGCGAGGACCCCTGGTTCACAGACGAGCGGCTCGTGCCGCTGCTGCAGAGCATCAAGGCGGAGTTTCCCGACTGCGCCGTGACGCTCTCGCTCGGCGAGCGCAGCCGCGAGAGCTATCAGCGGCTGTTTGAGGCCGGGGCTGACCGCTACCTGCTGCGGCACGAGACCGCGGACGCGGAACACTACTGGAAGCTCCACCCGAGGGAGCTGTCCTGGCAGCACCGCATGGACTGCCTGCGCGCGCTCAAAGAGATCGGCTACCAGGTGGGCTGCGGCTTCATGGTGGGCTCGCCGTACCAGACGAGCGCGCAGCTGGCAAAGGACCTCAAATTCATCGAACAGTTCCGCCCGCACATGTGCGGCATCGGCCCGTTCATCCCGCACAAGGACACGCCGTTTCGGGACGAGCCGGCCGGCAGCGTGGAGCTGACCTGCTATCTGCTCTCGATCCTGCGGCTGATTCAGCCGAATCTGCTGCTGCCGTCCACCACGGCGCTCGGCACGCTCGACCCGCAGGGCCGGGAAAAGGGCATCCTCGCCGGGGCCAACGTGGTCATGCCGAACCTCTCGCCGGTCTCGGTGCGCAAAAAATACATGCTCTACGACAACAAGATCTGCACCGGCGACGAATCCGCCCAGTGCCGCAGCTGCCTGAGCCTGCGCATGGCCTCCATCGGCTACGAGGTCGTCACCTCCCGCGGCGACCCGGCGGGAGGTATCGAGGGAATAAGGAATAGTGAATAGTGAATAGTGAATAGTGAATAGGTGTACAGAACACTGAACACTGAACACTGAACACTGAATACTGAATACTCACACACACCGAAAGAAGGAAACACAACATGCCTGTCTATAACCCCAAATCCATGCTGCCGGATGAATTCATCAACGATGAAGAGATCCGGGAAACCCTGCGCTATGCCGACGAGCACAAGAACGACATGGCGCTCATCAACGAGATCCTGGAAAAGGCCCGCCCCGTCCGGGAGGGCAACGGCTGCCACTGCCGCGGCCTGACCCACCGGGAGGCCTCGGTCCTGCTGGCCTGCGAGGACCCGCAGGTGCTCGAGCGCATCTATCAGATCGCCGAGGAGATCAAGCTGGCCTTCTACGGCAACCGCATCGTGCTTTTTGCACCGCTGTACCTGTCCAACTACTGCGTCAACGGCTGCCTCTACTGCCCCTACCACCTGAAAAACAAGCACATTGCCCGCAAAAAGCTCACCCAGGAGGAGGTCCGGCAGGAGGTCATCGCCCTGCAGGATCTGGGCCACAAGCGCCTGGCCATCGAGGCCGGCGAGGACCCCAAGAACAACCCCATCGAATACATCCTCGAGTGCATCAAGACCATCTACTCGGTCCACCACAAGAACGGCGATATCCGCAGAGTCAACGTGAACATCGCCGCCACCACCGTGGAAAACTACCGCAAGCTGAAGGAGGCCGGCATCGGCACCTACATCCTCTTCCAGGAGACCTACCACAAGGAGAGCTATCTGCGGCTGCATCCCACCGGCCCCAAGCACGACTACGACTACCACACCACGGCCCACGACCGGGCCATGGAGGGCGGCATCGACGACGTGGGCCTGGGCGTGCTGTTCGGCCTCGAGCTCTACCGCTACGAGTTTGCCGGCCTTCTCATGCACGCAGAGCACCTCGAGGCGGTCCACGGCGTGGGCCCGCACACGATCTCCGTGCCCAGAGTCAAGCCCGCCGACGACATCGACCCCGACGCGTTCGACAATTCCATCTCCGACGAGATGTTTGCCAAGATCACGGCCTGCATCCGCCTGGCCGTGCCCTACACCGGCATCATCATCTCCACCCGCGAGACCGAGGCGACCCGGTCGAAGCTGCTGCGCCTGGGCGTGAGCCAGGTCAGCGGCGGCTCGCGCACCTCCGTGGGCGGCTACGCCGGCTATACCCCGGACGAGCGCCCGCACGACACCGAGCAGTTCGACGTCTCCGACCAGCGCTCGCTCGACGAGGTCGTCCGCTGGCTGATGGAGAACGGCCACATTCCGTCCTTCTGCACGGCCTGCTACCGCGAGGGCCGCACCGGCGACCGCTTCATGAGCCTGTGCAAGTCCGGCCAGATCCTCAACTGCTGCCACCCGAACGCCCTGATGACGCTGACGGAGTACCTCGTGGACTACGCCAGCCCCGAGACCCGGGAGATCGGCTTCAAGATGGTGGACGAGGAGCTCAAGAAGATCCCGCGCGACCGCGTCCGCGAGATCGCCACGGAGCACATCGAGGCCATCAAGCGCTCCGACGCAAGAGATTTCCGCTTCTGACGAGAACCGTCGGATGGCCGATGCCCACATCGGCCATGACAGAAGGAGGTACCCCCCTATGTCTTTGAACGAAACCGTATCCGCCGAGCGGCTGCACATCAGCTTTTTCGGCCTGCGAAACGCCGGAAAATCCAGCCTGGTGAACGCCGTGACCGGCCAGCGCCTGTCCGTGGTCTCGCCTGTCAAGGGCACCACGACCGACCCGGTGCAGAAGGCCATGGAGCTGCTGCCCCTGGGCCCGGTCGTCATCATCGACACGCCGGGCTGCGACGACACGGGCGAGCTGGGCGAGCTGCGCGTGGAACGCACGAACGAGGTTCTGACCAAAACCGACGTTGCCGTGCTGGTCTTTGACGCCGCACGCGGCCTGACGGGCGACGACCGGGCGCTGCTGGAAAAGATCAAGGCCCGCAAGCTTCCGCTGATTTTGGCCGCCAACAAGTGCGACCTGCTGGAAAACCGCGACGCGCTTCCTGCCCAGGCGCTCCCGGTCAGCGCCGTGACCGGCGAGGGCGTGCACGCGCTCAAGGAGCGCCTGGCAGACCTCGGCCGGACCGCCAGGCAGCCGAAGTTCATCCTGGCGGACCTCGTGCAGCCCGGCGACACCGTGATCCTCGTGATCCCCATCGACGAATCGGCGCCCAAGGGCCGCATCATCCTGCCCCAGCAGCAGACCCTGCGCGAGCTGCTGGACCTGCACTGCAGCGCCCTGTGCGTCCAGGTGGAGGAACTGGCCGGCGTGATCTCCGGTCTCAAAACGCCGCCGCGCCTGATCGTGACGGACTCGCAGGCCTTTGAAAAGGTGGCCGCCATCGTGCCGCCGGAGCTGGCGCTGACCTCGTTTTCCATCCTCTTTGCCCGCTACAAGGGCAGCCTGGACACGCTGACGGAGGGCGCGCGGAAGCTCTCTGAGCTGCGCGACGGCGACCGCATCCTCATCTCCGAGGGCTGCACCCACCACCGGCAGTGCAACGACATCGGCACCGTGAAGCTCCCCGGCTGGGTGCGCGCCTACAGCGGCAAGCAGCTCGAGTTTTCCTTCACCTCCGGCGGCGAGTTCCCCGAGGACCTGAGCGAGTACGCCCTGGTGATCCACTGCGGCGGATGCATGCTCAACGAGGCGGCCATGCAGCACCGGATGGCGGTCTGCCGCGCCGCCGGCGTCCCCATGGTCAACTACGGCGTCGCCATCGCCGAACTGCACGGTATCCTGCGGCGCAGCCTTGCGCCGCTTGAGGGCAAAAAATGAAGAAATGAAGGAATGAAGCTGGGCTTCGCCCGAATGAAGCCGGACTTCGTCCTAATTATGGTATTTTTCAATTTTTCGGAATTGAAAAATGAATTTGAAATCCGTCGCGGAGCGACACCGAAATTAGCGCAGCGGCTTCATCTCTTCATTCGCGAAGCAGCTTCATTCGCGACCAAAGGGAGCAGCTTCATTTTTCCCAGCAGGCGCTATGGATCAAGAAACGGAACCAAAAATATCTGACAGGAGGCACCCCATGACCGAGACGAAAGAGAAACAGAGCATCTGGCCCATGCTGCAGGCGATTTTTTCCGGCTGCACGCTGCTGCTCCTGATCGCCCTGGCGGTCTATGCGGCGCTGGGCATCCAATCCCTGCAAAGCAGTCTCCAGCTGATCGAGGCGGACATCCAGCAGATCGAGATGGACGAGGTCAACACCGCGGTCCTGGCGCTGACCGACGCGGCCAACCAGCTCTCCGCGGTGGATGTGGACGGCCTCAACAAGACCGCCAAATCCCTCAAGGACGCCGCCGACACCCTCTCCGGCGTGGAGATCGACGAGATCAACACCGCCATCAAGTCCCTGACCAGCGCAGCCGACAATCTGAGCAAGATCGACATCACCCAGCTCAACGCCATGGTCCAGTCGCTGAGCACGGTCGCCGAGCGGCTCAACAACATTACCTCCTCCCTCAGCCGCCTGTTCGGCGGGTCGTGAGTGAGCGAAAAAACACCCGGAGGGGCGGCAGATTCTGCCGCGCCTCCGGGTGTTTTCAGTGGTCAGTGGTTAGTGATCAGTGAAGCGTAATCAGCTTCGATATGTCATTCTGAGCGCAGCGAAGAATCTATACTCCATCGCATCAGATTCTTCGTCGCAAGCTCCTCAGAATGACAAGTTTATGGCGTTGCCGCGTCGGGGGCGGCACCCTCGACGCTCTGTCGGCACCGTAGGGGACGGGTTTCCCGTCCCGACGGGTGCGGTGCATTTGGCCGGGAGACCCGGCCGCTACGGGGTGCATTGCATTTGGCCGGGAGACCCGGCCGCTACGGGGTGCGTTGCAGATACGCCTTGCAGGCGCGGTTGGCTTCTTCGGCAAGCTTTGTTTCGTCGAGGCCGCACAGGCGGCCCTGCCGGACGGTGAAGCGGCCGTTTACCATCGTGTAGTCCACCGGCTGGCGGAAGCCCACGGTGCCGAGGACGTTCTTTGGGTCCTCGAGCGCGCCGACCAGCTCGATGCGCCGGCGGTCGATCAAAAACAGGTCCGCGCACTTGCCGACGGCCAGCTGGCCGATGTCGTCTCTGCCAAGCAGGGAGGCGCTGCCGCGCGTGGCGAGCTTGAGCACGTCGTAGCCGGTGGGCGCGTCGCTGCTCCATTGCAGGCGGTGCAGCAGGTAGCACACGCGCAGCTCCTCGAGCAGATTCGAGCCGTCCTGCGAGGCCGAACCGTCCACGGCCAGGCCCACCCGGACGCCGCTCCGCAGCAGCTCGGGCACGCGGGCCACGCCGGAGGAGAGCTTCATGTTCGAGATCGGGCAGTGCGCGATGCCGGTGCCGGTCTCGGCCAGCAGCCGGATCTCATCGTCGTTGAAGTGGATGCCGTGGGCGTACCACACGTCCGGGCCGGTCCAGCCCAGGCGCTCCATATAGGCCAGCGGCCGCAGACCGAAGCGCTCGAGCGTGTAGCGCTCCTCGTCCTTCGTCTCGCACAGGTGGGTGTGCAGGCGCACGCCGCGCGCTCTTGCGAGCTTTGCCGACTCGCGCAGCAGCGTCTCGGAGACCGAGAACGGCGAGCAGGGCGCGAAGGCCACGGTTCGCATCGAGCCGAAGCCGGGGTCATGCCAGCGGGAGACGGCGTCGTCGCAGTCGCGCAGGATCTCATCCACGGTCTGCACCACGGAGTCCGGCGGCAGGCCGCCGTCCTTTTTGCTCAGATCCATGCTGCCGCGGCTGGCGGCAAAGCGGATGCCGAGCGTGTCCGCCGCAGAAAACTGCGCCGCGAGCAGGTCGCCCGCGCCCCTGGGGAAGACATAGTGGTGGTCAAAGCAGGTGGTGCAGCCGTTTTTCATCAGCTCGCCCATGCCGGTGAGGCTGGACAGACGCACGAGCCCGGCGTCCAGATTTTTCCAGACCTCATAGAGCGCGCGCAGCCAGTCGAACAGCTCCAGCCCCTGCACCTGGGGCAGATTCCGGGAGAACTGCTGGTACAGGTGGTGGTGCGTGTTGATGAGGCCGGGGTAGCAGAGAAAGTCGGCGCAGTCGAGCACCTCGTCGGCGGTCGTCCGGAGCGCCGGTCCGATGGCCGCGATCACCCCGTCCCGGACCAGCAGGTCCACACGCTCGTATACCCGGTCGGCCTCGTCGCAGCTGACCAGCGTCCGGATGTTTTTCAAAAGCACAGAAGCCATAGATCGTACCTCCGCAAATACACTTTTGCTTAGTTTATCACAACTGCCGCCGCGGCGCAAGCCCGACGTGCTCAAAACCGCAAGTTTCGCGTGCTCAAAACCGCAAGTTTCGCAAGATAATCCACAACAACAGTTTCGCAAGATAATCCACAACAGCCGCAGTTGCAAATGGTGCAGGAGTATGGTATAATCCATAATCAAGAACTCAAGTGGCTTTGTCGCATGCAGATTGAATTTGCAGAGCAGCCGCACAGAACAGTGTAGGGACGAGCCTTGCTCGTCCGGTGTGCGAAGCACACATCGTTTGCGTTCAGCAAACGATTGGCTCGCACCGATTTTCCTGCGGAAAATGCATCCGATCGGATGCGCGGACGAGCAAGGCTCGTCCCTACGGTACGTATCGGACTGCGCAAAGAACCAAACATGCGGGTTCGCTGAATCAATACACCTGGAAGGAGCGGCCTGCGGTTTGCTGCAGGCGGAAGGAATATGACAAACATCAAACTGATCGCGCTGGATCTGGACGGGACGCTGCTCAACTCCGACAAGCAGCTGACGCCGGAAAACGCCGCGGCGCTGGAAAAAGCAGCGAGCGCCGGCATCGAGATCGTCCCGGCCACGGGCCGGTTTTACCTGGGCATGCCCGAGTTCATCCGCGCGCTGCCCTATGTCCACTACGTCATCGCCATCAACGGCGCGCAGATCTGGGATGTGCGCGGCAAACAGTCCATCCAGGCGGCGGAGATCCCCTGGCGGCGGGCGATCGAGATCATGGAATACCTCGACACCATGCCCATCATCTACGACTGCTACATGGACGGCTGGGGCTGGATGACGCAGGCGCTTTACGATCAGGCCGAGCGCTTTGCCCCGTCGGCGCACAGCCTCAAGATGATCCGCGAGCTGCGCACGCCGGTGCCAGAGCTCAAGGCGCATATCGCAGGCAAGCAGCACGACGTGCAGAAGATCCAGATGTTCTTTGAGGACATGGACCTGCGCGCCCGGGCCATGCGGGAGCTGGCCGAGCGCTTCCCCGACACGGCGGTCACCAGCTCGATCCCGAGAAACGTGGAGGTCAACAGCCGCGAGGCCCAGAAGGGCAGCGCCCTGCTGCGTCTGGCGGCGCATCTGGGCCTGCGGCCTGAGCAGACCATGGCCTTCGGCGACGACCTCAACGACATTTCGATGCTGCAGAACGCCGGCATCGGCGTGGCCATGGGCAACGCCGCGCCCGAGGCCAAGGCGGCGGCCGATTACGTGACGCTCAGCTGTGATGAGAACGGCGTGGCGGAAGCATTCAGCAGACTACTGTGACGAAATAAAAAATGAAAAAATGAAACTATGAAAGAATGAAAGAATTGTGGAGTTTTTCATATCACGATATGAAAAACAATTCAAAATAATCCCGAAGGGATACCTCAATTTTTTCATTTTTTCATTCTTTCATAGTTTCATTCCATAAGGAGAAAAGACCATGTTTGAGCAACTACACACCGGCGAGATCTATGATCCGGTCACGCCGGAGCTGGCGGCGTTTCAGCAGAGCTGCCTGGAGCTTCTGCACACCTTCAACCAGATCCTGCCCTCGCAGATGGACCGGCGCAACGCGCTCATGCACCAGATGCTGGCCGACTGCGGCGAGGGCTGCTACATCGAGCCGCCGTTTTATGCCAATTTCGCCGGCCGGCACGTCCACTTCGGCGACTATGTCTACGCCAACTTCAACCTGACCTGCGTGGACGACACCCACATCTACGTGGGCGATCACACGATGTTCGGCCCCGGCGTGCAGCTGGTCACGGCGACGCATCCCATCGACCCGGCGCTGCGGGAGAAGGGCCTGCAGTACAACAAGCCCATCCGCATCGGCAGAAATTGCTGGTTCGGCGCTGGCGCGATCGTGCTGCCGGGGGTCACGATCGGCGACAATGTGGTGGTGGGCGCCGGCAGCATCGTGACAAAGGATCTGCCCGACAATGTGGTCGCGGTGGGAAATCCGTGCCGCATTTTGCGGAAAATCGAGCCGGAAACACACGCAGAATTCACAGGAAGTTCACACGAAGCGGAAAGAACTGTGATATAATAACAGCACCCTAAAAAATTACGGAGGAACCAATTTATGGCAGATCGCATTGTTCTGAATACCATTTCCTACCATGGCCACGGCGCCATCGAGAACATCGTCCCCGAGCTGCAGAAGCGCGGCTACAAGAAGGCCTTCATCGCCACCGACGAGAGCCTGATCAAGTTCGGCGTTTCCGCCAAGGTCACCGATCTCCTCGACGCTGCGGGCTTCCCCTACAGCATCTACTCCGACATCAAGCCGAATCCCACGATCGAAAACGTGCAGAACGGCGTTAAGGCCTTCCAGGCGGCTGAGGCCGACTGCATCATCGCCATCGGCGGCGGCTCCTCCATGGACACCGCGAAGGCCATCGGCATCATCATCGAGAACCCCGAGTTCGCCGACGTCCGCTCCCTCGAGGGCGTTGCCCCCACCAAGAAGCACGCGGTCTTCACGATTGCCGTGCCCACCACCGCCGGCACCGCCGCAGAGGTCACCATCAACTACGTCATCACCGACGTGGAGAAGAAGCGCAAGTTCGTCTGTGTCGACACCAACGACATCCCCGAGGTCGCCGTGGTCGATCCCGACATGATGTCCTCCATGCCCAAGGGCCTGACCGCCGCCACCGGTATGGACGCGCTGACCCACGCGATCGAGGGCTATATCACCAAGGGCGCCTGCAAGATCTCCGACATGTTCCACCTCGAAGCGATCCGCCTGATCGCCGCCAACCTGCGCGGCGCGGTGCAGAACACCCCCGAAGGCCGCGAGGGCATGGCCCTGGGCCAGTACATCGCGGGCATGGGCTTCTCCAACGTGGGCCTGGGCATCGTGCACTCCATGGCGCACGGCCTGTCCGCCCTGTATGACACCCCCCACGGCGTCGCCTGCGCGATCCTGCTGCCGGTGGGCCTGGAATACAACAAGCCCGTGGCCGGCAAGCGCTATCGCGCGATCGGCAAGGCCATGGAGGTCGCCGGCATCGACCGGATGACCGACGAGGAGGCCGCCGATGCAACGATCGCCGCGGTCAAGCAGCTCTCTGCTGACGTGGGCATCCCCGCCAACCTGCACGGCATCCTGAAGGAAGAGGACATCCGCTTCCTGTCCGAGTCCGCCTTCGCCGACGCCTGCCGTCCCGGCAACCCCAGAGACACCAGCGTCGAAGAGATCATCGAGCTCTACAAGAGCCAGCTGTAAGGCGCTGCAAAAAAACATCCCCGGACCCGCAACGGTCCGGGGATGTTTTTTTGCAGCGCAATGATGGAATGATGGAATGATGCTGGCCTTCGGCCGAATGAAGCCGGGCTTCGCCTAATTGTGGAGTTTTTCAATTTGCCAATTGAAAAACGGATTGAAAATTCAGCGCAAAGCCTTTCGTAGTGGCCGATGCCCACATCGGCCATAAAGGTGCGGTGCGCACGTGGGTCTTATGGCCGATGTGGGCATCGGCCACTACGGGTGCAGTCTGTTTCAAGAACTGCGGCGCGAGCCGCTCATCCAATTCGTCGCGCAGCGACACCGCAATTAGCGAAGCGGCTTCATTCGCGGCGCGAGCCGCAGCTTCATTCCTTCATTTCTTCATTCTGCTTCCGTCGGCGCTTCATCTTGTACAGCTCTTCTGCTGCCAGGCGGGTTTTGGCGACGACGTCGCCGGGGGTCTGCGGGAAGCAGTAGTAGAGCGCGTCGCGGTTGCCGATGCAGATCATGTCGCCCAGCTCGTACCAGTAGTAGTCCGAATACAGGCTGTAGCTGGCCTCGGGCGCGTGGCGGTAGTGCAGCCGGCCGCCGCAGCCGGTCAGCTCGAAGCCCTCGTCGGTGTGCACCAGCCGGCCCTCGCCCACGGTGTAGAGGCAGTTCATGTCCACCAGCATCCGGATCGTGACCGGAATGTCCAGCCGGTAGCTGCCACTTTCCAGCTCTTTGCGCACGCAGGCGCGCTCCCAGGCGTACCAGTCCGGCACGTGGTCGAAGATGTCGGGGCCTTCTTCTGCGCGAAGATACCCGGTCTCGGTCAGCTCCCAGCGCTTGCCGCAATGGCGGCAGCGCAGAAGGGTGCCCTTGCCCTCCATCTCGCCCTCGGTCCGGCAGGCCGGGCACTTGTAGAGCACGCGGTTGAGCCCGTCGGCCCGGAAGGGCTCATTGACCACGACGCCCTGCTGCTGTTGGGCGCGGAAATTGTCGAAGGTGAAGAGCTCTTTCAGAATGTCGTTCAGCTCGGCGGCGCTTTTGACGCGGATGTCCTCGGGCGAGAGCACGTAGCGCATCGTGGCCCTCACGTCCACCTTGCGCAGCTGCAGCATATTGTAGAGCGGGTCGCGCAGGAACGCGCCCTCGACCCGGATCATGACGACCGGGATCTGCAGCAGCTTGAGGAGCTTCCCCAGCGCCTCGGGCAGGGGCGTGGCGGTGCCGTCGAAGCTGTAGCTGGCCTCGGGATACATGAGGATCGAGTCGCCCAGCTCCCGCACGGCATAGCACATCTGCCGCACGAGGCCAGTGTCGGTGATGAATTTTTTCGTCGGGATGCAGCCGAGATTGCGCATGAGGCCGCGCTTGCCCACAAAGCCGTCGGAGGTGCAGACGATGTTGAACGGCCGGGGATAGAGGATGGTCCCGGCGATCTTGAGGTCGATGAAGCTGGAGTGGTTCATGAGAAACAGCGCCGGCTCGTCCTTTCCCAGACGCTCCATGCCCTCGGCTTCCAGCTGAAAATGGGTGGCCCGGAGGTCCGGCGCGCTGAGCACGCGCAGCAGCGTCCGAAAGAGCATGGACGGCCGCTTGGGCACGAAGCGATCCTCCTTCGGCAGCGCCAGCACCGCCGCGTAGTCCAGATCTCTGCATTTGATTTTCATGGCAATCCCCCGCCGTTTCATCCCGCGCAGCAGCCTGCGCGTCTCTTGCTTTCGATTGTACCAGCACAGCGGGAGTTCGTCAAGGTGAAAAATATGCTGCGATTTTTGCAGAAAATGGGAAAAAGTCCCGGAAAGGGCTTGACATTTTTCGGGGGAGGGGTATATGCTGGATATAGACCTCTAACCTTGAAAAACAAAGGAGGAACCGACCGTGAAACAGACTACGACCAGACTGCTTGCCCTGCTGCTGGCGCTGATGCTGCTGGCGGCGATCCCCATGCAGGCCTTGGCCGCCGAGGCTACACCTGCGTATTCAGACGTGCCGTTTTACAGCTGGTACTATGACGCTGTGGACCTGCTGACCGAGTTCGGCGTGATGAACGGCGTCGGCGGCGGAAAATTTGACCCCAACGGCACCCTGACCAGAGCCATGACCGTCACGGTGCTTTACCGGATCGCCGGCGCACCGGACGTGTCCGACTGCGAAAACCCCTTTACAGACGTGCCTGCGGGCAGTTGGTATGAGGCCCCCGTCAAGTGGGCCTTTGCCAATCAGGTCACCAACGGCACCAGTGAAACTGTCTTCTCACCCCAACGACCCATCACCCGGGAGCAGCTGGCCTGCTTCGTGGTGCGCTACGCCGAGTCGATTCAGGCGGAGTTTCTGACCGACGGCATCGGCGTGGACTATTCCGAGGCCATCATCCGATCCGAGCTGGAGCCGGAAACCTCCGCCTATGCCCTGGACGCCATGGTGACGATGGTGATGGAGGGCCTGATCCAGGGCGATGGGGACAACTTCAAGCCCAAGAGCCGCGCAACCCGGGCGGAGACCGCCGTGGTGTTCTGCCGGTTCGTTCAGGATCTCAAGCGTTTCCCTGCAGATAAGGCGCTGCTGTGCGGCGCGGACTGCTTGGAGCAGCAATTTGACGGCGCGGAAGCCCAGCCGATCCAGGACAGGTACATGAAGGCCATCTGGGGCGCGCTTGGAAAGAGCAAGTGGGAGGAGACGGACCCCGTGGAGTTCCGGGTTTATTACCGGCTGAACTACTGGGGGACCGAGTACCAGCTGGCAGAGACGGCCAAGGAGGCCAACGTGGTCAAGGTCATCCTGCCTGACGGTACGGTGCATTTTATGAAGTACAGGACCTCTCCCAATGATGTCGAGATGATCATCCGTATGATCGGCAACGGCATGAAAGCAGAACAGCCCTGAGGGCTGAACGGCAAAAAACCCGCCGCAGCAGGCATTTGCGCCTGCTGCGGCGGGTTTTTCGCGTTGTGGCGGGCAGATTGCCCGCGCTACGGTATGCGGTTGCTGCGGCGGGTTTTTCTGTTAGTTCAGGCGCAGCATGCTCCAGCTGCGGGGCGGGAGGGTGAAGGCGGCGGAGGCGGGGGAGAACGTGCAGGGCAGCGCTGCGAGCGCGGTGCCGCGCAGGGTCTGCAGGCTTGCAGCGGCGTAGCCTCGATTCAGCGAGAGCGCCGCCTCGATGGGCTCGTCCGCGCTGCGATTGACCAGGAAGAGGTTCAAGGAGCCGTCGTCACCCTGCACCGCGGCGCAGTCGAGATAGGGCACGGCCTTGCGGATCGCGCAGTCGTAGCTTTCCACCTCGACCTCCGGGGCCAGCGACACGCCGCGGCCGTAGACCGACGCGCAGCGGAAGGGCTCGTAGATGGTCTGCACCCAGGCCCGGCCGCCGGGCTCGGTCATGATCGGGGCGATCACGTTGACCAGCTGGGCCAGGCACGCGATCTTGACCCGGTCGGCGTTGCGCAGCAGCGTGTTCATCATGGCGCCGGTGACGAGCGGGTCCACGTCGTCGTAGTCCTCCTCCTCGATGGGCCGGGCCACGGTCCACTTTTCCGGGTCCTTGCCGGAGACGCGGAAGTGATACCACACGTTCCACTCGTCAAAGGAGAGCGCCACGTCGTGATCGCCGTGCTGTTCTGCCTTGGCCTCGTCGCACAGGGCCGCGATCTCGCGGATGCTGTCCTCCATTTCCAGGCTCCGGGCGAGAAACGACGGAATGTCCCCGTCCTCGTTGGTATAATATTGGTGCAGGGAAATATAGTCAATGTAGGGGTAGCAGTGCCGCAGCACGGTCTTCTCCCAGCTGCCGAAGCTGGGCATGTCGCGGAAGGAGCTGCCGCAGGCGACCAGCTCGACGGTCGGGTCGAGCCACTTGAGCATCTTGGCGGTCTCGCAGGCGATGCGGCCGTATTCCTCGGCGGTCTTCATGCAGATCTGCCAGGGGCCGTCCATCTCGTTGCCCAGGCACCAGAGCTTGACGCCGTAGGGGGCCTCATGGCCGTTTTTCCGGCGCAGGTCGGCGTAGTGGGTGGGCAGCGCGCCGTTGACGTATTCCAGCAGATCCGCCGCGTCCTGGGGCGTGCCGGTGCCGAGGTTGACGCCCAGCATGGGCTGCACGCCCACGCGCTCGCACCACTGCAGGAACTCGTCGGTGCCGACCTCGTTGGGCTCGATGGCAAACCAGGCCAGCTCCGGCCGGACGGGCCGGCGTTCCTTGGGGCCGATGCCGTCCTGCCAGCGGTAGCCGGAGAGGAAGTTGCCGCCGGGATAGCGGATGTGGGACAGCTGCAGGGGACGGATCAGGTCCGCCACGTCCTGCCGGAAGCCGGCCTCGTCGGCGGTGGGATGGCCCGGCTCGTAGATGCCGGTGTAGACGGCCCTGCCCATGTGCTCGATGAACGAGCTGAACAGGCGCTCATCCACCCGGGAGATGGGGCGGGTGCAGCGGATGGTTGCTTTCATTCAGGCGCCTCCGTTCCGAGTGTGGATTCTCTTGCGATGATGTTGCAGCTGAGCTTGACGAGCTTGGGCGCAAGCGCCTGCTCGCCGCTGAGGATCTTCAAAAGCTCCGAGGCCGCGGCCTGGCCGATCTCGAAGAGCGGCACCGCCACGGTGGACAGCCGGGGCCGGCTGACCGAGGAGAGCTCCAGATTGTCGAAGCCGATGAGCTTGAGGTCGCGGCCCACGTTGACGCCGGCCTTGCTGCAGTAGTCCAGAACGCCGATCGCCATCATGTCGTTCTGGGAGAAGATGGCGTCCACGCCGGCGCCCAGCAGGGTCCCGGCGATCTCGTAGCCGCTGTCGCGCTCCCAGTCGCCGGGCAGCGTCAGCCGCGGATCGTAGGGGATGCGGTGGTCATAGAGCGCGCGCATGTGGCCCATGGAGCGGCTGGAGCTGTGGGGGCTGTCGATGGGGCCGGTGATCATGCCGATGCGGCTCGCGCCGACGGCCAGAAGGTGCTCGGTCAGATCGTAGCCGGCCTTCTCGTCATCGTAGACCACCGAGGGCAGGGAGGGGCAGGTGCAGTAGGCGCACACCAGCGGCACCTCGGAATATTCCGGCAGATAGGAGATCACATGGCTGTGGCTGCCGATGTAGATGATGCCGTCCACCTGCCGGGCCAGCAGCACGTTGACCGCGTCGCGGACCATCTCGGTGTAGACCTTTTCCTCCGCCTGGTGGTGGCCGAAGCGCTGGAACATGCGCAGGTTTGCAAGAATATAATGATAGTTCGCCTCGTCGCAGGCCACGGCGACGCCGTCGATGATCTTCGGCGTGTTGAAGACCGTGAGGTCCTCGGCAATGATGCCGATGGTCTGAGCACGGCCGGATTTGAGGCTGCGGGCGTTGAGATTCGGACGGTAGTTGAGCTCGTGCGCAACGTTTAATATCATTTGCCGCGTTTCCTCGCGTACACCGCTTTTTCCGTTCAAAACCTTGCTGACGGTTGCGATCGAGACATGTGCATGCTCTGCGATCGATCGGATGGTTGCCATGGAATCTGCCTCCAAACAGTGACTGAAATCGAAAACCGCGCAAAAAACGACGGGCAAAAGCGGCGCGCCGTATAAAAAACCGGTTTCTGATACCTACTATAAACATGAATT
This sequence comes from Oscillospiraceae bacterium, assembly GCA_902795195.1. Classification (GTDB taxonomy): domain Bacteria; phylum Bacillota; class Clostridia; order Oscillospirales; family Oscillospiraceae; genus JAFRPC01. Next base: position 72,462 of record CADBKF010000015.1, read on the forward strand.
ATGGAAAAAGCAAGTAAAATTTCGGAAATTGTAAAAACTGCATAGAAAATACGTAAAAAAAACGGCAGATTAACCAATTTACAAATACGAAAATCTGCGTTATATTATAAATGCAACCAGGTAAACGTTTATCTTGATGAATTGTTTGCCGAAATCACGTACAATCTCAGTACCCGTCCCTGCATCGCCCAGTTCCTTATGACCCGATAAGGACTCATTTTTTGCACTGGAAGGTAAACGATTAACAAACAATTGGAGGAACCAATGAAACGGAGTTTGATCGCTGCCTCTCTTCCGGACATCACGATTACCGATCCGCTGTTCGCCAGCTACATCGAGAAGGTCTCGACGAAGCTGCTGCCCTATCAGTGGAACGTTTTGAATGACAGACTGCCGGATGTCGAAAAGTCCTATTGTATTGAGAATTTCAAGATCGCAGCCGGCCTGCAGCCCGGCCATCACCGCGGCGCGGTGTTCTGCGATACCGACGCCTACAAGTGGCTTGAGACCCTGGCCTACTGCCTGATGAGCGGCTGCGCCCGGGAGATGCTCCCGGCGGCGGAGGAGCTCATCGAGCTCATTGCCAAGGCCCAGGAGCCGGACGGCTACCTGCAGACCTATTTCACCATCGACCACCCCGAGCTCAAGTGGAAGAACCTGACCGAAGGCCACGAGCTCTACGGCGCGGGCCACCTGCTCGAGGCCGCTGTGGCCTACCACAGTGCCACCGGCAACGAGACGATCCTCCGCATCGCCGTCAAGCTGGCCGACCTCATCTGCGAGGTCTTCGGCGACGGCGAGGGCCAGTGCCACGGCTATCCCGGCCATCAGGTGATCGAGCTGGGCCTGTTCAAGCTCTACCGCCACACCGGCGAGCGGAAGTACCTCGACAAGGCCTGCCACTTCCTCAGGGTGCGCGGCGGCAAGCCCAACTACCTGCTCGAGGAGCTGGCCAAGACCGGCAAGGACCGGATCTTCCCGGAATTTGCCGACTACGACGACAAATATGCCCAGTCCCACCTGCCCCCGGTGGAGCAGAAGACCGCCGAGGGCCACGCGGTGCGCGCGATGTACATGTACGCCGCCATGGCCGACGTGGCCGCCGAATGCGGCGACGAGCAGATGAAAAAGGCCTGCCTCGCCCTGTGGGAAAACGTGACGCAAAAGCGCATGTACATCACCGGCGGCGTGGGCTCCTCGGGTCACCTCGAGCGCTTCACCACCGACTACGACCTGCCGAACGACCGCATGTACTGCGAAAGCTGCGCCTCCGTGGGCCTGATGATGTTCGGCCAGCGGATGGCGGCCCTCACCGGCAGCGCCAAATACTATGACGTGGTCGAGCAGGCCCTGTGCAACACGGTGCTGGCCGGCATCGACGCCGAGGGCGACCGCTACTTCTATGTCAACCCCCTGGAGGTCTGGCCGGCCAACTGCCTGCCGTCGACCTCCATGGCCCATGTCAAGCCCGTGCGCCAGCGCTGGTTCGACGTGGCCTGCTGCCCGGCCAACATCGCCCGGACGCTGGCCTCCCTGGGCCAGTACATCTACGCCAAGGACGAAAAGTCCCTGTACGTCAACCAGCTGATCTCCTCCACGATCCGCGAGACCGTGCGCGGCGTGTCGCTGCGCATGGAGCTGAAAAACGAGCTGCTGGCAAGCGGCCGCGCGGAGTTCCGGATCCACACCGAGGGCGAGGGCGCGCCGATGCTGCGCATCCGCATCCCGCGCTACTTCGACGGCTGCCGCTTCATCCTCGACGGCAAGCTGATCCGGCCCGCCATCGAAAACGGCTACGCGGCCCTGGCCCTGTCCCATCCCGGCGACCAGACCCTGGTGCTCGAGACCGAGATCCGGCCCGAATGGATCGGCGCCAACGGCAAGGTCCGGGCGGACACCGGAAAGCAGGCGCTGGTTTTCGGCCCCTTTGTCTACTGCCTGGAGCAGGTCGACAACGGCGAGAGCCTCAACACCGTCTTCATTGAGCCCGACGCGCCGGTCACCGCGCATGAGAACAACACGGGCCTGCCCGGAACGCTGCCGGTTTTGCACTTCGCCGGTCAGCGGCTGCAGACCGACATCGCCGGCGGCGAGCTCTACGGCAGGGCGAGCTACCGGATGCAGAAGGCGGAGTTCACCGCCGTGCCCTACTGCCTGTGGTGCAACCGCACCCCCGGCGAGATGATGGTCTGGCTCAAGACAAGACTCCCGGCGCTCGAGCGCTTTGTGAAGTAACACGAAAGCCCCTTCCGTAGTGGCCGATGCCCACATCGGCCATGAAGCCCTGTTGCGTATTGCACTTTTTTTGGCCGATGTGGGCATCGGCCACTACGGTTGAATCCGTTTTTGAGATTATGCTGCGGCAGGAAGTCCGCTGTGTAATAAATTTACAACATTTAAGAAAGGAAAAAAGAAACCATGAAGAAACTTCTTGCGATTCTGCTGTGCGCACTGATGGTTGCCGGCCTGTTTGTCGGCTGCGCCAACAACGCCACCCCGGCTCCCACCGAGGCTGCTCCGGCTCCCGAGACTGAGGCTGCCCCCGCGCCCGAGACCGAGGCTGCTCCCGCTCCCGAGACCGAGGCTGCTCCCGCTCCCGAGACCGAGGCCGCCGGCGACAAGGTGACCATCACCTACTCCTACTGGGGCACCCCCGAGGAAGCCAAGGACACCCAGGCCATCCTGGACAAGTTCAATGCCGAGAACGACCACATCTTTGTTGAGCTGCTCGCCATCCCCAACGAAGAGTACACCACCACCCTGAACGCAATGGCTGCCGGCAACCAGCTGCCCGACTGCGGCATCATGAACGAGAACGGCGTTCTCGACTTCGCTGCCGACGGCCTGCTGGCTGACGTCTCCGCCATGTACGAGGGCGCCACCTCCATGCCTCTGGACTCCATCACCTTCAAGGCTGACGGTGTTCCCGTTGCCTACTCCGGCGCCAACGAGGCTCTGTTCCTGTACTACAACAAGGACATGTTCGACGCTGCCGGCCTCGAGTATCCCGATCCCCGCACCCCGATGAGCTGGGACGAGTTCGTCGACACCGCGAAGCTCCTGACCCTGGACGCCAACGGCAACAACGCCACCTCCCCCGACTTTGACCCCAACAACATTGTTCAGTACGGCTGCAACGTCGACAACTGGACCTGGCAGCTCGAGGTTTGGGCTCTGTCCAACGGCGGCCGCTGGTTCTCTGCTGATGGCAAGGAATGCACCATCAACACCCCCGAGGTTGCTGAATCCATCCAGAAGGTCGCTGACCTGTATCTGGTCGACCATGTCGCCCAGTACCGTGACGGCCTCGAGGACTCCGGCATCCAGTCCACCATCGCTGCCGGCAACGTGGCCATGGCCACCGGCGGTGCATGGAACGTCGGCACCTGCATGAACACCGTGGAATTCAACTACGGCGTTGCCCGTCTGCCCGTGATGAAGAACGAGGTCACCATCGTGACCGGCGGCCCGCAGGTCGTCTTCTCCCAGACCCAGCACCTGCCCGAGGCTCTGGAATTCATCCGCTGGTACTCCCAGATCGAGAACAACTGGGGCCTGGTGGAGAGCGGCATCTGGATGCCCACTCTGGAAGAGTACTACACCAACGAAGAGCTGACCCACAAGTGGGTTGACAACCCCAACTTCCCTCCCTATGATGAGTACAAGGCTGCTGTCGTTGACTACACCATGGAGAAGTCCGAGTCCACCTGCTGGTACTATGTCCCCCACACCAACGAGTTCCTGGAGTACCTCCGCTCCCAGCTCGGCCCCGTGTGGACCGGCGACAAGACTGCTGCTGATGCGCTGGCTGAGGCCGAGCCCCACCTGCAGGAGATCTTCAAGGGCGAATAATTCCATAACGGACCTGGCATAAGTGATCACAGGGCGTCCGTCCCACTGCGGACGGACGCCCGTTTTCAATTCCGGCATATTCCCATACGGGGGCCTCTAAAAACCCCCTGCGCACACTGCGGCGGCGATTTTGCCGCATCGAAATGTTGCAAAAATCTTGAAATACGGCAAGTATTCCTGCGATTTTTGCTGTGGCAAAATCCCTCGCCGGATCGCACACACGGGGTTTTTAGAGGCCCACATACGCCAAACCTACGAATCGGGGTGAACGCACTGTGAAAAACAAAACGCCCAAGCACCACAACGCATTGATGCGGAGCGAAAACCGCACCGCGTATCTCTGCTTGATCCCTTCCATCATCGGCCTGATTTTTCTGACCTATGTGCCGCTTCTGGAGGTCTTCGGCCTGAGCTTCTTCAGCTGGAAGGGCACCGGCTTCACCGGCTTCAAATTTGTCGGCCTCCAGAACTACGTCAAGCTGCTGACCACCGACCCCTACTTCAAGACCTCGGTCCTGGTCACCCTCTACTACACCTTCATGGCTGTGATCGGGAGCATGATCTACTCTCTGGTCATCGCCCTGCTGCTCAATCGGAAAATTCCTGCGCGAGGCTTCTGGCGGGCAGTCTTCTATCTGCCCTACCTGCTGCCCGCAGTTGCAGTTTATCTTGGCTGGAACTGGCTGTACAACATCAACTACGGCCTGTTCAACTTCATCCTCAACCGGGTGTTCGGCCTGCCGCGCGTCGGCTTTGTCAACGATGCAAAGCTGGTGGCCCCGTCGCTGGCGCTGGTCTCGGTGTGGCTGGCCGGCAACCTGATCGTCATCTTCCTGGCGGGCCTGCAGAACGTGCCGCGCACCTACCTCGAGGCCGCGGAGGTGGACGGCGCCAATGCCTGGCAGCGCTTCTGGAACGTGACCGTGCCCTGCATGAGCCCGATCATCTTCTACAACCTGCTCATGGCGCTCATCACCAACCTGCAGGTCATCACGCCGGCGCTGGCGCTGACCAAAGGCGGCCCCGGCTCCTCGTCCCGGTTCGTGTCCTACGTCATGTACCAATACGCATTTGAAAACCGAAAGTTCGGCTATGCGGCCGCGGTGTCGGTGATGCTCTTCATTCTGATCGGCATCTTCACCGTGATCCTCTTCGCGACCAGCAAATCCTGGATGTTCCAGCAAGGAGGCGATGACTGATGGAAAAGACTTCCAGCCTGTCCGGCAGAAAACGCCGGGAACGGATCATCAATTCCGTCTGCTTCGTGTTTGTTGTGTTCTTCTCGGCGCTGTGTATGCTGCCCATCTGGTGGATCTTCCGCTCCTCCCTGATGAGCAACAACCAGCTCTTTGCCAATGACGTGCCCTTCTTCCCACCGGACTGGCTCTTCTCGAACTATCCCAAGGCGCTGGTGCACTTCCCGTTCTGGACCTACCTCAAGAACACGATGATCATCATCGTGCCCTCGGTCATCGCGGGCACCGTTACGGCGGTCATGGGCGGCTATGCCTTCGCCCGTATGCGCTTTACCGGAAAAAAGTTCCTCTTTACCCTGGTCATCGGCTCGATGTTCCTGCCCATCATGGTCACCCTGATCCCGCTGTACATCATGTGGACCAATATCTTCAAGCTCAACGGCACCTATTGGCCCCTGATCCTGCCGTACTTCTGCGGCGGCGGCGCGTTCAACATCTATCTGATCCGGCAGTTCATCATGACCATCCCCAGAGAGCTCGACGAGGCCGCCACGATCGACGGCGCCGGGCACTTCCGCATCCTCATCAGCATCATCCTGCCGGCCATCAAGGCGGCCATGATCGTGGTGGCGCTGCTGCTGTTCACCCAGATGTGGAACGACCTCATCCAGCAGTCGCTGTACATCCACGACGCGAAGAAATTCACGATCGCCCTGGGCCTGTCGCAGTTCAAGGGCTCGCTCAAGCAGGACTATTCCGCCATCATGTGCGCCACCTGCATGTCCTTCGCACCGGGCATCATCTTCTATCTGCTCGGCCAGAGATACTTCGTCGAGGGCATCGTCCTCACGGGCATGAAGAGCTGATATGCGTTGGCTCAAAAACAGATTTGAAAAAGAAGGCGCCGGCTTGCCGGCGCCTGAAACAGGATGGGCCAGGGTCGGCGTGATGGCTCTGACCCATTTCTGGAAGCTGGTGGCGGCAAACCTGCTGTTTGTGGTGTTTTCGCTGCCGGTCGTCACGCTGCCCGCGGCGCTCACGGCGCTCAATCGGGTCTGCGTCATCATCTACAAGGACGGCAATATCTTCCTCTGGTATGAGTTCTGGAAGGAATTCAAGCGCAGTCTGCTGCGGCAGCTGCCGCCGTTTTTGGGCTTTTCGCTGCTGCTTTTCGGCGGCTACTTCTTCATGAGCCTGGGCAACGGCAACGCGCAGCTGGGCTTTGCCGGCATCCTGTTCTGGGCCATCGGCATTCTGATGGCGGCCGTGGCGGTCATCCTGGGCGAATACTACTTTGTGGTCTCGGCGGTGCTGGACATCGGCGTCGGCGGGGCGCTGAAAAATTCGCTGCTGCTGTGGATGTCCCGCCCGCTGAGCGGGCTGCTGATCCTGCTCTGGGTGGTGCTGCTGACGGTCGCCATGGCGGCGCTGCTGCCGATCGGCATCGTGCTGCTGATCCTGCTCTGGCCGGTGCTGGCGCAGTACCCGGCGAGCTTTCTGGTCTTTGACGTGACCGAGGATCTGGTGCTGATCCCTTACGAGGAGCAGCAACAGAAAGCGGCAGAAAAAGATCATAATTTATCTTGATATTTCCGCGCATTTCCTTTATATTTATATTAGTATAAAAACGGAGGCTATACAACATGAAGCAGTATGAATTTTGGTTTGTCGTGGGCTCGCAGTTTCTGTATGGCCCCGAGGTGCTCGAAACCGTGGACGCCCGCGCGAAGGAGATGGCTGCGGAGCTGACGAAGGTTTTGCCCTATCCCGTCGTCTACAAGGTCACGGCCAAGACCAACAGGGAGATCACCGAGACCGTCCGCGAGGCCAATTACCGGCCCGAGTGCGCCGGCATCATCACCTGGTGCCACACGTTCAGCCCGTCCAAGATGTGGATCGACGGCCTGCGGGACCTGCAAAAGCCCTGGTGCCACCTGGCCACGCAGTACAACGTCGAGATCCCGAACGACGAGATCGACATGGACTTCATGAACCTGAACCAGGCCGCCCACGGCGACCGCGAGCACGGCTTCATCGGCGCCCGTCTGCGCAAGCCCAGAAAGATCATCGCCGGTCACTGGAAGGATGCGCGCGTCCACAAGCGCCTGTCCGACTGGATGAAGGCCGCCATCGGCGTGGCCGTGTCCAAGGACATGAAGGTCATGCGCTTCGGCGACAACATGCGCGAGGTCGCCGTCACCGAGGGCGACAAGGTCGAGGTCCAGATCAAGCTCGGCTGGCAGGTCAACACCTGGGCCGTCGGCGATCTGGTCAAGGAGATGGGCAAGGTCACCGAGGAGGAGATCGACGCGCTGGT
>CADBKF010000016.1 GCA_902795195.1 Oscillospiraceae bacterium
GAGGACGCCGCCTGGCTGTGGAACCGGCTGATGGAGCTGGGCGCCAAGCCCGCGGGCCTGGGCGCGAGAGACACGCTGCGCCTTGAGGCCGGCCTGCCGCTCTACGGCCACGAAATGGGCGTCGATCCGGACGGAAAGGAGATTCCCATCTTCTCCGTGCCGCTGGCCAAGTTTGCCGTCAGCTTCTCCCCGGCCAAGGGCGATTTCATCGGCCGCAGGCCGCTCGAGGCCCAGTTTGCCGCCTACAAGAAGCAGCAGGACCGCATCTTCGAGGGAACCGAGGTCCTGCCGAAGAAGATCGTCCCCATCACCCTGCTTGAGCGCGGCGTCATGCGCGCCGGGATGCCGGTCTACCGGGGCGAAACCCAGATCGGCTGGGTCACCTCCGGCACCATGGTCCCCTACTACGTGGCTGAGGGCCAGGGCCTCGGCACCGTCTACACCGGCGAGACCGCCAAGCGCGCCATCGGCATGGCCTATCTCGACGCCAGCGTGCAGACCGACGACGTGGTCGCTGTCGACATCCGCGGCAAGAAGATCAAGGCTGCCATTCCCCGCTTCCATATGCGCGTAGACGCGCCGCCCTTTGCCCGGCCCATCCTCTACACGCCGCAGCAGGCCAGCCAGATCCCCGCGGACTTTGACCGCCGCGAGCCCGCGATGGAGCTGCTGCGCAAGGCCACCGAGAACCACCGCTGGCGCCAGCAGCGCTGCATCAACCTGATCCCGTCGGAGAACACGCCGTCGCGCGCCGTGCAGCTGCTGTGCGCGTCCGACCCCAGCTTCCGCTACGCCGAGCACAAGAAGATCATGAGCTTCTACGATCAGGAGATCTTCTACTACCAGGGCACCAAGTTCATCGAGCACGTGGAGGCCCTGCTGGTCGATCAGATGCGGCAGTATCTGGAGTGCACCGAGGTCGAGACCCGCGTGATCTCCGGCCAGATGTCCAATATGGCGGTCTTCTCCGCGCTGATGGACTTCAAAAACCGCGTCAACCGCAAGGTCACGCCCCAGCGCCTGGGCTACATCCTGCACAACCACATCATGAAGGGCGGGCACCTCTCGGCCCAGCCCATGGGCGCGCTGCACGACTATGTGGCCGTCGACCCCAAGACCGAGCGCAGCGCGGTCGTCGCCTTCCCGGTGCTGCCGGAGAATCCCTACAAGATCGACGTCGAGGAGACCAAGAAGGTCATCGACGAGTATAAGCCCGAGTTCATCATCTTCGGCAAGAGCATGGTCCTGCACAAGGAGCCCGTCGCCGCGATCCGCAAATACGTCGATGAGATGGGCCTGCAGACCACGATCATGTACGACATGGCCCACGTGATGGGCCTGGTCGGCGAGCACTTCCAAAAGCCCTTCCAGGAGGGCGCCGAGATCGTCACCGGCTCCACCCACAAGACCTTCTTCGGCCCGCAGCGCGGCCTGATCGGCGTGAACTACAAGCCTGAGGACGTCAAATACGGCCTGTGGAAGACCATCGAGAGCCGCACCTTCCCCGGCAGCGTCTCCAACCACCACCTGGGCACCCAGCTCGGCATGCTGATGGCCGCCTACGAGATGAACACCTTCAAGGACGCCTACCAGAAGGCCATCATCGAGAACGCCAAGCACTTCGCCAAGTGCCTCAAGGCCGAGGGCCTGGACGTGGCAGGCGACCCCGCCATCGACTACACCGAGACCCACCAGGTCATCGTGAACGTCGGCTACGCCGCCGGCTACGACGTGGCCGAGCGCCTGGAGCAGAACAATATCATCGTCAACTACCAGGCCACCCCCGAGGAGGAAAGCTTCACGGCCTCCGGCGCGCTGCGCATGGGCGTGAGCGAAATGACCCGCTTCGGCTTTGAAAAGGCAGACTTTGCCAAGCTGGCCCAGCTCATGGCCGACTGCATCCTGCGCGGCAAGGACGTGTCCGAGGACGTGGCGCGGCTGCGCGCCGAGCACCTGCAGATGCGCTACTGCTTCGACGACAACGAGTTCAACCACACGCTCGACGAGCTGATCCAGACCCTGAATTTCTGAAAAAATAAAATTTTGACAATATGGAGGTAAGATTATGAACATTCCCAACGAACTGAAGTACACCAAGAGCCACGAGTGGCTCAAGGAAGGCGACGTGGTCGAGGTCGGCATCACCGATTTTGCCCAGGACGCGCTGGGCGACATTGTGTTCATCAACCTGCCCGAGGCCGGCGACGAGGTCGTCGCGGGCGAACGCTTCGGCGACGTGGAGTCCGTCAAGGCGGTCTCCGATCTGCTCTCTCCGGTCAGCGGCATCATCTGCGAGGTCAACGAGGAGCTGCTCGACGCCCCGGAGCTGCTCAACTCCGACCCCTACGGCGCGTGGATCATCCGCGTTGAGCAGGTCAACGACTATGAGGCGCTGCTCGACGCCGCCGACTACGAGGCGCATTGCGCCGAGGAGGCATAATGGGAAGCTACGTTCCCTCGACCCCGGCGGAACGGCAGCAGATGCTCGCGGCACTCGGCATGGAGGATGCACTGCAGCTCTATGCCGACGTGCCGGAGGCCATGCTGCTGACCGGGCCCCTGGATCTGCCCGCCGGGAAATCCGAGCTGCAGGTCCGCGGCGAAATGGAGGCTCTGGCCGCCCAGAACACCCGCTACGGCACGATCCTGCGCGGTGCGGGCGCCTATGACCACTACATTCCCTCCATCGTAAAGTATATTCCGGCCAAGGAGGAATTCCTGACCGCCTACACGCCCTACCAGGCCGAGATCAGCCAGGGCATTCTGCAGTCCATCTTTGAGTACCAGACCATGATCTGCGAGCTCACCGGCATGGACGTGTCCAACGCCTCGGTCTACGACGGCGCCACCGCCGCGGCGGAGGCCGCCGCTATGTGCCGCGACCGCAAGCGGAGCGTCACCTTGATCTCCGGCGCGGCCCACCCCGACGTCATCAACACCGTGCGCACCTATTGCTACGGCACCGGCCACGCGCTGCGCGTCGTGCCGGTCAAGGACGGCGTGACGGACGCCCTGAAGGCGCTGCTCACGCCCGACGTGTCGTCCTTCATCGTGCAGCAGCCGAACTTCTTCGGCCAGCTCGAGGACGCCAAGGCCCTCGGCGCGCTGGTGCATGAGGCAGGCGCGCAGTACGTCATGAGCTGCAACCCCATCTCCCTGGCGATCCTGGCCAGCCCTGCCGAATGCGGCGCGGACGTGGCCGTGGGCGAGGGCCAACCCCTGGGTCTGCCCCTGGGCTGGGGCGGCCCGTATCTGGGCATCATGGCCGCCACCCAGAAGCTGATGCGCAAGCTGCCCGGCCGCATCGTCGGCCAGACCACGGACGCCGAGGGCCGCCGCGCCTTCGTGCTGTCCCTGCAGGCCAGAGAGCAGCACATCCGCCGCGAAAAGGCCAGCTCCAACATCTGCTCCAACGAGGCGCTCTGCGCCCTCACCGCGGGGCTGTACCTGGCGACCATGGGCCCCGAGGGCCTGCAGGAGGTCGCCCGGCAGTCCATGGCCAAGGCGCACTACCTCTGCAGTGAGCTCTGCAAGCTGGACGGTGTCGCGCGCGTCTATCCCGGCGCGTTCTTCCACGAGTTTGTCACCACGCTGCCCAGGCAGGACGCGGTGCTGGCGGCGCTGTCCAAGGCCGGCATCCTGGGCGGCCTGCCGGTGGACGGCGGCGTGCTCTGGTGCGCCACCGAGAAGGTCACGAAGGCCGAGCTCGACCGCGCGGTCGCCATCGTAAAGGAGGTGCTGGCAGGATGAAGCTGATTTTTGAACGCAGCGTCCCCGGACGCAGGAGCGCGATTCTGCCGTCCTGCGACGTTGAGGCGGCCCCGCTGGACGAGGCCTTTGCCCGTCAGCGTGAGCTGCGCCTGCCGGAGCTCTCGGAGACCGACGTCTCGCGCCACTACACCGAGCTGTCCAAGCAGGTCTACGGCGTGAACTGCGGCTTCTACCCCCTGGGCTCCTGCACGATGAAATACAACCCGCGCATCGACGAGGAGGCCGCAAGCCTGCCCGGCTTCACCGGCATCCATCCCCTGGCACCGGAAGCGGACACCAAGGGCTGCCGCGCCGTGCTGGACGAGGCGGCAAGGTATCTGTGCGAAATTTCCGGCATGGACGCGATGACCTTCCAGCCCGCCGCCGGCGCGCACGGCGAGTTCACCGGCGTGCTGCTGATCAAGCAGTACCACGACGCCCGAGGCGAGAGGCAGCGCACCAAGATCATCGTGCCCGACTCCGCCCACGGCACCAACCCCGCCACCGCCGCCATGTGCGGCTACGAGGTGGTGAACATCGCCTCGAGCGCGGACGGCTGCGTGGACCTCGATGCCCTCCGGGCCGCGCTCGGCCCCGATACGGCGGGCCTGATGCTGACCAACCCCAACACCGTCGGCATTTTCGACAAGAACATCCTCGAGATCACCCGCCTCGTGCACGAGGCCGGCGGCCTGTGCTACTACGACGGCGCCAACCTCAACGCGGTCATGGGCGTGGTGCGGCCCGGCGACATGGGCTTTGACTGCATCCACATGAACCTGCACAAGACCTTCGCCACGCCGCACGGCGGCGGCGGTCCCGGCGCGGGCGCGGTGGGCTGCAAGGACTTTTTGAAGGATTTCCTGCCCCGCTCCGCCCTCATGGAGGGTGAAGGCCGGCTGCAGGTGCGCGCCTTTGCCGGCAACTTCCTGGTCGTCGTGCGGGCGCTGGCCTACCTCAAGACTCTGGGCCGCGAGGGCGTGCCCGAGGCCGCCAAGAACGCGGTCCTCAATGCCAACTACCTGATGCAGCAGATCAAAGGCAGCTTCGAGCCGGCCTTTGACCGCGTGTGCATGCATGAATTTGTGCTCGACCTCAGCCGCTTCAAGAAGGAGACCGGTGTCTCGGCGCTGGACGTGGCCAAGTCGCTGATCGACCGCGGCATGCATCCGCCCACAATGTACTTCCCGCTGATCGTCCACGAGGCGCTGATGCTCGAGCCCACCGAGACCGAGAGCAAGCAGACGCTCGACGAGGCCGCCGCGGTCTTCCGCGATCTCTACCGGCAGGCCTACGACGATCCCGAGCCCATGCACACCGCGCCGCACGGCACGCCGATCGGCCGCCCGGACGAGGTCAAGGCCTCGCGGACGCCGGTGCTGCGGTGGCGGCAAGACTAGGCAATAGGAGAGCGCGTAGGGGACGGCGTCCTCGACGTCCCGCAGAACCGGAAGCAGGCTCTCGGCGGCGGATAATTCTCTTGTGAAAGGTTGGTCCGGATGGGCACATTCGTCATCTGCGGGTCGGGCTTTGACCCCTATGAGAATCTGGCGGTGGAGGAAGCGCTGCTGGATCGGGTCGGGCCGGAGGACATGATCCTGTATCTCTGGCAGAACGAGCGCACGGTGGTCATCGGGAAAAACCAGAACGCCTGGAAGGAGTGCCGCGCGGCGGAGCTGGCGGCGGACGGCGGGCGCCTGGCCCGCCGCTCCTCCGGCGGCGGCGCGGTCTACCACGACCTGGGAAACCTCAATTTCAGCTTTGTCGCGGGTGCCGGCGTCTATGACGTCGCCCGGCAGACCGGCGTGGTGCTGCGCGCGCTGCAAAATCTCGGCATCCCCGCCGAGCGCACCGGGCGAAACGACCTGCTGGCCGCCGGCCGGAAGTTTTCCGGCAACGCCTACCTGCAAAAAAAGGACCGCGCCTGCCACCACGGCACCCTGATGGTGGACGTGGATGCGGCGCGGGTGGAGCGCTATCTCAGCCCGCCGCGGGCGAAGCTCGCGGCCAAGGGCGTGGATTCGGTTCGCGCCCGGGTCATCAATCTGGTCGAGCTGCTGCCCGGCCTGGACTGCGCCCGGCTGGCCCGGGCGCTCGAGGCCGCGTTTGCGGCAGAGTACGGCCCGGCGCAGCGGCTTTCTGTCGCCGATCTGGATCAGGCCAAAGTCCGGCAGCTGCGGGATCGCTACGCCTCGGAGGCCTGGCGCTTCGGCGCGCGCTTCGAGGCGGCGATGACCGTAGCCGGCCGCCTGGACTGGGGCAACGCGGAACTGCAGCTGCAGCTGCAGGGGCAAACCGTCACCGCTGCCCGGCTCTACACCGACGCGCTGGACGAGACCTTGCCCCCGCGCCTGGAGCAGGCGCTGATCGGCAGTTCCCTCGCCGATCCCGCAACCTGGCCCTCCGCCCTGTCCCCCCTCCTGCGCCAGTGCATCTGATCCCCGCCTCCTGCCCCCTTCCATGTCATTCTCTTGTCTCTTCAGGGCATCGGCGGGCGAGCACTGCTCGCCCCTACGCCGTTCTCCTATTGCCTCTTGCCTGTTCCCTATTGCCTCACTCCTGACCCCTGATCCCTGACCCCTGATCCCTGACCCCTGGCCCCTGACCCCTGATCCCTGATCCCTGATCCCTGATCCCTAATCCCTGACCCCTGACCCCTGACCCCTGACCCCTAATCCCCAAACGGAGGACCCAACATGTACGACATCATTATCATCGGCGCGGGCCCCGGCGGCTATGAGGCTGCCTTGAAGGCTGCGGCGCTGGGCGCAAAGACCGCGCTGGTCGAAAAGCGCGAGATCGGCGGCACCTGCCTCAACCGCGGCTGCGTGCCCACCAAGGCGCTGCTCCACGCGGCGCAGCTCTGCCGCGAGGCCAGAGACGGCGCAGCCATCGGCGTCCGCACCTCGGACGTGCAGCCCGACCTGCGCACCATGTACGAGCGCAAGGACGCGGTCGTCGCCACCCTGCGCAGCGGCATCGAGGGCCTGCTCAAGCGGGCCAAGGTCGATGTGCTGCGCGGCACCGGCACGATCCTGGGTCCCGGGAAGGTGCGTCTCACCGGTGAAACCACCGCGGAATACGAGACGAAATACATCCTTGCCGCGACCGGCGCCGAGCCCGCCCGACCGCCGATCCCCGGTCTGGAGCTGGCCATGAGCTCGGATGAGCTGCTCGCCGGCGCCGAGCGCCTGCCGAGCTCGCTGGTCATCATCGGCGGCGGCGTGATCGGCGTGGAATTTGCCACCTTCTACTCGGACCTCGGCTGCGCCGTCACAGTGCTCGAGGGCCTGGACCGGCTGCTGCCCGGCATGGACAAGGAGCTTGGCCAGGGCCTGGCCGCCACGATGAAGAAGCGCGGCGTCAGCATCCAGGTCAACGCGATGGTTCAGCGTTTGGAACAAACAGAAGATGGCATTTTCGTGCACTATACACAAAAAGAAAAGCCCGCCAGCGCGGTGGGCGAGGCAGTGCTCTGCGCCATCGGCCGCAGGCCCTACTGGCAGGGACTGTTCGCCGAGGGCCTTGCGCCCGCGACCGAGGGCCGCAGGCTCAAGGTCGACGGCAATTTTGAGACCTCGATCCCCGGCGTCTACGCGATCGGCGATCTGTCCTCGCCGGTGCAGCTGGCGCACGTGGCCACGGCCCAGGGCCTGGCCTGCGTGGAGCGGCTCTTCGGCGGCGCGCCGGAAACCGATCTGCAGCTGATCCCCGGCTGCGTCTACAGCCGGCCCGAAATCGCCTCCGTCGGCTTGACCGAGGCCCAGGCCAAGGCCGCGGGCATCCCCGTTGCCGCGGCAAAGGCACTGATGGGCGGCAACGCCCGGACGCTGATCGTGGGCGGTGACCGGGGCTTCATCAAGCTGGTGGCCAACGCCGAGACCGGCGCGCTGATCGGCGCGCAGCTCATGTGCGAGCGCGCCACGGACCTCGTGGCGGAGTTCTCCGCTGCGATCGCCAACCACCTGACCGCGCGGCAGCTGCTGCGCGCCATGCGCGCCCACCCCACCTTCAGCGAAGCGGTCACCCCAGCCTTGGAGGCGCTTGAAATAAATAAACGAAAAAGCTGACGTTACGTATTTTTGTCGAATTATCATACGGCAGCTGGACGAAGGCCGATGGTGCTGCGCACCCCGCTCGGAATCGGGCTAGCGCGATAGCAGCAAATCGGGCACTTACGGAAACCCGATTTGCGTCGCGGGGTAGCGCGGGGATAGAACAGCAGTCAAATCCTTCCCAGGTACCCATAAGCCCTCGACCCGCCAACGGTACGATGGTTGCCGGGAAAGCCTGCGAAACGGAAAGCGGCCTTTCTTTTCCCCCATTTTCTTTGGGCAAGATCCAAAGAAAATGGGGCCGCCGGAGGCTTGGCCGGGCGACGGAAGTTAAGGGAACGGATTGCCACACCAGTGTGCGCACTGGTTCGCAATGACGGGGTTGGGGGTGCGCACGGTTCAACCAACTGCATAACTCCCGGTAGTTTCTTGACATGCTGAAAAAGCCCTCCGCAAGGCTGCGGAGGGCTTTTTCTATGCGTTTCAGCTGTAGCATTCTTCCTTGAGAACGCCGATGTAGGGGAGGTTTCTGAGGTAGTCCTCGAAGTCCAGGCCGTAGCCGACCACGAACTCGTTGGGGATCACAAAGCCGGAATAGTCCACGTTCATGTCCACCTCGCGGCGCTCCTTCTTGTCAAGGAAGGCCACGGTGGCAACGGAGGCCGCGTTGCGGGCCTTGAAGAGCTTGGTGAGGTAGCGCAGGGTCAGGCCGGTGTCGATGATGTCCTCCACAATGATGACGTGGCGGCCCGTCATGTCGATGGACACGTCCTTGACCAGCCGCACCGCGCCGGTGGAGGCCTGGCCGTGGCCGTAGCTGGACACGGCGATGAAGTCCATATCCATCTTGCAATCCATCCGCCTGCACAGATCGGTGAAGAAGAAGGCCGCACCGCGCAGTACACAGATCATCAGCGGGGTCTTGTCCTTGTAGTCCGCGCCCAGCTGCGCGCCGAGCTCCGCCACGCGGGCCTGGATCTGCTCCTCCTCAAAGAGGATTTCCTTCATGTCGTCTCTGGGATTTTCACTCAGCATAGCAGTCTCCTTTATTTGTGATAGAGTCGGTTGGTCTGATATTTCGGGCTGCAGGTGACGTGCAGGCCAAGACGATGGTAGGTGTCGGTGTCCACGCTGGTCTGGATGACGGTGATGTGGGCGTCGCAGTTCTGGAGCTTCGGAATGGCCGCCAGTGCCGCGGCTGCGGCCTCGTCCCGCGCCGCGGAGATCGCCAGCGCGATCAGGATCTCGTCGCTGTGCAGGCGCGGGTTCTGGCTGCCGAGGAACTCGGTCTTCAGCCGCTGGATCGGCTCGATCGCGCTGCGGGAGATCAGATGCCGCTTCGGGTCGATGCCGGCCAGGTGCTTGAGGGCATTGAGCAGGGCCGCCGACGAGGGGCCCATCAGATCCGAGGTCTTGCCGCAGGCGATGGTGCCATCCTCGAGCTCGATGGCGGCGGCGGGCTCGCCGGTCTGCGCCTCCATCTCCGCCGCGGCGGCGATCGTGGGCCGGATGCTGTCGTCCACGTCGGCCTGCTTCATCAGAAGCTCGAGCTTGAAGATCTCCTGCTCGGAGCCGCCGTTTCTGCGGTGGTCGCAGCAGGCGGCGTAGTAGCGGCGCAGGATCTCCTGCCGGGCGGCGTCGGAGACCGCGTCCTCGTCCACAATGCAGCTGCGGATCACGTTGACGCCCATGTCCGTGGGGGATTTATAGGGCGATTCGCCCAGGATCCGGCGGAACATGGCTTCGAGCACCGGGAAGACCTCCACGTCGCGGTTGTAGTTGACCGTGGTCACGCCGTAGGCGGACAGGTGGAAGGGATCGATCATGTTGACGTCGTTGAGGTCCGCCGTGGCGGCTTCATAGGCCAGGTTGACCGGGTGCTTGAGCGGCAGATCCCAGACCGGGAAGGTCTCGAACTTGGCGTAGCCGGCCTTGACGCCGCGCTGATTTTCATGGTAGAGCTGGGACAGGCAGGTCGCCATCTTGCCCGAGCCGGGGCCCGGCGCAGTCACGACGACCAGGGGCTTGGTGGTCTCGATGTAGTCGTTTTTGCCGTAGCCGTTTTCCGAGACGATGAGCTCCAGGTTATGGGGATAGCCGGCGATCGGGTAGTGGAGATACACCCGGATGCCGAGCGATTCCAGGCGCTCGCGGAAGCTGTCGGCGGCGCTCTGGCCGGCGTACTGCGTGATGACCACGCTGCCGACGTACAGCCCCTCGGCGCGGAAGGCGTCGATCAGGCGGAGCACGTCCTCGTCGTAGGTGATGCCCAGATCGCCGCGGATCTTGTTCTGCTCGATGGCAGCCGCGCCGATGGCGATCACGATCTCCACGCTGGCCGCGAGCTCCTTGAGCATGCGGATCTTGCTGTCGGGCGCGAAGCCGGGCAGCACACGGGAGGCGTGGTAGTCGTCAAAGAGCTTGCCGCCGAACTCCAGGTACAGCTTGCCGCCGAACTGGTCGATGCGCTCGCGGATGCGGGCGGATTGTGTCTGCAGATAACGCTGATTGTCAAATCCGATTCGATGTCCCATGGTTCCTCCGGTTTTTATTTTATTCTACAAAAGAATACAGAAAGACGCAAGATGGTGTTTTATACAATTTTTCGCGGCATATTTCGCCGATTTTTTCAATCCGTTCCGACCAGATGCACAAAGATCGGCGTGACGCCCAGCGCCGGCAGAACGGTTTCAAACAGGTCCTTCGTGGAAAAGCGGATGGAGCTCGTGTTCTCGCAGGGATGGCAGCCGAACATGGCCTCGGCCTTGAGATCCTCGTCCACGACCAGCTGCACGCGGTGCTCCTTGTCGTTCAGGAGGCCCAGCACCGACACGCTGCCGGGGTGCAGGTCGAGAAGCTCCTCCATAAACTGCTCGTTTGCAAACGACAGGCGGCTCACGCCCATCTGGTGGGAGAGCTCCTTGGTCTTGAAGGGCTTGTCGCCGGGCATGATGAGCAGGTAAAAGCGCGTCTGCTGCCGGTTGCAGAGAAAGAGGTTTTTGCAGATGTGCACGTTCAGCACCGCGTCCACATCCGCGCAGATCTCCATCGTCGTGGCCGGTCGGTCGGGATGGTCGGTGCGGTCAAATTCCACGCCCAGCCGGTCCAAAAAATCGTAAGAGCGCAGCTCGCGCGCGCTTCTGCCCGCCCGGTCCGCCGGCGAGCCGTGTTGTAGGATCATAGGGTTCCTCGCTTTCGGTCTCTGTTTCAAATATGAAAGTGATTCAGTGAATGAAAAAATGAAAGAACGAAAAAATGAAAAAATTGTGGTGTTTTTCATATCACGATATGAAAAATAATTTCAATTCATCCCGAAGGGATACCGCAATTCTTTCATTCTTTCATATTTTCATTCTTTCATTCTATCTCCTCCGCCGTTTCAGGCATCAGATAGTCCATCCAAACCGGGATCCGCTTCTCCCAGTCGGCCTCGCAGTGGCGGCCGCCGGGGACCGTGCGCACGGCGACCTCGCAGCCGGCCTTCGTCAAGCGCCTGGCCGTGTCAAACAGGGTGTTCAGCATGCCGGCGCGCTCGCCCTCGGTGCACTCCCCGGTGCCGCAGTCCATGTAAATGCGGGTGGGCTGCCGCAGCGGCGTGTCCGCGATCAGCCGGTTCATCTTCTGCCTGTCGACCCAGAGGCTGGGCGAGATGACCGCCGCCCGGGAAAAGACGTCGTTGTCGGCCAGCACCGCGTACAGGGACATCAGCCCGCCCATGGAGCTGCCGGCGATCAGGGTGTGGTCCCGGTCCGGGAGGGTGCGGTATGCGCGGTCGATTTCCGGCTTGAGCTGCCCGGTGATCCAGTCCATGGTGGTCCGGCCCAGGGCCTCGATGCGGCCCACGCCGCGCCGGTTGAACGCCCAGGGGGTGTATTCGTTCAGCCGCCGGTTGCCCTCGGGGTTGCACTCCACCGCCACCAGGATCAGCGGCAGCTTCGCCTTGGCCAGATATTCCCGCATGCCCCAGCTCTTGCCGTAGGTGGCGTGGCGGTCATAGAAGACGTTGTGCCCGTCGAACATATACAGCACCGGATAGCGGCGCCCGCTCGTCTCGTAGTCCTTCGGCGTACAGACATACAGCCGCCGCGGCTTTCTCGTCTCCAGCCCCGGAATCTGAATTTTCGTCACACGAATCATAAAAGGCCTCGTTTCTGAAAAAATATGGAACGATTAGGCAAGAATCAGACACCACACTGCGGTGGTGGGGATGCTGAGCAGGGTGGAGACCACCACCAGGCGGGTGGCGTATTGGGGGTCCTGCTCGTATTTGTCGGCCAGCATACTCGTGTTGGCCGCGGCCGGCATGGCCGCCAGAATCACGCACAGGCCGCGCGCCATCGGCTCGAGCGGCAGCAGCAGGCAGGCCAGACACACCAGCGCCGGGATGATCACCAGCCGGTGCAGGGAAAACAGCAGCACGCTCCGGTCCAGCAGCTCCCGCGGATGGATGCCCGAGAGGATCATGCCAATCACCAGCATGCTGCAGGCTGTGTTGCAGCTGCTCAGGGCGTTGATCGGCCGCAGCAGCAGCGCCGGCAGCTGGATCTTCAGCAGCATCAGCCCCACGCCCAGAAGAATCGCGATGATGCAGGGGTGGGTCAGCACGCGCCTGGTCGTGGCCTTCCAGTCATGGGTGCCGCTGAAGATTGCCAGGCCCGCCGACCACATCATGACCCGCAGCGGGATCAGGTAGATATTGGCCAGGCTCAGCCCGTCGGCGCCGTAGAGGCCCTCGGCCACCGGATTGCCCAGAAAGCCCGCGTTGGAGCAAAACGTGGCAAAGCGGAGGCTTTTCCGCTGTGCCTCGGTCCCCCTGCGGAACACCAGGCGCCCGTAGAACAGGCAAACCACCTGGATCGCCAGGGAGATCCCCAGCACCCAGAGGCCGTTTCGCCGGACCATTTCCATGTCCGCAAACTGGAAGGCGTGCAGGATGTTGCAGGGCAGGATCACATAGATGACCAGGTTGGTCAGGCTCTTCTGCCCCTGCAGGCTGACCAGACCCAGCCGGCGCACCAGAAAGCCCACGGCGATCAGCGCAAATATGGTAAATTGCAGGATGAGATTCTCTCGCATACGCTTCCCTCACCGATTTTTGCCCAGCCGGGCAACACAAAATGCCACCCGTGCTGCGGATGGCATTTGTGATATGGTTATCCCACGGCAAAGCTGGGATAGACGATCTGGTAGTAATAGTCGGCGCCGGCCAGGGACGGCACGGGCGCGACGACGCTGATCTGCGCGCCCTCGCTCACATAGAATTTGACCATGCTCATGTTGATGAGATCAGCCCCGTCGATCCGGTCGCGCATCGCGTAGTAGCCCATGCTCTCGCGCTGATCCTCTTCGATGTCGGCGTACTGCTGGTCATAGCGCTCGCGCACGGCGGCGCGCACGCCCTCAAGGAAGTTTTCCTCGGTGAGGACCAGGCGGTCGAGCACCTGATAGGCGTTCAGCTCCTGGCCCAGCTCGGAGTCATAGTAGTAGATCTCGTAGTCGGTGGTGCCCCAGTCCATGGTCTCGTAGACCACCAGGGAGACCAGGCCGTTCCACAGCTCCACATACCAGCCCATCTCCACGAGCGGCGAGCCGATGTTGGCCTCGATCTGGGCCAGCTCGCTCTGGGCGGCGCCCAGGAAGCGCTGGTTGATCTTCTGGTTGATGGAGGCCGCGCCGGCGGTCTGCTCGGTGATCTCCGGCACGCGGAAGGAGTAGGAGCTGACCTGCTCGTAGTCGTCGTCAAAGGTGATGGTATAGCTGCCCACCTCGCGCAGCTGGTTGCGCACCAGGCCGTATGCATTGGAGGCGTCCGGCTCCTCGTTTTCGGTCTCGATGGGCGAGGTCTCGGCGGGCTCGGTTGCAGCCTCGGTGGTCGCAGCGGGCGCTTCGGTCGGCGCCTCCGTGGCGGCAGCCTCACTTGAGGCGGCGGGCGCGTCGGTCGCGGAGGCCGGGGCTTCGGTCGTCGTCTCACTGCTGCGGGTATTGTTCGGCTGGCTGGCGGGATCGTCGCCAGCAAAGTTGCCCCGCTGGCAGCCGGCCAGCGCCAGCACCATCACAAGCGCCAGGCAAAGAGCGATACTCTTCTTCATGGTCAATTCCTCCTGTTTTCATGATTGGCTGTTCAGACGCCGTAGTGGCCGGTGCCCACACCGGCCATAATGCCCTGTCGCGTATCGCACTTTTATGGCCGATGTAGGCATCGGCCACTACGAAAGGTGGGCGGCTGAACAGGTATGATTGGCAAACAGCTGCCACGGTGCGCGTGGCAGCTGTTCATTTTTTGACAAAAATTATACAGATTCCGCTGCTTCGGGGCCGTAGGGCTGGCCGTCGATGTGGGCCTGGATCTGGCTCATGATCATCTCCAGCGCGACCAGGTTCTTGCCGCCCTCGAGCACGATGAGGTCCGCGTTCTTCTTGCTGGGCACAACGAACTGCTCGTGCATGGGCTTGACCGTGTCGAGGTACTGGTTGAGCACGGAGTCCAGGCTTCTGCCGCGCTTGGCCACGTCCCGGCGGATGCGGCGGATCAGGCGCACATCGTCGTCGGTATCGACGAAGATCTTGATGTCCATGAGATCGCACAGGGCCTTGCTCTCGAAGATCAGAATGCCCTCGACGATGATGACCTTGCGCGGCTCGACGATCGTGACCTCGCTGCTGCGGTTGTGGACGGTGTAGTCGTAGACCGGGCACTCGATGGGCCGGCCGGATTTGAGGATGCCCAGATGCTCGATCATCATTTCGGTGTCGAAGGCGTCGGGGTGGTCGTAGTTGAGCTTGCTGCGCTGCTCGAAGGGCAGCTCGTCGTGGGCCTTGTAGTAGTTGTCGTGGCTGAGCACCGCGACGTTATCTCCGAAGCGCTTCACCAGGTTCTTCATCAGGGTGGTTTTACCGCTGCCGCTGCCGCCGGCAATGCCAATGACCAAAATCTTATCCGCCATGTGCCCCTCCTCTATGCAGAACGATCCGTATATGTAATTTACACCGGCAGAGACAGAGCTCTACCGGTGTAAATTCTAACAGGTATTGCGATAATTGTCAAGAGAGAGTTATCTCATTCCCCTGTCGCAGCTTATCTCATGCCCTTGTCGTAGGGGATGCCCTCGGCCTTGGGCGCGCGGGACTTCTTGGAGGTGAAGGCCAGCACGATCAGCGAGACGATGTAGGGCAGCATGTTGTAGACCGCGGAGGGGATGTTGAGCGCCTTGAGGAAGGCAAAGCCGTTGTAGACGTTGCCCAGCGCGCGGAACAGGCCGAACAGCAGCGCTGCACCTGCGATGCGGAACGGATCCCAGGCGCCGAAGATCATAACGGCCAGGGACAGGAAGCCGAAGCCGGCCACGCCGTTCTCAAACTTCCAGGTGGACACGCCGGCGGTGATGTAGGTGATGCCGCCGAGGCCGCCCAGCAGGCCGGAGAGCAGAACGCCCGCCCAGCGCATCTTGAACACGCTGATACCGACGGAGGCAGCCGCCTGGGGATGCTCGCCGCAGGCCCGCAGACGAAGGCCGAACTTGGTCTTGTAGAGCAGGATGAACACGATGACCAGCATGATGACCGCGACGATCATGAACCAGTTGAGCTCAAATTTGCCGATGTTGGTCAAAAATGCCTTCTTCGCGTCGATGTACTTGATCTCGGAGGAGTGGTCGTCCGGGTTCATCGCGGTGTTCATGGACTTGACCACCACGGTGGCCAGGGCGGTGCCGAGCATGTTCAGTGCGGTGCCGACGATGGTCTGGTCCGCCTTGAGGTTGATGCAGGCGAAGGCCAGCAGCACCGAGTACAGCACGCCCGCGAGAATCGCGGCGCACAGAACGCAGATGAACATCACAAATGCGCTGCTCTGCCCGTGGGTGTAGGGCAGGAACTTCATGACGAGCGCGCCGCCCAGGGCGCCGATGACCATGATGCCCTCGAGGGCCAGGTTGATGACGCCGGAGTGCTCAGAGACGCAGCCGCCCAGTGCAACCAGAAGCAGAACGGAGGAGAAAATCAGAGTGTATTGAAGTAACAGTACCATTACGCGTTACCTCCTTCCTTATTTGCTTCCTCAGCTGCGGCGCGGGCCCTCGCGATTTTCTTTTCCTCAGACTTCTTCAGCCAGCCGTTCATGACGGTCTTGAAGAACAGCACGAAGCCGCAGAGGTAGATGATCACAGCGGAGATAAAGTCGGCGATCTGCGCGCAGTAGTGGCTCAGGTCCACGTTGCCGCCGCCCATGGTGATGTGGGTGATGAAGTAGGAGGAGAACAGGCAGCCGATCGGGTTCAGGCCGCCGAGGAAGGCCGCGGCGATGCCGTTGAAGCCCATGCCGGGCACCGCGGAGGCGTTGACGTTCCACTGCTCGAAGTCGGACAGATAGTACAGCGCGCCGCCCATGGCAGCCAGGCCGCCGGCGATGACCATGGTGAGGATGATGTTGCGGTTTTCCTTCATGCCGCAGTACTTGGCGGCGTTGACGTTGTTGCCGGTCGCCTTGAGCTCATAGCCGATCTTGGTCTTGTCCAGGACGATCCAGATGATGACGGCCACGACGATCGCCAGAGGGATCGCCAGGGTGACGTACTGGTTCTTGGAGAAGAGCTTGTCCAGACCCAGGGTGGGAAGCAGGGCCTGCTTGGCCTTGTTGACCAGACGGAAGGTGTCCTTGCCGGAGGGGTCCATCGCGGGCTTGAGCAGAAGGTTCGTGCCGTAGAGGGAGATCCAGTTGAGCATGATGCCCGAGATAACGACGTTGACGTTGAAGTATGCCTTGAGCAGGCCGCACAGCGCGCCGCTCACACCGCCGGCCACGATGCCGGCCACCAGGCAGACGAACCAGGGCATCTGCTTGACAATGGCCAGATACAGCGCCAGGGCGACGCCCAGGCAGTACTGGCCGGCTGCGCCGATGTTGAACAGGCCGACCTTATAGGCGAAGAGCACGGACAGCGAGCAGAAGATCAGCGGCGCGGTCTTTGCCAGCGTGGAGCCGAAGTACTTCAGGCGGGCAGGTGCGGAGGGATACTTGAAGAAGTTCTTGATGACGGCGACGATGGCGCCCCAGGCGCCGCTGGGCTCGATGATGAGCAGAGCCAGCCAACCGACGATCAGGCCGAGAATGATACAGATGATCGACGTGACAAAGGTCTGGAAGCCATCATTTCGTAACAGGGATTTTTTCTCGTTCATATTGTTTCCTGACCTCCTATCTTACTGCCGCTTGGCGCCGGCCATGTACAAGCCGAGCTCTTCGACAGTGGTCTTCTTCGGGTCGAGCTCGCCGACGATCTCGCCCTCGTACATGACGAGGATGCGGTCAGACAGGCTCATGACCTCTTCGAGCTCGAGGGAGACCAGCAGCACGGCGTTGCCGGCGTCGCGGTGGGCGACGATCTGCCGGTGGATGAACTCGATGGCGCCGACGTCCAGGCCGCGGGTAGGCTGCACGGCGATCAGCAGCTTGGGATCCTTGTCGATCTCACGGGCGATGATGGCCTTCTGCTGGTTGCCGCCGGACATGGCGCGGGCGGGCGTGATGGGGCCCTGGCCGGAGCGGACGTCGTACTCCTTGATCAGCCGCTCGGCGTACTTGCGGATGTTGGCCTTCTTGAGGAAGCCGGCCTTGTTGGTGAACTCGGGCTCGAAGTAGCGCTGGAGGACCAGGTTGTTCTCCAGGGAGTAGTCGAGCACCAGGCCGTGCTTGTGGCGGTCTTCGGGGATGTGGCTCATGCCCATGACCGAGCGCTTGCGGATGGGCATCTTGGTGATGTCCTGGCCCAGGAACTCGATCTTGCCGGACTTGAGGGGCTCGAGGCCGGAGATGCCGTAGACGAATTCGGTCTGGCCGTTGCCGTCGATGCCGGCGATGCAGACGATCTCGCCCTTGCGGACCTGCAGCGACACGTTCTTGACCGCATTGTTGGCGTGCATCTTGGAGGCGACGGTCATACCCTCGACATTGAGGACCACGTCGGTGGGCTTGGCCGGCTCCTTTGCCACGACGAACTCGACGTCGCGGCCGACCATCATGCGGGAGAGCTCCTCCTTGGTGGTCTCGGCGATGTTGACGGTGCCGATATACTTGCCCTTGCGCAGGACCGAGCAGCGGTCAGCGACCTCCATGATCTCGTTGAGCTTGTGGGAGATGAAGAGGATGGATTTGCCCTCGGCGGCCAGGCCCTTCATGATCTGCATGAGCTCTTCGATTTCCTGCGGGGTCAGCACGGCGGTGGGCTCGTCGAAGATCAGGATTTCGTTTTCGCGGTAGAGCATCTTGAGGATTTCGGTACGCTGCTGCATGCCGACGGTGATGTCCTCGATGATGGCGTCGGGATCGACCTGCAGGCCGTATTTCTCAGACAGATCCAGGACCTTCTGTCTGGCCTCGGCCTTCTGCAGGAAGCCGGCGGTGTTGGGCTCCACGCCCAGGATGATGTTGTCCAGAACAGAGAAGCACTCGACCAGCTTGAAGTGCTGGTGCACCATGCCGATGCCAAGACGGTTGGCGTCGTTCGGGTCGTTGATCTTGACGACCTGGCCGTCTTTTTTGATGATGCCCTCCTCAGGTTGATACAGGCCAAACAGAACGCTCATCAGCGTGGATTTGCCGGCGCCGTTTTCGCCCAGGAGCGCATGGATTTCACCCTTCTTCAGCTGGAGGGTGATGTTGTCATTTGCGATAATGCCGGGGAAACGCTTCGTGATGTTGAGCATCTCAATCGCGTATTGATTCTCCAAGCTTTGCCACCTCCTGTATTTGATACAGGTTCATTATACTACAACGTACGGTAGATTTCAAACAAAAAAACGTGTTTTACACATATTTTTTTGGGGTAAATTGACGAATCCCGTCAGTCCCCGGTTTCCTCTCGCGAAATGCACAAATATGCGTTGTGTTTTTTGTACAAAGGGGAGA
Organism: Oscillospiraceae bacterium; assembly: GCA_902795195.1. Taxonomy (GTDB): domain Bacteria; phylum Bacillota; class Clostridia; order Oscillospirales; family Oscillospiraceae; genus JAFRPC01. The sequence continues at coordinate 18,709 of CADBKF010000016.1, forward strand.
GAAAAGGCAATAGGGAACAGGCAATAGACAATAGGAGTTACGGGTGAGGAGCGCGGAGGAAGGAGGGAGGAGGGAGGAGGGAGGAACGAGGAATGTAGGGACAAGCCTTGCTTGTCCGGGCGCACGGAATACCCCGTAGGGACGGCAATCTGCCGTCCGTGCCCCGATTCCCTCCACACGCCGTAGCGGACGGGTCACCCGTCCAAACACACCGCACCTGTAGGGACGGGAAACCCGTCCAAACACACCGCATCTGTAGGGACGGGAAACCCGTCCCCTACGCCCCTCACGCCTAGCTCCTCACTCCACATTCTTCACTCCCGATTGCCTGTACACGGCGGGGCGTCGAGGACGCCGCCCCCTACGTCATCATCCCACAATCTGCAAATCTTGCCCCCGGACAAGCAAGGCTTGTCCCTACGCTCGTCTCCCTCGCTCCTCACTCCTCACTCCTGACTCCTCGCTTCCAACCTGCGGCTCCTATTGCCTATTGCCTATTGCCTATTGCCTGTTCCCTATTGCCTAAACGAAAAAAGAGGAGCCGGCGGACCGGCTCCTCTGGGAGGTCAAATATTCAAATGTAAATTTGATTACTTGATGTTGCCCTGGTAGTCAACAGCGATGTCAACAGCAGGAGCGTTCTCAATGTCGTTGGAGACGGTGATCTCGCCGTTGTACAGAGCAGCGACCAGCGCGGCATAGTCGTCAGCGGTGAAGCCGTCAGCCCACTGAGTGGACTCGGGCAGCTGGACATAGTTGTCAGCGGGGTTCTCGGAAACAAGGCCCAGATTCTCAACCTTGCCGCCCTCGAACTGGCCGGCAGCGATCTTGGTGAGCAGGGTCTTAACGGTGGCAGCCAGGCCCTTCATAGCAGAAGTGACGGTCATGCCTTCGCCGTACTGGTCGATGGTGGGAGCCTGGTCAACGTCAACGCCGATGACCTTGCCGCCGACCTTCGCAGCAGCTTCCGCAGCGGAGGTGTAGATGCCGCCGCCGCAAGCGAAGACGACCTCAGTGCCGGCAGCATACCAGGTGTCCATGTAAGCAGTGATGTCGGAGTCACCGTAGAACTGGTTGCCGTAGACATACTTGACTTCCACGTCGCCGGTCACGCCCAGCTCGTTGGCAGCGTCATTGACGCCCTGAACGAAGCCGTAGCCGTAACGAACAACAGCGGGGACAGCCATGCCGCCCAGGTAGCCGATCTTGGTGTAGCCCAGCTTCACAGCAGCGACACCGGCCATGTAACCGGCCAGCTCTTCCTGGTAAACAGCGGAGTACAGGTTGGCGGGATATTCCCAAGAGAAGTCGTCAGCAGTGCCATGGGCATCCTGCAGGTCGTACTCGGAAACGTCCAGAGCAACGAAGTAGACGTCGGGGTAGAGCTCAATGGTCTCAACAATGGCGCCGGCGAAAGCGTAGCCGGGCATCAGCAGAACGTTGTAGCCTTCGGCAACAGCCTGGTCGATGGCAGCAACACGCTCAGCGGTGGAGTCGCCGGTGGGCTTGTAGTAAGTGAAGTCAACACCGTTCTCCTCGCACCATGCCTTGGCACCTTCGTAGGTGGCCTGGTTGAAGGACTCGTCAGTGATGTCGCCGTAGTCGGTAACCATGGCAACGCGAATGTCAGCAGTGGGCTCAGCGGGGGTCTCCTCAACGGGAGCCTCGGTCTCGGCCTCGGTCTGCTCAGCGGGAGCAGCCTCGGTCTCAGCGCCGTTGTCAGCGGGAGCTTCAGCCTCAGTGGGAGCTTCGGTAGGAGCTGCCGGCTGCTCATTGCTGGTGCAGCCCACGAACAGGCAAGCGACCATGGTGAGAGCCAACAGCAGAGCAACAAGTTTCTTCATCTGTTTTTTCCTCCATAGTAGATGTAATTATGACAAGGCGCACTGCGCCGTATCACCTGGATGCATTATTGCATACTCTTGTGTAAAAATCAAGTGATTCTTTGAAATTTTACAATTTTGTTAAATTTGACGAAATCCCGCGCCATTCCAGGGGTGAATTGGCGAAAAAAACGATGGAATCAAACGGCGCCGGCTCACTTCATATCGGCCCCGGAGAAGCTGTAGGGCAGCAGCTCGCCCAGGGTCTGCTCGACATATTCGCCGTTTTCCTTCGCCATATAGATCTTGAAATCCAGGCCGCAGAACTCCCGCATGACCTGCCGGCACACGCCGCAGGGCGGGAAGAGCCCGGAGACCTCCTCCCCTGCCCGGCCGCCGGCCACGGCGATGGCCTCAAAGTCCCGCTGTCCGTCGTAGACCGCCTTGAAAAAGGCGGTGCGCTCGGCGCACATGGTGGGGCCGTAGGCCGCGTTTTCGATGTTGCAGCCCTGGTAGAGCGTGCCGTCCTTGCACAGCAGCGCCGCGCCGACGGCAAAGCCGGAATACGGCACGTAGGCCCGCTCCCGGGCCTGCTTGGCCAGTTCAACCAGTTGTTCAGCTGTCATATGCAACTCCTCACAGAATCTTGTCCTTGAAGCTCTCGCCCTGGGTCTCCAGCTTGACGTCCAGGATGTCGCAGACCGTGGCGGCGATGTCGGCAAAGCACGGGCGGACGCCGAAGTTGCCCGGCTTGATCTGCTTGCCGAGGGCGATCAGCGGAATGTACTCTCTGGTGTGGTCGGTGGTGGCGAGGTAGGCCGGGTCGCAGCCGTGGTCGGCGGTGATCATGACGATGTCGTCGTCTCCGAGCTTTGCCATGAAGCCGGGCAGCCACGCGTCAAACTCGGACAGGGCTCTGGCGTAGCCGTCGATGTCGCGGCGGTGGCCGTAGAGCATGTCGAAGTCGACGAGGTTGATGAAGCACAGACCGTGGAAGTCCTTGTCGGCGTAGGTCAGGGTCTTGGCCAGGCCGTCGGTGTTGCCCTTGGTGTAGATGTGCTCGGTGGTGCCGCGGCCGGCGAAGATGTCGAAGATCTTGCCCACGGCGATGGAGTCCAGGCCCGCGGCCTTGACCGCGTCGAGCATGGTGTCCTGGGGCGGCTCGAGGGAGAAGTCGTGGCGGTTGGAGGTTCTGGTGTAGTTGCCGGAGGTGCCGATGAAGGGGCGGGCAATGACGCGGCCCACGCCGTGCTTGCCCTGCAGGATCCTGCGGGCGATGCGGCAGTCCTCATAGAGCTCCTCGAGCGGCACGACCTGCTCGTGCGCGGCGATCTGGAAGACGGAGTCGGCGGAGGTGTAGACGATGAGGTCGCCGGTCTTCACGTGCTCGTCGCCGTACTTGTCGATGACGGCGGTGCCGGACCAGGGGGCGTTGGCCAGAACGCCGCGGCCGGTCTGCTCGCGGAAGGGCTTCAAGACCTCCTCGGGGAAGCCGTTGGGATAGGTGGGCATGGGCTTGGGCGAGATGATGCCGGCGATCTCCCAGTGGCCGATCGTGGTGTCCTTGCCCATGGAGGCCTCGGCCAGCTTGCCGACCGCGCCGGTGGGATCGGGCTCCACACCCAAAAAGTCCAGCCCGTCGATGTTGCCGATGCCGGCCTTCTTGAGGTTGGGGATGTTCAGCTCCTTCGAGGTCGCGCAGCTGCGCAGGGTGTTGACATTGTAATCCCCGAACTTGTGCGCATCCGGCAGCTCACCGGCGCCGCAGGAGTCGAGGACGAACAGAAATACGCGTTTCATATCATTGTTTCCTTTCTGAATGAAGAAATGAAGCTGCTGCGCGAATGAAGAAATGAAGCCGCTGCGCTCATTGAGGTGTCGCTGGCGCGACGAATGGAATCGTAGGGGCGGCCAGTGGCCGCCCGCGGGCGAGCAATGCTCGCCCCTACATTGGATTTATGTTTCAATTCGCAGAATGAAAACATACCACAATCAGGCGAAGCCGGCTTCATTCGCGACGAAGTCGCAGCTTCATTCCTTCATTTCTTCATTTTTCCGAGTCTTATTTCTCCAGCTTGACCGCCGTCTCCAGCGCGACCTTCATCATCTGCTCGAAGCCGGTCTGGCGCTCGTCGGCGGAGAGGAACTCGTTGCGCACGAGCTGGTCGGAGACCGTGCAGATGCACAGCGCATTCTTCTTGTAGCGGGCGGCGTTGAGGTACAGGGCGGCCGATTCCATCTCGATGGCCATGATGCCCATCTTCTGCCAGACCTTCTTCGGCGAGAGCGCCTCGGGCACGCCGTCGTCGTCGCCGTAGAAGTAGTCGGAGGACAGGATGTTGCCCACGTGATAGGGCGCGCCAAGCTCCTCTGCGCTCTCGACTGCCGCGCGCAGCATGTCGAACGAGCAGATCGGCGAGAATTTGCCGAGCAGGTGGAACTGCGCGTCCCAGTTCGAGTCCATGCAGGCGCCCATGGCCATGACGATGTCCTTGAGGTTGATGTCGGGCTGAATGGCGCCGGCCGAGCCGATGCGCATGATGTTCTGCACGCCGTAGGCGTTGTAGAGCTCATGGCTGTAGATGCCGATGGACGGCATGCCCATGCCGGAGGCCATGACGGAGACCTTCACGCCCTTGTAGGTGCCGGTGTAGCCCTGCACGCCGCGGACGTTGTTGACGAGCACGGGATTTTCCAGGAAGTGGTCTGCAATGTACTTCGAGCGAAGGGGATCGCCCGGCATCAGAACGGTCTGGCCGAAATCCTCAGGCTTTGCCTTGATATGCGGAGTCGGATAATTCATAAATGATACTCCTTTCAATTTCGTAGTGGCCGAAGCCCACATCGGCCATGGGACGGATTGCCACACCAGTGACATCGGTCACTGGCTCGCAATGACAGAATGGCCGATGTGGGCTTCGGCCGCTGCGGGTGCTCAGTGATGGTGCAGCTTGATCTTCTTGTGCTGCTGGATGCCGCGGATGTAGCAGCGGTGGCACATGGCGATGTAGCTGTCGTTGCCGCCGATGAGGACCTGGTCGCCCTCGGTGACAATGTAGCCCTCGCCGCTGATGCGGGCGTTGACCGTGGCCTTCTGGCCGCAGTCGCAGATGGTCTTGATCTCCTCGATGTTGTCGCAGACCTCGAACAGCCGGAGGCTGCCGGGGAAGAGCTTGGTCTGGAAGTCGGAGCGCAGGCCGAAGCAGAGCACCGGGATATTGAAGTCGTCCACGATCTTGCGCAGCTGGTCGATCTGCGCGGGCTGGAAGAACTGGCACTCGTCGACGATCACCACGTCGGCGTTGTGCCGGGCGGCGAAGATCGCGTAGACGTCGGTATCCGGCAGCACAGTTTCGGCTTCGGCCTCCAGGCCGATGCGGGAGCGGACGATGTTTGCCCCATCGCGGTTGTCGGTGGCGGGCTTGATGAGCCAGACCCGCAGGTCGTTTTCCTCGTAATTGTACTTGGTGATCAGGGCCTGCGCCGTTTTCGACGAGCCCATGGCGCCGTATTTGAAGTAAAGTTTAGCCAAGGCGACACCTCCACAAATATAGGTTATACTCCAGTGTGTATTATACCGCTTTTGGCCGGTTTATGCAATGCCGTTTGCCGCTGCGGCCTCCATTTTCGGAGTTTTCCACAGTTTTCCCGCTCCGTTTTTGGTACTTGCGCCGGAATTGACTTTTCAAGTCCCTTCGCGTATGATGTAGGGGGCGGCGTCCCCGACGCCCCGCCTGTGTTCTGTTTGAAACCTGCATTTACGGGGCGTCGGGGACGCCGCCCCCTACATTTTTTCCGCTGCACGATGGAGGCATCGCCATGGCAAAGCCGAGAACTGTACAACTCACCACCGAGGCCGGGGCGCGGCTGGCCGGCACGCCCTGGGACGTCTATCCCAGGCCGCAGCTGCGCAGAGACGGCTGGATCAACCTCAACGGCGAATGGGACTTTGCCGTCCGGCCGCCGAAGGCGGACCCGGACGAGAGCGTCCGTTATGACGGCCGCATCACGGTGCCCTACCCGCCGGAGGCCGCGCTCTCCGGCGTCGGCGCCCACTTCCCGGAGGGCAGCGTGCTGTATTACCGCAGGCGCTTTGTGCTCGACGAGATCCCGCCGGGAAAGCGGCTGCTGCTGCACATCGGGGCGGCGGATCAGTCCGTGCGCGTCCGATTGGACGGCAGGCAGCTCGGAAGCTTCTGCACGCCGCTGGACGGCCCGGCGGCAATCCCGCTTTCCGCGCTGCGCACGGGCGAACATGAGCTGGTCATCGCCGTGACGGACGATCTGCGCAGGAAGCAGTTCCCCTACGGCAAGCAGACCCGCAAGCGCGGTGGGATGTGGTACACACCCTTTTCCGGCATCTGGCAGACGGTCTGGCTCGAGTGGGTGCCCGAAACGTATATTTCCGGGCTCAAAATCACCCCCAGCCTGACCGGCGCTACGGTGGAGGTGATCGAGGCGAGCGCCAAAAGCCCACGGGCGAGCAGTGCTCGCCCCTACATTGAATGCGAGGGCGTGCGCTTCCCCATCGTGGACGGAAAAGCGACCATCCGGCCGGAACAGCCACATCTCTGGACGCCGGAGGACCCTTATTTATATGAATTCACGGTCAAAACCGCGACCGACGAGGTGCGCTCCTACTTTGCCCTGCGCACGGTGGAGACGAAACTCGTGGACGGCAGGCCGCGCATCTGCCTGAGCGGCAAGCCGTATTTCCTGCACGCGCTGCTCGACCAGGGCTATTGGCCCGACGGCATCTGCACCCCGGCGAGCCCAAAGTGCTACGAGGACGACATTCTCGCCATGAAGCGTCTGGGCTTCAACACCCTGCGCAAGCACATCAAGCTCGAGCCCGCGCAGTTCTATTACGACTGCGACCGGCTGGGGATGCTCGTCATGCAGGACATGGTGAACAACGGCCATTACAGCTATCTGTTCGACACGGTGCTGCCGACGCTCGGCATCCAGAAGCTGCCGGAATTCCTGCCGCTGCGCAGAGGGAGTGTCAGGCGCTGCTTCCGGGCAGCCATGGCGTCCACCGTCCGGCGGCTGTACAACCACCCCTGCATCGTCTACTGGACGATCTTCAACGAGGGCTGGGGCCAGTTTGCGCCGTCGGAGAACTACGAGCGGCTCAGAGCGCTCGACCCCACCCGCATCATCGACACGACCTCGGGCTGGTTCCGGGGCGGCAGGACCGACGTGGAAAGCCGCCACGTGTATTTCAGCGAGTTCCGTGTGCCGAAGTCGGACAAGCCCGTGGTGCTCAGCGAATTCGGCGGCTTCTGCTGCAAGATCCCGGGCCACAGCTTCAACCTGGACAAGACCTATGCCTACCGCTTCTTTGACACGCGCGAGGCGTATATGGACGCGCTCGAGGCGCTCTACCGGGAGCGCATCATTCCCGCTGCCCGGGCGGGTCTGTGCGGGGCGGTCTACACCCAGCTCTCCGACGTGGAGGACGAGACCAACGGCCTTCTGACCTACGACCGCCGCATCTGCAAGCCGGACGAGGAAAGAATGCGGGCAATCGCAAAATACCTGCACCCCAACGTCCCGATGTGTATAGGCAATAGGGAGTGAGGCAATAGGCAATAGGAGAACGAGCCAACGGGTTTGCAATCCGTAGTGGCCGATGCCCACATCGGCCATAAGACCCTTGTGCGCATCGCACCTTTATGGCCGATGTGGGCATCGGCCACTACGAAATCTGCGAAGACGAATCCAGCCGAAGCAACCGGCCCCGGCAAGCACGGCGGCAAACAGATTCTTCGTCGCTGCGCTCCTCAGAATGACATGACGGGAAACTCCTCGTTTCTCGTTTCTCGTTTCTCACTCCTCATTCCTGTTACCTGTCTGCGGCGGGCCGTCGAGGACGCCGGCCCCTACGCTCCTCAGACCACAATCTGCATGCCCCGTCCCCCGGACAAGCAAGGCTTGTCCCTACACGCTCCTTACTCCTCACTCCTCATTCCTCTCTCCTCACTATCCACTATCCACTTTCCACTTTCCACTGTCAACTGTCCACTACAACACCAGCCCCCGGCTCTGCCAGGCAGAGCCGGGGGCTGGTGTTGCATAAAGCTTTCTTACTTCCCGAATTTTTCCATGTAGCGCATGACGATCATGGCGACCTGGGCGCGGGTGGCCAGGCCCTTGGGGTTGAGCTGGGTGGGGGTCATGCCGGTGATGAGGCCGGCCTCGACCGCCCAGGCCATGGCCGTGCGGGCGTATTTGGAGACACTCGCCGCGTCCTCAAACGGGTCGAGCGCCGGCGGCAGCAGCTCGGTTGTGCCGCCCGGGTCCTCCACGGGGATCCCGCCGCCGACCGGCTCAGCGGGCACCGGCTCGGTGATGGCCGGCTCTCCTGCGTAGCGGTAGAAGATCGTCGCCAGCTGCTCGCGTGTGATGCTCCGGTTCGGGTCAAAGTGCGTGGCGTCCATGCCGTTGACCAGGCCGGCCTTGTAGGCCCAGAGCACCGGCGTGGTGTAATACTTCCCGGCCGGCACGTCCACAAAGGGGCTGGTCTTGCCGGCGGCGGGCTTGCCGGCCATGCGCCAGAGCACCGTCACCAGCATGCCGCGGGTCATCTCGCCGTTGGGGTTGAAGCGGATGGCCGACATGCCGTTGAACAGGCCCTTTTCCACCACAAAGGCCACCGCCTTGTAGTACCAGGCGGTCTTGGACACGTCGATGAAGTAGTCCGCCGCGGTGGTCAGCACCGCATTGCAGCGGGTGCACTTACCGTTTTTGAAGTTGTGGCCCAGCGCCTCGATGGCCTGGCTCCACTTGACCTGCCCGTCGGTGGACTCGTAGTCGATGCTGCCGCGCTTGGTGCAGGTGGGCTCGGTCCGGGACATGGTGTACATGTGGCTCTCGTTGCCCACCTCGCCGAACCAGACGTTCAGGTCCACGTCGATGTACTTGCCGTCGCTGTCCACGATGCCGGGGATGCGGCCGACGTTGCTGTACTGCCAGAGGTTCATGCCGCCCTGATAGGTGCAGGTGGTGTTCCACTGGGCCACCCAGCGGGTCCACTTGGCGTAGCGCACGTCGTAGAGCCGGCTGTTCCAGAAGTTGGTCGAGCAGTAGATGCCCGCGCGGTAGCCGGCGTCCTCGATCGTGTTGCAGAAGGCCGCCACCACCTGATAGAGCTGGGCGTCGCTGAGCTTCAGGATCGTGGCGTTGTCCTCCACGTCGTAGAAGATCGGCAGATTCGGCCTGCGTCCGCGCAGGCGGCTGATGGCCAGCCGGGCCTCGGCGATCGCCGCGCTCGTGGAGGTCGCCTTGGCGTACACATACACGCCGTAGGGCACGTTGTAGCGCGTGCAGCCGCTGACGTTGAGCTCCCAGTTGGTGTCGTAGTAGTCGCTGCCGGAGTTGCTGCGGATGATGGCAAACTCGATGTTCTTGGCGGCCTGGGCCCAGTTGATGGTGCCCTGCCACTGGCTGACGTCGATGCCGTAGTGCAGCACCGGCTTGGTGCTGGTGGGGGCCGCGCTGCCGTCGTGGCTCACGGGGATCGAGGGCTCGGGCGTGAAGGTGACGGCATTGCGGTTGTTGCAGCGGTAGAGCTTGTAGCCGCTGCCGAAGTAGCGGCTTTGCAGATCGGCCAGCGAATAGCTGTAGCCGCTGCCGTACCACTCTCGCGTGCAGCAGTAGCTGCGGTTGGCGTTCACGGTGGCAGAGGCCGTCTCGATGGCGGTGATCGTGCCGCTGGAGCTGTAGCGGATGTTGGTGATGAGCACCACGTGGTTGGTGATGTTGTTCAGGCAGTCGCCGATCTGCGCGTTGGCGTAGCTGGTGGAGCTGACCAGCGTCGAGACCGAGCTCTTGGCCAGGTTCGTGGTGTCCATGCGGGTGTTGGTCTGCCAGGCCCAGGAGACGAACGCGGAGCAGTCGACTGCGTAGGCCAGGCCGTCGACCACGCTCGAGCGCTCGGTATAGAAGCCGCTGCTGCTGCTTCCCGTCAGGGTCAGAAAGCGGCTGAGGCTGCAGTTCCAGGGCACGTAATATTTATCGGTCGGCTGGCCGTAGGGCAGGCCCGTGTAGGTCACGCCCGCCTGATAGAGCACGCCGCTTCGCCAGCCGTAGACGTTTTTGACGCACTTCCACTTGATGTCCGTCATCTGGTAGGCGCGCAGGGCGATGTTGATCTGTCCCTGCGAGGCCGTGGCCGCGGTGGTGTTCTCGATGGGTCTGGCCGCGCGGGTCTGCAGGCCCTCGGGCTCCACGGAAACATACTCCGCCTCCGGCAGCTCCGGAACAGCTTCCTCAGGCAGCGCCATGGGCTCCGGCTCGTCGAGGCCGGCAAAGTCCGTGCGATAGTCCTCGCCGGCAAAGAGCGCGGCCAGGGAGAGCTGCACGTCCGCGCCGCCGATGGTGCAGATGATGCGCTCGTCGTTCTCCTCGGAGATCACATAGTAGTCCTGCACGTTTTCGGCCAGCACCACGCCGTTGAGCCAGAGCGTCAGGTCAAACAGCGTGCCTCTGGCGTAGACCATGCCGTAGCCGGTGGGCACGAAGCTCACCAGGTCGTCCGCCCCGCACAGGCGCTCGGGCGCGTTCTCCGGGACGGCGCGCCAGATGGCGTCGCCGGCCAGGAACCAGATCCGGCCATCGGCGGCGGCATAGAGCTGCGAGGGCCGGCCCGGGAAGGCGTCGAGCAGGCAGGCCCGCTCGCCGCTGGCCGGGTCCAGACGCCAGACAGAGAAGCTGTCCTCTGCAGGCGCCGCGTAGATGAGCTTGCCGTCTATGTAGTTCAGGCACGCGGCCGGCTCGGCCAGGATGCAGCGCGAGAGCTCGCCGCCGGTCAGCCAGATGCTGTCGTCGGCCTCGGCCAGGAAGTACAGGCCCTCGGGCGCGGAGACCATGCGGCCGCCGCCGGCGAGCATCATTTCGCTCGCGCAGCCGAGGCGGAAGTGCTCGATCTCCTGCTCCGGCAGGGAGACGATCTCCTCGTCCGGCGCATCTGCCGCGGGCGCCTGCGTCTGTTCGCGGTCGAGCATCTCAAGCAGCTGCTCTTCCGGGGTCGGCGGCTCTGTTTCCGTCTCGGTCGCCTCGGCGGCCGGTACGGGCTCGGCTTCCGCCCCGATTGCCTCGGCGGCCGGTACGGGTTCGGCTTCCGCCCCGGTCTCCTCCGCGGCCAGCACCGGCGGGAACAGAGCGAGCAGCAGCAGCGCGCTCAGGCAAAGACAGATCATACGCTTCCAATGCATGCCAGGTTCCTCCTAAAATATCGTGACGGCGTCGTGCCCGGCACCCCGCCGTGTCCTTTGTTTCAAAGTTTCTGAAATTATAGTTTACATAAAAGCACCCGTTTTGTCAAGTCAAGCAGCCAAAACTCCATATATTTCCCTGTAAGTGTTACAATGATACTTAACAGTTGAAAAAAAGAATAGCGAATCGGGAGCACCTGTTGTATGGTTAAGTTGCTCAGACCAAACCGAAAGGACAG
>CADBKF010000017.1 GCA_902795195.1 Oscillospiraceae bacterium
GAGAGTTGGCAGGGGAACGGATTGCCACACCAGTGTGCGCACTGGTTCGCAATGACGGGGTTGGGAATGCGCTCGGTTCAACGAACTGCACTGCTCCCGGTGGTTTTTTGACATGCTGAAACGAACGCCGCCCGGAAGCAGCTGCTTCCGGGCGGCGTTCGTTTGCGGTATTTCCTGTATCACGGTATTTCCTGTATCAGCAGAACCTCACATGTACTTCTTCAGGCTCTCCGGGGCGGTGGCGGGGTCCTGGCGGGCGGTCATGGTGAAGGAGATGCCGTTCTCCTGACCGAAGGCCGCGCACCAATCGCAGAAGCCGGCCATCTGCTCGGCGTCGTCGGTGCCCAGCAGCCGGTGGATGCTCTTGAGGAAGACGTGGGTGATGTCAAAGTTGCCGGCATGCAGGCCGGAAATAAACGCTTTGAGCGCCTCCGCCCCCTGCAGGCCGTAGACGCCGTACTCGATGAGCCGGACGCGATAGTTGACGTCGTAGCGCAGCTTGTTGCCCTTTTCGATGCAGACCACGCTGCCGGTGGCCTGGTCGGCCGCCTCGTTGATCTCGCGGATCATCTCTTTTGTCTTGCCGGAGCCGCTGAGCCCCAGGTGAATATGAACCATAGGAAATCTCCTCCTTGTCGGAAATTCTTTTTTTACAAATCCATTCTAGCAGAAATCCGCGAGGATTTCAAGTGGTCCGCGCAAATTCACTCCCCGACAATTTCACGCAGCAGCTGCGCCTCAGCGTTTTCCTTTTCCGCGGGGGCGATCAGCTCTCTGGCGCAGCCGGCGTCCTCGAGGAAGGCCAGCAGCATCGACACGGTCCGCCGCGCCCGCTTGGTGACGATCTCCCGGGCCATGGGCACGGCCTTCTGCTGCGCCTGCTCGACCACGCCCCGGTCAAAGCCGCACGAGCCGCAGAGGAAGTCCGTCTGCCGCTTGAGATAGGCCTCGTTTGCGCCCAGCGCCGGCAGAAGGCCCTGGGCCTCGAGCGAGCGGTCGATCTGCACCAGGGTCTGCTCGGCCACGGGCGCGCAGGCCGTGAGCTCCAGGCTCAGGCGCAAAAGGTTCGTGTACTCCCGGCGGAATTCATCGGCCACGCCCGGGCCCATGGCCTCGTAGAAGCCCTCGAGCCGCTCGCAGCCGCCGTTGTCGCGCACAGCCGCGTAGACCGTGAGCGCCTGGGTGATGAAGCCGCTGTCGGTCCGGGGCGGCTGCAGGCTCACGGTGCCGCGGCCCATGGCCTCGCGGTTGCGCACGTTGGTGCGCGCCTGGCGGTAAAGGATGTAGCTCTTGGCGGTCTGGCTGTAGCCGTTGCGCATGAGCACCTGCTCGACGATGTCCTGCACGTGCTCCACCGTGGGGGCGGGGTCGCCCTCGAGATCCAGCAGCGAGTAGACCTCCCAGGCCAGTGAGTCGGAGAGGTTCTTGTGGTCGCGCCCCGGTTCGTCGGCGCGGAAGGATTTCTGGATCGCCTCGCTGATTTTTTGCACGTCAAAGGGCACGATCCGTCCGTCGCGTTTTTTGATGACTGAAATTGCCATATGGAGCTCCTTTCCGTTTCTGTCCTTTTGCATGCTGTGGGTGGGGGTTAGGGGTTAGGGGTCAGGGGTTAGGGAAGAGGGAATAGTGAATAGGGAATAGGGATCAGGGGCAGGAGTCAGGAGTGAGGAGCGAGGAGCGAGGGGCGAGGAGTGCGGGACGTAGGGACGAGCCTTGCTCGTCCGCTCTTCCTCGGGATCAGGTGCCAAAGGTTAGGGGTCAGGGGGCAGGGGCTAGGGGTCAGGAGTGAGGAGTTGGAGACGTAGGGACGAGCCTTGCTCGTCCGTTCTTCCTTGAGATCAGGAATCAGGGGTTAGGGAATAGTGAATACTGAACACTGGATACTGGATACTCACCATCCACTATCCACTGTCAACTTTCCGCGCCCCGCTTCCTTCTCCGGACAAGCAAGGCTTGTCCCTACACGCACTCCTCTCTCCTAACTCCTCGTTCCTCACTCTCCGATTGCCTGTTGCCTCTCCCCCATTGCCTGAACACTGAATACTGAATACTGGATACTGAACACTGAATACTGGATACTTCATTCAATCGTCCAGCATCGAGAGAATGGGATAGCAGAACACCTCTTTGCCGCTGGGGTCGAAGAGGCGGGCGCTGAATTCGTCGGTCGTCTGGATCCAGCCGTTCATCACTCGGGTATTGCTCGGGCGGTAGCTGCCGATCAGCGTGCCGTCGGCGGCATAGAACCTCGCCAGGCTGCCGTCATAGCCGCCGCCGATGGCGGTGTAGCTCTCGCCGCTGATCCAGTCGTCGATGCGCAGCACTGCATCGTCCTGCAGCTGCGCCAGCAGCTGCAGATCCTCGGTCAGGAAGATCGTGCCCCCTCTGCCGCCGTACTCGCTTTCGGGGTCGTCCTCGTAGGAATACACCATGATGCAGGGCCTTCCCTCGTAGAACCAGCCGCCCTCGGCGTAGTTGTAGCTGAGCGTCTCGGTGCCGCGCAGCGCATATTCCTCGCCGCTGGCCACATCGACAATGCGCAGGCTGTTCTCACGGGAGGCGCTGAACAGGCTGCCGCCCAGGTAGTTCCAGTATTCGCCGGATCTGCGGCTCTCGAGCAGCTGCTCGCCGCTGGCGCTGTAGATCCGGTTGAGATTGGCCTCATAGCCGCCGTCGTAGGAGAAGTATTCGCCGCATTGGGTGAAATAGCCCCGGTCGGCGGAGATCCGCACGACGCCGCTGCTGTCGATGACAAAGGCCTGGCTGCCGTTGTAGCAGATCGCGTAGCCGTCGCGGAAGCTGTTGACAGAGGTGTAGATCGGCTCGATCGCCCAGTTGCCATTTGCGTCCATGAAGCCATAGTGATCGCCGTCCTCGCTGGCCGGGAACAGGCCGTCGCCGTACTCGCCCAGATAGCGCACGGGCCCGAAGAGCACATGGCCGTTGCGGTCCACGGCGTAGGTGACGTTCTCGTCGCCGATGTAGCTGCCGACCGTGTAATAGCCCTGGCCGTACTGGATATTGACATAACTGCCGCCGGCGAGCTCGTCGGCCAGCTCCGCTGCGCCGAAGATGCGCTCGCCTTGGTCGTTGTAGACGTCAAAGTCCACGGTGTTCCAGCTGCGGAAGCCCGCAAAGCCGACCGTCAGCGGCTCCACATAGCAGAACTGCAGCGGCAGCACCACGCTGCCGTCGAGCGACGCCACGCCGTAGACCAGATCGCCGTCGATCCAGGAGTACTCCCCGTCCTGCACCTCGTGCACGTTGGTCGCCCGGCCCATCACCCAGAAGGGCTGGCTGTACCGCTGGTTCGTATTGTAGTCGTAGAAGTACATGGGGCGGATCTCGGTGTAGGTGGGATTGCAGATGATCTCACCCGTCTCGGTCACAAAGCCGTAGTAATTTCCGCTGGGGTAGCCATAGCCCGCGTCGCTGCTGTAATACAGGGTGTCGGCGGCAAAGGGGAAGATCTGACCGTAGCTGCCGGGCGCCAGCTCGGAGATCCAGTCCTCGGACAGGCGGGTGTACTTGGCCGCCGGGGCGCTTTCTCTGGGCTTGTACTGGCTGTAATCGGTGTGGACGCCGCCGCCGTCATACGTCGGCACAACGGGGGCTTCCGATGTTTCGGGTGCCTCGGGCGCCGCGGGAACGACCGCGCCGTTCTCATCCGTGGGGGCCTCCGGCTGACCCTGCCGGGTCTCTCCGGCCTGGGTCGCTGGATCCTGGCTCGCGCTGCCCGGCTGCGTGCAGGCACACAGCCCAAACAGCAGCGCCAGGCAAAGCAAAACCGCCGCAGCTTTCTTCATAGTCATTCGCCTCCAATCACTATCCACTAACCACTAATCACGAAACACTGTCCACTAGCCAACGTCCATCACCGACACATAGCCCTCGGCGGCGATCAGGTGCTGGCCCTCCTCGGTCATGAGCCAGTCGTAGATCACGCGGTTCGGGCTGCCCTCGGGGGCGTCGGCCGGAATCACGCAGTAGTAGGAGCTCAGATGCGGGTATTCTCTGGCGCGGATCGTCTCGCTGCTCGGCAGAACGCCATCCACCGCGATCAGCTTCAGGCCCCGGGCCATCTCCATCTCGTGCGCGTAGTAGAACACGGAGTAGCCGATGGCGTTGGCGCTGTTGTCGTAATTGCGGAGGCTCTCCATGAGCTCGCCCATCTCCGAGGCGACATAGTCCTTCGGCGCCTCCATGAATTCCAGATCCTGCATGACGAGCTTGCGCATCAGCGCCTGGGAGCCCGCGCCCTCATTTCTCTGGAAGGGGACGATCTCGGCGTCGTTGCCGCCGACCTCCTTCCAGTTGGTGATCTTGCCGGAGTAGATGTCGCGCAGCTGCTCGGTGGTCAGGCTCTCGATGGGGTTGTCCTCGTTGACCATGAAGACCAGCGCCTCGGTGCAGATCTCCTCCGCGTCGATCTCAAAGCCCTCCTCGGCCAGCTCGTCGTAGATCGAGGCGTTCGGGACCGAGGCCAGCAGCAGATCGCAGTTGCCCCACATCAGGTTGCGGTAGGACTGCGTCGTGCGGTTGAAGTTCAGAAGGTCCTGCACGTCCTCTCTCGATTCGCCGAGCAGGACGCTTGCCACGGCCTCGCCCAGCGGGACCAGGGACGTCGAGCCGTCCAGCCGCGGGAAGTTCTCGCGGGTGAAGCGGAAGCTGCCGTCGTCCGGCTGGCCCTCGGTGTTCGGCTCGGGTTCTTCGGTTTCCGCCGGTGCGCTGTCCGCGGTGGCGGACACGGGCGCGTCGTTCGCCGATGCCGGCAGCGGCGCCTCGGTGGTTTCGGGTGCCGGGGCCTCGGTGGGCTCCGGCGCTTCGGTGGACGCCGGCGCAGCCTGGCCGGTGCAGCCCGCCAGGCACAGTGCCAGCACCAGCGCGAGCACAAGTAATCTGTTCTTTATAAGCAATCTTTTCTTCATTTCTGAATCCTCCCTTTGAATGCATTCTGGGCCCCGGGTACATGCAGCGCCAAGGCTCTCTCCCCAATGGACGTTTTTCCTTCCTCTTGGTTCCATCATAGCACAGCCGGCGGGAAATGAAAAGGGATTTCGCAGATTATTTTTAGGGATCAGGGATTAGGGATCAGGGGGCAGGGGGAGTGGAAAGCGGACAGTGGAAAGTGGAAAGTTAGGAGGCAATAGGGATAAGGCAATAGGCAATAGGAGAACGGCGTAGGGGCCGGCGTCCTCGACGGCCCGCCGATGTGGGACGCACCCGTAGGGGCCGGCGTCCCCGACGGCCCGCCAATCTGTACCGCACCCCGTAGCGGACGGGTCACCCGTCCGAACACCCCGCACCCGTAGGGATCGATCATGCCCGAAGGGACGATCGATCCGTCNNGCACCGCACCCCGTAGCGGACGGGTCACCCGTCCGAACACCCCGCACCCGTAGGGATCGATCATGCCCGAAGGGACGATCGATCCGTCGCCCGGCAGGGTGCTTTGCCGGTTGGAACGCGGAAAATCCAGGTATACAAAACCGTGCCGCCTCATATGGTGTTCTGAAAAAACCGAATGAGGTGGCACGATGGAACACGCTATCAACGAAATCGAACTGCTGGGGACGGCGGCTGGCGCGCCGCTGCTTTCCCACGAAAATCACGGGCGGCGCTTTTACCGGATGCCGCTGGACGTGGCGCGCCTGTCCGGGACGGTGGACCGGCTGCCGCTGCTGCTGGAGGATCGGCTGCTCGAGCCTGCCTGCATGGGCGGGCAGCTGCGCGTGCGGGGCCAGGTCCGCTCCTACAACCAGCGCCTGCCGGACCGGCGGCGCCTGGTGATCTCGGTGCTGGCTGACGCCCTCTGGCCGGAGGCGGGTGAGCCGGAAAATTGCGTCCGCCTGACTGGCGCGCTCTGCCGCGAGCCGGTCTACCGCCGCACGCCCCTGGGCCGCGAGATCTGCGACGCGATGCTGGCCGTGAACCGGCCCTATCACCGGGCGGATTATCTGCCCTGCATCTTCTGGGGCCGGACCGCGCAGCGGATGGCCGAGCTGCCGGTGGGCACGCTGCTGGCCATCGAGGGCCGGCTGCAGAGCCGCGACTACGTCAAGCAGCTCGACACCGGCCCCGAAACCCGCACCGCCTACGAAATCTCCGTCGTCAGCGCCGAGCTCGTCCGCTGACGCGCCAAAACCTGAGTGCCTTCGTTTTTTGCAAGCTCCTTCGTTTCTTCGCTGCGACGCGAAGCTGGTCCTTTCGGGCGCTCAGAATGACAAATGGGGCAGTCGGTCACAACGGGCGCGTTCCGCGTCGGCGGGCCGTCGAGGACGCCGGCCCCTACGGGGTGCGGTGCAGAGTTCGTCCTGCCGGGCGACGGATCGATCGTCCCTTCGGGCATGATCGATCCCTACGGGTGCGGGGTGTTCGGACGGGTGACCCGTCCGCTACGGGTGCAGGTCGAGGCACGGGCGGCAGATTGACATCCCTACGGTACGGTTCGGCGGGCCGTCGAGGACGCCGGCCCCTACGGGTGCGGCGCAGGGTTCGCCCACCTGGGCGACGGATCGATCGTCCCTTCGGGCATGATCGATCCCTACGGGTGCGGAATGTTCGGACGGGTGACCCGTCCGCTACGGGGTGCGGTGCAGATCATCGGGCCGTCGAGGACGCCGGCCCCTACGGGTGCGGCGCAGGTTCGCCCTGCCGGGCGACGGATCGATCGTCCCTTCGGGCATGATCGATCCCTACGGGTACGGGGTGTTCGGACGGGTGACCCGTCCTACGGGGTGCAGTGCAGGGCAGATTGCCGTCCCTGCGAGGCGCGTCCCGCGTCGGCGGGCCGTCGAGGACGCCGGCCCCTACGACAAAACAACACTGAGCCGCTCCCTGCGTCGTTCTCCTATTGCCTATTGCCTTTTCCCTATTGCCCTAACTTTCCACTTTCCACTGTCAACTGCCCTGCATTTCCTCCAGGCAGCCGAGGATCAGGGCGCGGAAGGCCTCGTTGGCGCGGGCGGCGGTCTCAAAAACCTCGGCCTCGGTCAGGGGCTGGTCCAGGATGCCGGCGGCCATGTTGGTGGCCAGCGTGAAGCCCAGCACCTGCATGCCGCAGTGGCGGGCCGCGATGGCCTCGGGCACGCTGCTCATGCCGGCCGCGTCGGCCCCCAGGACGCGCGCGGCGCGAATCTCCGCCGGGGTCTCGAACTGCGGCCCCGGGAAATACATGTACACGCCCTCCCGCAGGCCGATGCCCAGCCGCGCGGCCGCCCGCCGCGCCGCGTCCTGCAGCGCCGGGGTGTAGACCTTGGACATGTCCGGGAAGCGCTCGCCGAACTGCGGCAGATTCTCCCCGCGCAGCGGCGAGCAGGGATAGAGCAGCAGGTGGTCGGTGATCAGCATCAGATCGCCGGGCCGGAAGGCCGTGTTGACCGCGCCGGCCGCGTTGGTGACGATCATCGCCTCCGTGCCCAGCAGACGGGCCACGCGCACGCCGTAGACCAGCTCCTCGGGGCTGTAGCCCTCGTAAAAGTGCATCCGGCCCTGCATCACAGCGACGTCTTTGCCGGAGAGCCTGCCGAACACGAAGCGCCCGGCATGGCCCGGCGCGGTGGAATGGCGGAAATGGGGAATGTCGGCGTAGTTGACGCAGACCGGCTGCTCGACGCGCTCGGCCAGCTCGCCCAGGCCCGTGCCGAGGATCAAAAGCACCTGCGGCCGGAACGCGCCCAGCCGCTGCTGCAGATATTCAGCGCTCTGCTGATAATGTTCAAACGGAATCATAGGAACCTCCTGTCAACTGTCAGCTTTCCACACTACCATACCACGTTTCCGCCCCGCCTGTCAACACAGAACGCACCACTTTTGCCGCCCGGCATACTATGGGATGAGCGGCAATGCTCAAACTTGTGAGGGAGGTACTCGCTATGTGTAATAACGGCTTCTTCGGCGGGAACAACTGCTGGTGCATCATTCTGGTCATCCTGCTGCTGTTCAGCTGCGGCAACGGCTGCGGCAACAGCTGCGGCAATATCGGCTGCGGCGGCAGCTGCGGCTGCAACAACGGCTGCGGCTGCAACAACGGCTGCGGCTGTGACAACAACTGCGGCTGCGGCTGCTGAGGAAAACCATCCATCAACGGGGCAGGGCAACCTGCCCCGTTTTTGCAGCGCAAAATGCAACCGTCATCGGCGGGCCGTCGAGGACGCCGGCCCCTACGAGGTGCGCGGTTCCGTTTTTCATCGTAGGGACGAGCATTGCTCGTCCGTGCATTCGGGACGAATGCATTCGCCGTGAGGCGAATTATGCGCATCGTCTGGGCGCTGACGGCAGGCTGCCGTCCCTACGGGTGCGGTGCATTTGGACGGGGAACCCGCCCGCTACGGGTGCGGCAGATTTCGGCGGGGAGCCCGTCCGCTACGGGTGCGGCGGATTTCGGCGGGCGAGCAATGCTCGCCCCTACGGTCTCCTATTGCCTATTGCCTGTTCCCTATTGCCTATTGCCTACTCCCTATTCCCTATTGCCTACTCCCTGTTCCCTATTGCCTGGGTGCTTGCTGCACGCTTTGGATTCTTCGCTGCGCTCAGAATGACATAGAGGACAGCCAGACCTCCCTTCCCCCTCTGCTGCAAAATCCGCAATTTCCCTCCGCTGCAAAATCCGCAATTTTCCCTTGCCAAGGGCGGCGCGGCATGGTACAATATAGAAAGAACGCTCCGGGCCGCGGTCGGCCCGATCCCGATTTCCGGAGGTGTGCGTATGTCAAGCTATTACCTGCAATATCTGCCCGTGCTGGCTGCGGCGGCGCTGTGCCTGGTGGTGGGCGCTGTGTGCTTTGCCGGCTCCCAGCGAGCCTTTGAGCGCAGCCGCAAGAATCTCTCCTGGATCAAGCGGCACGGCGCCGGCGGCTATCCCTTTGCCCGAAACGCCTTCCCCAAGCGCGCGGCCGACTGGCTGGGCGTGTTTGCCGTGGCGGTCTTCGCCCTGGTCGTCTCGATGGTGGTCTCGGCCCTGCGGTCCTACTTTGCCGGCGTCAACTGGCTGAGCGGCCTGTTCTCCGCCGCGTCCCTGGGCGCCATCGGCATCGCGGTGTGCGCCGCGATCGCCGTGTACTTCCTGCTGCAGCTGCTCTTTGGCTCCACGCTGGTGTCTGCCAGCGGCGCGCTGCTGTTTGCCGCGGACTATGTGGGCGCCCATACGGCTGCTGCCCTGCTCGCCATCGCGGTTTTGCTGCTGGTTTTGTGGCTCACGGCAAAGCAGGAGCGCCTGCTGCCGGCGGAGCTGCTCTACTGGGCGGCGGCGCTCTGCTACTGCGCGGCCCTGTCGCTGCGGCCGCAGCTGCTGCCCTTCTGCCTGCTGTTTGTCGGTCTGCACCTGTACAAGCATATCTTCTATCTGCGCCGGGACGAGGAGCGCCCCGGGATCTTCGCGCTGGCCCTGGTGCTGGCCCTGATCGTCTGGGTGCTGGGTCTGGCGCTGTATCTGGCCGGGCAGGTTTTTGTCTTCTTCCGCCTGACGCCGGAATTTGTCCGCTCGCACTTTGCCGGCCATCCGATCTTCGCCGTTCGCCTGTTCCTGCGCAGCGGGCTGTATCTGGTGACAAAGCCGCTGCTGCGCTCGCGCGTGCTGCTGCCGATCATGGACGCGCCGCTGCTGGGTCTGGGCGGCTTCGGCGCGATCTCGGCGCTGGTGCTCTACCTCCGGCGGAAGGACCCGCGCAGCATTCTGGTGCTGCTGGTGCTCTTCTTCGCCGTCGTCGTGTGGCTGCTGAGCGACACCTCGGTCCTCTCTCTGGGCCTGACGCTCACGGCGGCGCTGCTGTTCTCGAACTACGAGCGCGGCGGCAAGTCCTACCCGGTGGCCATCGTGGCCACGCTGGGCGTGATCTATTATCTGGCGCTGTGCCTCGGCGCGCGCTTCATCCCAATGGTGGCCGGCATTCTCGAGCGGCTGCCCTGACCCACTACCCGAAACGGAGGAACAAACATGATCGCAATCGCATGTGACCACGGCGCGCTGGCGCTGAAGGAAGCCATCAAGAAGCATCTCGACGAGCGCGGGCTCGCCTACAAGGATTTCGGCACCTACACCGCCGAAAGCTGCGACTACCCCGACTATGTGGCGCCGGCCGCCCGGGCGGTGGCCTCCGGCGAGTGCGACCGCGGCATCGTGTGCTGCACCACCGGCATCGGCGTGTCCATCGCCGCCAACAAGATCAAGGGCATCCGCTGCGCGCTGCTCTCCGACAAGATGAGCGCCCGCCTGACCCGCCAACACAACGACACCAACATGATGGCCATGGGCGGCGGCGTTGTGGGCGAAATGCTGGCCCTTGAAATCGTCGACACCTGGCTCGACACCGAGTTCCTGGGCGGAAGGCACCAGCGCAGGATCGATAAGGTCATGGCACTGGAGAACGAATAGGATTTAGATTTAGGATTCAGGATTCAGGATTCAGGGGTCAGGGGTCAGGGGTCAGGGGTCAGGGGTCAGGAGAACGCCGGCAGTGATGAAGAATTATCGGGAATTGATCGTCTGGCAGAAAAGCATGCGTCTCGTTCATGAGGTGTATTCTTTAATTCGTGAACTGCCGAAGGAAGAACTATTTGCGCTTGGCGCTCAGATGCGGCGGTGTGTTGTTTCGATTCCTTCCAATATCGCGGAGGGGCACGGGCGGCATTCCACCCAGGAATATGTTCATTTTCTGCATATTGCCCGTGGTTCTTTGTATGAGCTGGAAACACAGCTGTTTATCTGTATGGATCAAGCATATTTCTCTCAGGCGCAAACCCAAGCATCCTTTTCCCTGTGTGAAGAAGTCGGAAGGCTCTTAAATGCCTTGATCGGCAGACTTGCCTGACCCCTAGCCCCTGACCCCTAGCCCCTGACCCCTAAAGGAGAAGCCATGGAACAATACTATGTTGTCACCGCCGCGGCGCTGCCGGAGATTTTTTTGAAGGTCGCCGAGGCCAAGCAGCTGCTCGAGACCGGGGAGTGCGCGACCATCCACGAGGCAACCCAGCGCACCGGCATCAGCCGCAGCGCGTTTTACAAATACCGCGACACGATCCGGCCCCTGCAGAGCATGCTGGCCGGCCGCATCCTGACCTTCCAGATGACCCTGCGGGACGTGTCCGGCCTGCTCAGCGACGTGCTGGCGATCTTTGCCCGCTGCGGGGCCAACATCCTGACCATCAACCAGACCATCCCCACAAGCGGCTGCGCGGGCGTCACGATCTCGGCCGACACCGCCGAGCTCCGCTGCACCGTGGAGGCCCTGCTGCAGACCCTGCGGCAGACCGAAGGGGTGCTAAAGGCCGAGCTGCTGGCCGGCTGAATACAGTGGACAGTTGACAGTGGAAAGTGGAAAGTGCGCGGTTCGGGTGCCCGATTTGTCATTCTGAGCGCAGCGAAGAATCTATGCTGCATCACAGTCAGATTCTTCGTCGCAAGCTCCTCAGAATGACATGTTTATGGTGTTGCAGCGTAGGGGACGGGTTTCCCGTCCCTGCGGGTGCGGTGCATTCGGACGGGTGACCCGTCCGCTACGGGGTGCGGTGCAGATCGGCGGACCGTCGAGGACGCCGGCCCCTACGACAAAACAACATTGAGCCGCTCCCTGCGTCGTTCTCCTATTGCCTATTGCCTGTTCCCTATTGCCTTTACACTTTCCACTTTCCACTTCCTTCTCCGGACAAGCAAGGCTTGTCCCTACGTTCATTCTCACTCCTCGTTCCTCGCTCTCCTATTGCCTATTCCCTATTGCCTAAAACACTTTCCACTTTCCACTTTCAACTTTCCACTGCTCATCGCCTCCCTGCCCCGGCGAACAAACCATTGACAATTCTGACAAACAATGTTAAATTATACTGTAAGATTATTTAGGAGGAAACAACCATGTCTAACAAACCCCTGATCGGTGCGGCTGTCATCGGCCAGTCCGGCGGCCCGTCTTCCGT
Organism: Oscillospiraceae bacterium; assembly: GCA_902795195.1. GTDB lineage: Bacteria > Bacillota > Clostridia > Oscillospirales > Oscillospiraceae > JAFRPC01. Next base: position 11,908 of record CADBKF010000017.1, read on the forward strand.
CATCAACGCTTCCTGCTACGGCGTCATCAAGACCGCCCTGGACAGCGAGTACATCACCAAGGTCTACGGCGCCAACCACGGCATCACCGGCGTGCTCGACGACCGCCTGATGATCATGGACGAGGAGGACCCCAAGGAGCTGGAAAAGATGCTCTACACCCCGTCCTCTGCCCTCGGCTCCTGCCGCTACAAGATCGCCGACCCCGACGTCGACGACACCGATTTCAAGCGCATTCTTGAGATCTTCAAGAAGTACAACATCCGCTACTTCTTCTACAACGGCGGCAACGACTCCATGGACACCTGCAACAAGATCAGCCGCTATATGTCCAAGGTCGGCTACGAGTGCCGCGTCTTCGGCGTGCCCAAGACCATCGACAACGACCTCTACGGCACCGACCACTGCCCCGGCTTCGCCTCTGCGGCCAAGTACATCGCCACCTCCTTCATGGAGGTCAGCCGTGACTCCAAGGTCTACAACGTCGGCATGATCACCATCATCGAGTGCATGGGCCGCCACGCCGGCTGGCTCACCGCCGCGGCCGCTCTGGCCGGCACCAAGGGCGACGGCCCCGACCTCATCTACCTGCCCGAGACCGACTTCAACATGGACCAGTTCCTGGCCGACGTCAAGCGCGTCTACGCCGAGAAGAAGAACTGCCTGGTCGCCGTCTCCGAGGGCGTCCACTACGCCGACGGCAGCTTCGTCTCCGAAGCCAAGACCTCCGGCACCGACGGCTTCGGCCATGCCCAGCTGGGCGGCCTGGCCTCCCGCCTGGCCTCCATCGTCAAGGCAGAGACCGGCGCCAAGGTCCGCGGCATCGAGCTGAGCCTGCTGCAGCGCTGCGCCTCCCACTGTGCGTCCCTGACCGACATCGAGGAGAGCTTCAACTCCGGCAAGACCGCCGTGGAGTCCGCCCTGGCCGGCGAGACCGGCAAGATGGTCGGCTTCAAGTGCGACCGCAGCAACGGCTACAAGTGCGACTATGTCCTGTTCGACCTCAAGGACGTGGCCAACACCGAGCAGAAGGTGCCGCTGGAGTGGATCAACGCCGAGCACAATGGCGTGACCCACGACTTCATCGACTACTGCCTGCCCCTGATCCAGGGCGAGACCAAGCAGGCCAAGGAAGACGGCCTGCCCGCCTTCGTGCACCTGAAGAAGGTCTTTGCGGAGTAAGATCAATGAAAAAACAGGCGCTCTTTCCGAGGAAAGAGCGCTTGTTTTTTTATTCAAATTCTCTGAAGACCTTGCCCAGGCTGTCGTGGATCACGAGGTCCGCCTCGCGGTCGTAGGGGGTCTCGTCGCGGTTGATGAGCACCAGGCGATGGCCGCGGTAGTAGCGGATCAGGCCCGCCGCCGGGTAGACCGTGAGCGAGGTGCCCGCCACGATCAGCAGATCCGCCTTGGAGATCGCCTGCACGGACTTGATCATCGTGTGCTCGTCGAGGGACTCCTCGTAGAGCACCACGTCGGGCTTGACCACGCCGCCGCAGTCGCACAGGGGCACGCCGGTGGAATTCTTGACAAACTCCGCCGAGTAGAATTTTCCGCACCTGGTGCAGTAGTTGCGCAGCACCGAGCCGTGCAGCTCGTAGACCTTCTTCGAGCCGGCCTTCTGGTGCAGGCCGTCGATGTTCTGGGTGACCACCGCGTCGAGCCGGCCCTCCTGCTCCCACCTCGCCAGTACCCGGTGGGTCACGTTGGGCTCAAAGCCCAGCGGCAGCATTTTTTCGCGATAAAAATTGAAGAAATAGGCAGTTTTTTTCTCAAAAAAGCTGTGGGAAATGATGGTTTCCGGCGGATAATCGAACTTTTGGCTGTAGAGCCCGTCCACCGAGCGGAAGTCGGGGATGCCGCTCTCGGTGGAGACGCCTGCGCCGCCGAAAAAGACGATGTGCTTACTCTCGTTTACCCAGGTTTTCAGCGTATCGATTGCGGAATTCATCGCTTTCGTCCTCCAATTCCTTGATAAATTTTTTCTCGGCCTTGGTATGATCCGGCAGCCGAAGCTTCGCAAATAGGTCGGGGCGGCGCTGCATGGTGCGCAAAATCGACTGCTTTCGCCGCCAGCGGGCCACCTTGGCGTGGTCGCCGGAGCGCAGGATCTCGGGCACCTGGCGGCCGTGCCACTCGGCGGGCCGGGAATACTGCGGGTATTCCAGCAGGCCGTCCCAGTGGCTCTCCTCGGTGAAGCATTCCTCGTCCGAGAGCACGCCCGGCAGCAGCCGACAGACCGCGTCGGTCACGGCCATGGCGGGGATTTCGCCGCCGGTGAGCACAAAGTCGCCGATCGAGAGCTCCTCGTCCACGCACTCCTCGATGAAGCGCTCGTCGATGCCCTCGTAGTGGCCGCAGACCAGGCAGAGGTTCTCGTAATCGGCGGCCAGGCGCTTTGCGTGGCCTTCGTTGAACACCGCGCCGCAGGGGGACATGTAGATCGTGTGCGGCCGGACGCCGGTTTCCTCGCAGACGTGCTGCCAGCAGCGGTAGAGGGGATCGGCCTGCATGACCGCCCCGTGGCCGCCGCCGTAGGGGTAGTCGTCCACCTGGTTCTGCTTGTTGGTGGTGTAATCCCGGATCTGATGGGTGCGGATCGTGATGAAGCCGCGGTCCTGCGCCCGGCCCAGGATCGAGTCGCTCAGCACGTCGCCCACGGTGTCCGGGAAGAGGGTTAATATATCGATTCTCATAGCTTGCTCCGATCTTGCGTTGACAGTGGAAAGTGGAAAGCGGAAAGTTTCGGTGTCGCTTCGCGACGGATTTTGAATTTGTAGATCAAAACCCCGATTTGAAATCCTGCCGGGAGCAGCGCAGTTCGATGCTGCAGAGCAGCCGCAAATTATACTGTAGGGACGAGCATTGCTCGTCCGGTGTGCGAAGCACACATCGTTTGCGTCCAGCAAACGATCTACCTGCACCGATTTTCCTGCGGAAAATGCATCCGACGGGTGCGGAGCATTCGGACGGGTGACCCGTCCGCTACGAGGCACGGTACAGGTCGGCGGGACGTCGAGGACGCCGTCCCCTACGGGTGCATTCCGCATCTCATTCCGCATCGGCGGGCGAGCAATGCTCGCCCCTACAGCGCCTGTTCCCGATTGCCTTAACACAGTCCACTTTCCACTGTCAACTGTCAACTTTCCACTGTCAACTGCTTTCCATTCCCTCGATCAGGCGGACGTTGACCCGGCCCTCAGACAGCTGCACAGGGTCGACGAAGGCGGGCACGACGGGGATCATGTATTCCTTCTGACCCTTGACGACGTACACGTCGTTGCCGGGCGTCTGGATCACGTCGGTGATTTTGCCGATTTCGGCGCCGTCGGAAAACACCGGCAGGCCGATGAGGTCGGAAATGAAGACCGTGCCGGCGGGGATCGCCGGGTCGTCCCGACGGAAATACAGCGTCTTGCCGATCAGCGGAGATGCGTCCTCGATCGAGTCCACGCCCGCCAGCTTCAGCAGCAGGCAGGTGCCCTGCACGCGGCTGGATCTCACCGTGACGGCGCTCCCGTCCTTCCGGTACAGCGCCCGGAAGGGCAGCAGAAATTCCGGCCCGTCCGTATACGGCAGCAGCTTGAGCTCCCCGCGGACCCCATGGGTGTTGACCAGCTTCCCGGCCTCGAGTAGTACATTGTTCATCGTATCACCTGCGTTCAGAATGAAGCTGCTCCCTTCATTCCTTCATTTTTTCATTGCAAAAATGGGTTGCCCGCGGCAACCCATTTTTGTTAGTCGACGATCTCGACAGAGACACGCTGGCCCGTGCGCTGGGCGACGGACTTGATGACCGTGCGGATTTCCTTGGCAATGCGGCCCTGACGGCCGATCACCTTGCCCATGTCCTCCGGGGCCACCCGAAGCTCCAGGATCGTGGGGTCACCCTCGATCTCGGTAACGGTCACCTGTTCCGGATGCTCGACGAGATTTTTTGCCATGTAGAGCAAAAGTTCCTTCATCTCGGTATCCCCGAATTACAGGACGCCGGCCTTCTTGAGCAGACCTCTGACGGTGTCGGTGGGCTGCGCGCCGTTCTTGATCCAGGTCTGGACCTTCTCCGCGTCGACCTTGATGGTGGCAGGGTTGGTCAGGGGATCATAGGAGCCGATCTCTTCGATGCAGCGGCCGTCGCGGGGGCTGCGGGAATCGGCAACAACGATGCGGTAGTAGGGGTTCTTCTTGGCGCCCATTCTTCTGAGTCTGATTTTAACCATGGTTTGTTTCTCCTTAATATATTGTGTTTTGATTTTTTATCTTACATCCCGGGGAAGCCCATCGGGAATCCGCCGCGTTTTTGCAGCTTTTTGAGCTTTTTCGATGCGCCGGGGCCGGACATCGACCGGACCATCTTCTGCATCATGTCAAACTGCTTGAGCAGCTTGTTCACGTCCTCCACGCGCTGGCCGCAGCCCTTGGCGATGCGCTTTTTGCGGCTGGCGCCGATGCAGCTGGGGTTCTCGCGCTCATAGGGGGTCATGGACTGGATGATGGCCTCGGTCTTGGCCATGGCCTTTTCATCCACCTGCAGGTCCTTCATGTTGCCCGCGCCGGGGATCATGGCCATGATGTCCTGCATGGAGCCCATGTTCTTGAGCTGGCCGAGCTGGTCGAGGAAGTCGGTCAGCGTGAATTTGTTCTGGCGGAGTCTTGCCTCCATCTCGGCGGCCTTTTTCTGGTCGATGGCCTGCTCGGCCTTTTCGATCAGGCTCAGCACGTCGCCCATGCCCAGGATGCGCCCGGCCATGCGGGAGGGGTGGAAGGCCTCGATCTGGTCGAGCTTCTCGCCGGTGCCGATGAACTTGATCGGCTTGCCGGTGACGGCCTTGACCGACAGGGCCGCGCCGCCTCTGGCGTCGCCGTCGAGCTTGGAGAGCATCACGCCGTCGATGTCCAGCCACTCGTTGAAGGAGCTGGCCGCGTTCACCGCGTCCTGGCCGGTCATGGCGTCCACCACCAGCAGGATCTCGTTCGGCTTGACCTCGGCCTTGATGGCCTGCAGCTCGTGCATGAGGGCCTCATCCACGTGCAGGCGGCCGGCGGTGTCGAGGAAGACCATGTCGTTGCCGTGCTGGACGGCGTACTTGACGCCCTCCTTGGCGATCTTCACGGGGTCGATCTGGCCCATCTGGAAGACCGGGATGTCCAGCTGGCCGCCCACGACCTCGAGCTGCTTGATGGCAGCGGGCCGGTAGACGTCGCAGGCCACGAGCAGCGGCCGCTTGCCCTGCTGCTTTTTGAACAGGCCGGCGAGCTTGGCCCCGTTCGTGGTCTTGCCGGCGCCCTGCAGGCCGACGAGCATCACGATCGTCGGGGGGCTGGACGCCATCTGGATGCGCTGGTTGTCGCTGCCCATGAGCTTGGTGAGCTCCTCGTTGACGATCTTGACGACCATCTGGGCGGGGTTCAGGCCTTCGAGCACGTCGTTGCCGACGCAGCGCTCGGTCACGCCTTTGATAAATTCCTTGACGACCTTGTAGCTGACGTCCGCCTCCAGCAGCGCCAGGCGGATCTCGCGCATGGCCTCCTTGACGTCGGCCTCGGTCAGGCGGCCCTTGCCGCGCAGACGCTTGAATACGTTATTCAGCTTGTCGCTCAAGCCTTCAAATGCCATGTGGGCCTCCTTTTGTAGGGGTTAGGGGTCAGGGGCTAGGGAATAGTGAATAAGTAATAGTGAATAGTGAATAGGGATCAGGGATCAGGGATCAGGGGTCAGGGGTCAGGGGTCAGGGGCTAGGGGGTAGGGAATAGAGAATAGAGAATAGAGAATAGGGAATAGGAGAACGTAGGGACGAGCCTCGCTCGTCCGCCGACGCGGAATGCACCCCGTAGGGATCGATGATGCCCGAAGGGACAATCGATCCGTCGCCCGGGAGGGCGAACGCTGCACCCCGTAGCGGACGGGTCCCCCGTCCGAATGCTCCGCACCCGGAAGGCCCGACGTCCCGACAATGCGCAAGATTCGCCTCACGGCGAATGCATTCGTGCCGAATGCGCGGACGAGCAATGCTCGTCCCTACGGATGCGGATTGCACCCGTAGCGGACGGGTCACCCGTCCGAATACGCCGCACCCCGTAGGGATCGATGATGCCCGAAGGGACAATGTTTCCTTGTTCACTCCAGAATCTGCTGCAGCGCGGCGGCGAGCTTCTCCGAGACGGCGCGGGCCGGCGCCTGGTCGGAGCCTGCCAGGGCCTGGATGCAGCGGCCGATCTCGTCGGCTGCGGCGCGGGTCCGGCGCCGGCGGGCCACATTGCCCAAAACGGCCTCGAACTGCGCCAGCGTGGCCTCGGCCCGGGTCAGGCTGTCGTGCACGCCCTGGCGGCTGATGCCCAGCTCGCCGGCGATCTCGCTCAGCGACAAATCCTCGTTGAGGTACAGATCGCAGCAGTCCCGCTGCTTTTCCGTCAGCAGCGCCCCGTATTCGTCAAACAGAAGGGTCATCGTGATCGGATCTGCTTTCATAGGCCCTCCTGTCAAGGTTTTTTACTTCACAGCCTGCACAGTATACACGATTTTCTTGGCATTGTCAAGGTTTTTTTCTTGACAACTGCGTTTTTTATGTATCCAACTCGTTCCCGTACCTTCCGTAGTGGCCGATGCCCACATCGGCCATAAAAGCTACGATGCGCATCGAAGTCTTATGGCCGATGTGGGCATCGGCCACTACGGGACTATGCTCCTCCCTTTTGCACGCTCACGTAGAATGTTTCTCCGTCGCAGCGCGTGAAAACCAGCGTGTTTCCCGCCGTCTGCAGCTCGTTCACATCCAGCAGATCGCTCTCGTTGATCAGATCGAACAGGCAATCCACGACAAAAGATACCTCCATGTTTCCGCCTCCTATGGGGGTTATATCCCCTTAATATAAAGGATTATAACCCCCATAATATGCTTAGTCAAGCATTGGAGGGGAAATATATGATTATCTTCGACAAACTGTGGAAAACCATGGAAAACAGGGGTGTTTCCACCTATTATCTGCGGGAAAAGTGCGGGCTGGACAGCAAAACCATCCGGCGGCTGCGGGCAAACGACAACATGGAGACCAAAACGCTGGACAAGCTCTGCACCGTCCTGGACTGCCGCCTCGAGGACATCGCCGAATACGTGAAAAGCCCGGAATAAAACCGTTGCGCCAAACCCAGGTTTATGCTATACTTGGCATACGAAACTTTCCACTTTCCACTATCAACTTTCAACTATATCCACCCCCGGAGGCAGCAGCATGACGGAAAAGCTCTATTACACCGATCCATATCTGACCGAATTTCGCGCCTCGGTCGTCTCCTGCGAGGCGGCCAAGGGCGGCTTTGCTGTGGTGCTCGACCGCACCGCGTTCTATCCCGAGGGCGGCGGCCAGCCCTGCGATCTGGGCGCGCTCGGCGGCGCGAGGGTACTGGACGTGCAGGAACGGGACGGCGTCATCGTCCACACCTGCGACGCGGCGCTGGAGGGTCAGGTCGCCGGCCGCATCGACTGGGCCCGGCGCTTCGATCTCATGCAGCAGCACTCCGGCGAGCACCTGCTCTCCGGGCTGGTGCACCGGACCTACGGCTTTGACAACGTGGGCTTCCACATGGGGCAGGACGTCATCACGATCGACTTTTCCGGCGTCGTCCCGTCCGAGGACCTGTCGGGTCTGGAGGCCCAGGTCAACGCCTGGATCTGGCAGAACGTCGAGACGCAAATTCTCTGGCCCGACGCCGAGGAGCTCTCGCGCATCCCCTACCGCAGCAAGAAGGCGCTCAGCGGCGACGTGCGCATCGTGCGCTTTCCGGGCATGGACGACTGCGCCTGCTGCGGCACGCACGTGGCGCGCACCGGCGAAATCGGCCTCATCAAGCTGCTCTCCTGCGTCAAATTCCACCAGGGCGTGCGCATCGAGCTGGTCTGCGGCGGCCGCGCGACGGCGTATCTGTCCCGGGTGTTCGACCAGAACCGGGAGATTTCCGGCCTGCTCTCGGCCAAGCCCCTGCAGACCGCCGACGCGGTGCGCCGGATGCAGCAGGAGCTTTCGGAGACAAATTTCGCGCTTTCCGGCTGGAAAACCCGGTATTTTGCACAAATCGTCACGTCCGTTTGTAGGGACAAGCCGTGCTTGTCCGCGGACGAGCAGGGCTCGTCCCTACAGAAGGAAGGAGGCGCGCTGCTTGTCTTCGAGCCCGGCCTGACGCCCTCTGACATCCAGCAGCTCTGCCTGCTGATGATGGAGCAGACCGACCGGCTCTGCGCGGTCTTCTCCGGCGACGACGCGGCCGGCTACAAATACGCCGTCGGCCAGACGGGCGGCAATCTGCGCGAGCTGGTCAAGGCCTTCAACCAGGCCTGCCGGGGCCGCGGCGGCGGCAAGCCCAACTTCGCCCAGGGCAGCGTGAGCGCAACCCGGGCAGAAATCAATCAATTTTTTCAAACCAAGCTGTAGGGGCGAGCATTGCTCGCCCGCGGGCGGCCATTGGCCGCCCCTACATTCATCACTGAGGAATCTGACATGGAAGAAAAACTGACCCAAGTCGAAAACCGATACATTGAGCTCTGCGACCGGGCGGAGCGGCCGGATTTCTACGCCGACCCGAAGCTGGCGGCAAAGTATCTGAAGGAGCAGAGGGACTTAGAGCCCGTGGTCTCCGCCTTCCGCGCCTGGAAGCGCGCGAAAACCGAGATGCAGGAGGCGCTCGAGCTCATGGCCGCCGAGCCGGAGATGAAGGACTTCTGCCAGGAGGAATACCAGAGCGCCAAAAAAGAGGCCGAACGCCTGGAGGACGAGCTCCGCATCCTGCTGCTGCCGAAGGACCCCAACGACGACAAGAACGTGATCGTGGAGATCCGCGGCGGCGTGGGCGGCGAGGAGAGCGCCCTGTTCGCCCACTCGCTCTACCGCATGTACTCGATGTACGCCGCCCGCCGCGGCTGGACGCTCGAGCTGCTCAACTACAACGAGACCGAGCTCGGCGGCGTCAAGGAGGCGGACTTCATCCTCTCCGGCAGCGGCGCGTTCTCGCGCATGAAGTATGAATCCGGCGTCCACCGGGTGCAGCGCGTGCCGGAAACCGAGTCCGGCGGCCGCATCCACACCTCGACCGCGACGGTGGCGGTGCTGCCCGAGATGGAGGCAGCCGAGGTCGAGATCCGGCCCGAGGACATCGAGATGCAGGTCTACCGCTCCTCCGGCGCGGGCGGCCAGCACATCAACAAGACCAGCTCGGCCGTGCGCCTGATCCACAAGCCCACCGGCATCGTGGTGGCCTGCCAGGAGGAGCGCAGCCAGTTCCAGAACCGCGAAAAAGCCATGAACATGCTGGCCTCCAAGCTCTACGAGATGGAGCAGGAGCGCCTGGACTCCGCCGTCAGCGGCGCGCGCAAGAGCCAGGTGGGCAGCGGCATGCGCAACGAAAAGATCCGCACCTACAATTTCCCGCAGGACCGCGTGACCGACCACCGCATCGGCCTGACCCTGCACAACATCCAGGGCTTCATGGACGGCGACCTGGACCCGATGATCGACGCCCTCACCACCGCCGAGCAGGCCGAAAAGCTGCAGCGGGGAGAGTAGAAATGAAATGATGAAAAAATGATGGAATGAAGCATGCTCCTTCGTCGCAAATGAAGCCGCTTCGCTAATTGTGGTATTTTTCAATTCAAAGGAATTGAAAAATGGAATTTCATCCGTCCCGTCAGGGACACCTCAATTAGCGAAGCGGCTTCATTTCTTCGTTCGCAAAGCAGCTTCATTCCTTCATTTTTCCAAACATTGTCGAGCCGATCAGGGCCGTCACCGGGACGGCCAGGACGACGCCGATGGAGCTTGACAGGGCGGAGATCAGCTCCACCGAGAAGAAGGTCGAGCTCAAAAGCTGATAAAACGACAGCTCCAGCGACCACATGTAGATGATCAGAAGCAGGCTCGAGCCGACAAAGGCCAGCACCAGGGTGTTGGTCATGGTGCCCACCATGTCCCGGCCGATGCGCATGCCCGAGCGCCAGAGCGCCGCGCGGGTCATTTCGGGGTTGACCGTTTTGAGCTCGGAAATGGACGAGGACAGGCTCATGGCCACGTCCATCACCGCGCCGAGCGACGAGATGATCACGCCGGCGGTCAGAAGCCCGTGGATGCGCAGCGGGATGCCCTGCTGCTGGATGTTGCGGAATTCGTCCACCAGCGTGGAGGTGGTGTACATGCTGTAGCTGTTGATCCGCGTGAGCCACTGCGCCAGCACCCCGAAGAGCGCCGCCAGGCCCATGCCGACCGCCGTGCCGAGCATCGCGCAGACGGTTTTTTTATCGACGCCGCCCAGGATCGTGAAGCAGACGATCTCCACAAACACGCACAGCCCCAGCGCGGTCCAGTCGGGCCGGAAGCCCTTCATGAGCAGCGGGCAGTAGATCCAGATCAGGCAGATCACCGTGAGCACCAGGCCGAGCAGGGATTTGAGGCCCGTCCTGCCGCCCACGAGCACCACGATCAGGAAAAACACCGCCAGCAGCACGAACACCATCGGCACGCGGTTGTATTGGTAGACCGCGCTGTTGAGGATCTGGCCGTCCTTGGCGTAGATGCTCAGAACGACGCGCTCGCCCTCCTTGACGCGCACGCCTGTGAAGACCGAGACCTGGTTTTCCAGCTCGAAGGTCTCGCCGGCAAAGGGGCCGGAGGTCAGGCGCACCAGGATGGTCTGGGTGCCGAGGTCCGCAATTTCCACGGTGCCGGCCAGGTAGTCCGGCGAGACCGTGTCCCGGGAGACGTTCAGCACCGTCGCGGTCTCGTAGCTGACGTATTCCAGCTCGGTGGACTGGTTCTGGTAGATCGTCCCCTGCTGGGCAAACCAAAGCAGCCCGAAAAACACCAGCGCGGATACAATCAATACCAGGATGGAAATACGATTCTGTTTGAACCAATCTGAGATTTTTTTCATATCAACTGTCCTCTGCGACGTCTGCACCCGTAGTGGCCGATGCCCACATCGGCCATAAAGCCTCCGGGACAGACCGGGTTTCGTATAGCTGATGCGGCAGGATACCCGTCCGTAGTGGCCGATGCCCACATCGGCCATAGAGGTGCGATGCGCGCCGAGGTCTTATGGCCGATGTGGGCATCGGCCACTACAGGGAGATCACCATGCTGCATCGTTGATTTGAGGGGCAATGTCGATCACGGTTATGTTTGATAATATTCATCCAAGGACCATTTGATCGGGTTCTCTTCGATGTACCTGCATCGCGTCAGGTAATCCTGTTCATTCCGAATTGCATGGTCGTAAAAGGAACGCTGCCAGATGCTTCTGCCGATGTTCTTCGTTGAAAGGGTTTTGAAAGAACGTATTTTGGAAGAAATATTCTCCCCCTCTGCATTTTTCACGATCAAATGAATGTGATTGGGCATAATCACATATCGATCCAGACCAGGAATGGATTGAATATAGCGTTCTACAATGGTTCCCTCTTTGGACAAAACGCACCGTGGAAGTTCGTCCTCTTGTTCGGCAGAAATGATGGTGCAAAGGCATTTTTCCCGGTTTTGCACACATATGGTGATGAAATACATCTGATTTGACAGCTCCCGATCGTTCGGCAGGCGCAGCCGCTTTCTGGTGTAAAACTCTCCCATATGATTTCCTTTCTAACGTAGTGGCCGAACTCGTAGAGTCACGAAGTATGCCTACATCGGCCATAAGAAACCCGATTCTCCCGGCGGTTTTATGGCCGATGTGGGCATCGGCCACTACGGGCTGTTCTCCTGCCGCATTGGCTGTACAAAACCCGGCCCTCCCGGCCGCTTTATGGCCGATGTGGGCATCGGCCACTACGGGCTGTTCTCCTGCCGCATTGGCTGTACGAAACCCGGCCCTCCCGGCCGTTTTATGGCCGATGTGGGCATCGGCCACTACGGGCTGTTCTCCTGCCGCATTGGCTGTACAAAACCCGGACCTCCCGGCCGCTTTATGGCCGATGTGGGCATCGGCCACTACGGGCTGTTCTCCTACCGCATTGGCTGTACGAAACCCGGCCCTCCCGGCCGCTTTATGGCCGATGTGGGCATCGGCCACTACGGGCTGTTCTCCTGCCGCATTGGCTGTACGAAGCCCGGCCCTCCCGGCCGCTTTATGGCCGATGTGGGCATCGGCCACTACGGGTGGTTCGCCTGCCGTATCGGTTATACGAAACCCGGTTTGTTCCGGCGGTTTTATGGCTACGGTTTGAGGCCTGTTTTCCTATTGCCTATTGCCTCTTCCCTATTGCCTACAATTACTTCTGCGGCAGCAATGTGATGACCGAGAGCTCCGGCGGGTTGCCGAGGCGGAGGGGGAAGGAGCTGTTGCCCAGGCCGCGGCTGACGGCCATGATCGTATGGCCCAGCTTGTACAGGCCCGAGGTGTACTGCGGCAGCACGCCCTGGCCGGGGGCATAGAGCCCGCCGATGCCGGGCAGGCGGAACTGGCCGCCGTGCGCGTGGCCGCAGATCACCAGATCCACCCCGGATCTTTCATATTGCTCGGCGTAGTGCGGCTTGTGGGAGAGCAGGATGTTCAGCTCGCCCGCAGGCCGGTTTTTCATCAGATCCGTCAGCGTGGCGGTCTTGCCCTCCTGGCAGTCCACGCCGATCAGGCGGAACTGCTCCTCGCCGCGGTAGACGTTCGAGGCCTCGTTGCGCAGCACGTTGACTCCCTGGGCGCGCAGGGCGGCCAGGAAATCGGCCAGGGCCTTGGGCGGCAGCCGGTGCTCGTGGTTGCCGGTGACAAAGTCGCAGGGCGCGAGCTTGGCCGCCGCGGCGGCAAATTCCAGGGCCTGCGCCGGATCGGGCTTGTAGCTGTTGAGCAGATCACCGGTGATCACGATGCGGTCGGGCTGCTCGATCTCGATCTGGGTGAGCAGCAGGGCATTGTGCCGGCCGAACTCCGCGTTGTGCAGATCCGCCACGTGCACGATGCGGTAGCCCGAGAGGCTGCCGAACACCTTCGGCGAGCGGTAAGTCAGGCGGGAGACCGTCAGCCGTTTGTTGTTTCGGATGAGCAGCGGCGCGGCAACCGCCGCGGACGCCGCCACACCGGCGCCGATCAGCGCACCGAGGGTTGATTTTTTCATATGGAGTTCCTCCGATATGCAGCAGTCAGCTTCTTCGGCCGCAGGCGGCCTCGGAATGACAGGGTTCGGGTAAATGCGGTTTGGTAAACGCGGCTTGGGTGTCCGGGTTTACAGCTCCTCCTCGGCGGGCTCCGCGGCTTCGGTCTCCTCCTCGCGCTCGAAGCACTCGATGGAGATGACCTTGCTGCCCTCGTCGAGGCGCATGACCTTGACGCCCTGGGCGGTGCGGCCGTAGATGTTGATGTCGCTTACCTGCATGCGGATAACCACGCCGGTGTTTTCGATGACCATGAGGTCGTCGTCATCCGACACGATCTGCACGCCGGCCAGCCGGCCGGTCTTCTCGGTGACGCCGTAGGCCGTCATGCCCTTGCCGCCGCGGGACTGGGTCTGCGTGCGCTCGCCGCTTTCGTCCAGGCGCAGGAAATTGACCAGCTCGGTCCGCTTGCCGAAGCCGTTTTCGGTGACGGAGAGCAGGGTCTTGTCCTCCTGGTACACGCCGGCGCCGACGATGCAGTCGTCCTCGCCCAGGGTGATGCCCTTGACGCCGCAGGCAACGCGGCCCATCGGGCGCACGTCGTTCTCGTCAAAGCAGATGGCCATGCCGTTCTTGGTGGCCAGGATGATCTTGTCGCTGCCGTTCGTGCGCAGCACCGAGATCAGCTCGTCGCCCTCGTCGAGGGTCAGGGCCTTGATGCCGGCCTTGCGGGCGGTGTTGAGGCTGTCGAGCGCCAGGCGCTTGACGGTGCCGTTGCGCGTCACCATCATCAGGTACTCGCCCTCGGAGAACTCGCGGATCGTGACGCCCGCAGTGACGTACTCGCCCGGCTCCAGGGGCAGGACGTTGACGATCGCGGTGCCTCTGGCAGTCCTGCCGGCCTCGGGGATCTGGTAGCCCTTCTTGCGGTGGCACTTGCCGATGTTGGTGAAGAAGAGGATGAAGTCGTGCGTCGAGGCGACAAAGATGTCCTTGACGTAGTCCTCCTCCTTGAGGTTGGCCGCATGCACGCCGCGTCCGCCGCGGCGCTGGGCGCGGTACTCGGAGACCGGCATACGCTTGACGTAGCCCTGCTCGGAGACCGTGTAGCAGCACATCTCCTCCTCGATGAGGTCCTCGATGTCGATCTCGTCCTCGACGTCCTGGATCTCGGTCAGGCGCTCGTCGCCGTACTTGTCCCGGATCTGGGTGAGCTCGTCCTTGAGGATGCCCTTGACCATGTTCTCGTCGGCCAGGACCTGCTTGAAGTAGGCGATCTTGGCCTCGATCTCCTTGTATTCGTTCAGGAGCTTTTCGTGCTCCAGGCCCTGCAGGGCCTTCAGGCGCATGTCCAGGATGGTCTGGGCCTGGATCTCGGACAGGCCGAAACGCTCCATCAAGCGCTCCTTGGCGTCGTCGTAGGCGCTGCGGATGATGCGGATGACCTCGTCGATGTTGTCCTGGGCGATGATGAGGCCTTCCAGGATGTGGGCCCGCTCCTCCGCCTTCTGCAGGTCGTACTTCGTCCGGCGGACGATGACCTCCTCCTGGAAGCCCAGGTACTCGTCGAGCACGTGGCGCAGGGAGAGGATCTTCGGCTGCTGCTGCCCGTCCACAAGGGCCAGCATGTTGACCGAGAAGCTCGACTGCAGCGCGGTCTGGGCAAACAGGCGGTTGAGCACCACCTGGGGATTGGCGTCCTTCTTGAGCTCGATGACGATGCGCATGCCGTTGCGGTCGGACTCGTCGCGCAGGTCCGAGATGCCCTCGAGCCGCTTTTCCTTGACCTGGTCGGCGATGTTCTCGACCAGGTTCTTTTTGTTGACCTGATAGGGCAGCTCCGTCACGATGATGCGGATGCGGCCCTGGCCGTGCTCCTCAAACTCGGTCCTGCCGCGCACCACGATGCGGCCGCGGCCGGTGGCGTAGGCTGCGCGGATGCCGGAGCGGCCCATGATGATGCCCTTTGTGGGGAAGTCCGGGCCCTTGATGTGCTGCATGAGGTCTGCAAGCTCCGCCTCGGGATTGTCCAGCACCTCGATACAGGCGTTGATGACCTCGGTGAGGTTGTGGGGCGGAATGTTGGTCGCCATGCCGACCGCGATGCCCGACGAACCGTTGACCAGCAGGTTCGGGAAGCGGGAGGGCAGCACGTGGGGCTCCTTGCGGGATTCGTCGAAGTTCGGCACCCAGTCGACGACCTGCTTGTCGATGTCGCGCAGCATTTCGTTGGCGAGCCTGGACATGCGGGCCTCGGTGTAACGGTAGGCGGCCGGAGGGTCGCCGTCGATGGAGCCGAAGTTGCCGTGGCCGTCAACCAGCTTGTAGCGCATGGAGAAATCCTGCGCCAGGCGCACCATGGCGTCATAGACGGAGGCGTCGCCGTGGGGGTGGTAGCGGCCAAGCACGTCGCCCACGCAGGTGGCCGACTTTTTGAAGGGCTTGTCCGAGGTGAGGTTGTCCTCGTACATGGCGTAGAGGATGCGCCGGTGCACGGGCTTGAGGCCGTCGCGCACATCGGGCAGGGCTCTGGCCACGATGACCGACATTGCGTACTCGATGAAGGAGCTTTCCATCTCCCGCACCAGGTCGTTCGTCACGATTTTTTGTTCCGGAAACAGGATATCCTCCGGCTTGTAATCACGATTTTTTGCCATAAATTATCCTCTCATTTTGAGGTCGTAGGGGGCGGCGTCCTCGACGCCCCGAACCGCAGTTTCGTTAAGAGATCAGCCTGATTGTCTTCGTAAATGTCATCTTCTGTGAACATAGCCGGGGCGTCGAGGACGCCGCCCCCTACGATTGAAAGGCTGCTGGATTGTTGTCAATTATTCTGTAAAGAAACAGTCTTCTTTCCATTTTCTTGGATTATCACTGATATACTGCCAAATTTTCTCATATTCCCTCCGGTTTCGGATGATCCGGTCATGAAAAGACCGTTGAAAGACGTCTTCTCCAATGCGCTTGCCGCAGAGTCGCTTGAACGCCCCGATCGTGTGCGGAACAATCGCATTTGCAGCTGTTTTTTCTGTGTCATCGGACGGGTCTACCACAAGAATCAGATGAATATGATTCGGCATAACGACATAATGGTCTATCGAAACATGTTTTGCATTTTGAATGGTTTGAATCTGCTCAGAAACAATTTTTCCAAGATCTGAAAGCACCATCTGCGGCAGATTCCACTCGTCACCGTCCTGCACATAGCCGAACAATTTTTCTTTGTTTTTTGTGCAGATCGTAATGAAATAGAATCCCGCTGCGCTGTAATCAAATGTTCTTAATCGGTTTGGTTTTCTCTTGGGGTATTGTTGTTCCATGGTCCGTTTTATGAATCATTTTACGGGGCGTCGGGACGCCGCCCCCTACGGCTTTACTTCTGCGCCTCGATTTCAGGCGCAGGTGCTGGCGTCTTCAATCCCGGGTGTAGGGGCTGGCGTCTCGACAGCCCGTGTGCGAAGCACAACACTGCCTTGCCGTTTCAGCCCTCTCCCGGGGCGTCGGGACGCCGCCCCCTACGGCTTTACTTCTGCGCCTCGATTTCAGGCGCAGGTGCTGGCGTCTTCAATCCCGGGCGTAGGGGCTGGCGTCTCGACAGCCCGTGTGCGAAGCACAACACTGCCATGCCGTCTCAACTCTCCCCGGGGCGTCGGGGACGCCGCCCCCTACGGCAAAAATCAGAAGTCCAAATTCACTGCGTATTTTGCGTTGGCTTCGATGAACTGCTTTCTGGGCTCGACCTCCTCGCCCATGAGGACGGTGAAGGTCTGGTCGGCGGCGATCGCGTCGTTCAGGGTGATGCGGCGCAGGGAGCGCTTTTCCGGGTCCATCGTGGTCTCCCACAGCTCGTGCGGGTCCATTTCGCCCAGGCCCTTGAAGCGGCTGATGTCGATCTTCACATTCGGGTTGTCGCCGCGCATCTCGGCGGAGACCTGGTCGCGCTCCTCGTCGGAATACGCCACGCGCGACTGCTTGCCGCGCGTCAGCTTGTAGAGCGGCGGCACCGCGGCGTAGACGTAGCCGTTTTCGATCAGCGGCCGCATGTAGCGGAAGAAGAAGGTCAGCATCAGGGTGCGGATATGGCTGCCGTCGACGTCGGCATCGGCCATGATGACGATCTTGTGGTAGCGCAGGCGGCTGAGGTCCAGCTCGTCGCCGATGCCGCAGCCCAGCGCCTGGATGACCGGGGCCAGCTTGTCGTTGTTGTAGATCTTGTCGGCTCTGGCCTTTTCCACGTTGAGCATCTTGCCCCACATGGCGAGGATCGCCTGGAAGCGGGAGTCTCTGCCGCCCTTGGCAGAGCCCGCTGCGGAGTCGCCCTCGACGATGTAGAGCTCGGTCAGTGCCGGGTCGCGCTCGTTGCAGTCGGCCAGCTTGCCGGGCAGGCGCTCGCCCTCGAGCACGGATTTGCGCCGGATGTTCTCTCTGGCGCGGCGCGCAGCCTCGCGGGCGCGGTTGGCCATCATGGCCTTGTCGAGGATCTCCCTGGCAATCGAGGGGTTCTCCTCCAGGAAGTCGGCCAGCTGGGTGGAGACCACGTTGTCCACCAGGGTGCGGATATAGGCGTTTCCGAGCTTCTGCTTGGTCTGGCCCTCAAACTGCGCCTCGGGCAGCTTGACCGAGATGATCGCGGTCAGGCCTTCGCGGCAGTCCTCGCCGGAGACCTTGTCGTCGCCCTTGATGATGCCGTACTTGGTGCCGTAGGCGTTGAGCACGCGGGTGAGCGCGGTCTTGAAGCCGGTCTCGTGCATGCCGCCCTCGGGCGTGTGGATGTCGTTGGCAAACGAGACCAGGATCTCGTTGTAGCCGTCGTTGTACTGCATGGCGATCTCGGCAAAGGCGTCGTCCTTGCGGCCGGAGAGGTAGATCGGCTCCTCATGCAGGGCGTTCTTGTGCCGGTTGATCCAGGCTGCGAACTCCCGGATGCCGCCCTCGTAGCACATGGAGTCGGACTTGCCGTCCTCGGTGCGCTTGTCGGCGATGGAGATCTTGAGGCCGGCGTTCAGGAAGGCCTGCTCGCGCATGCGGGTGTGCAGGGTGTCGTAGTCGTATTCCAGCGTGTCGAACATCTCGGGATCGGGCTGGAAGGTGACGACGGTGCCGCTTTTTTCGGTGGTGCCGACGACCTGCATCTCCTGAGTGATGTGCCCGCGGGAGAATTTCATCTGGTAGATCTTGCCCTCCTTGTGGACATTGACCTCGAGCCACTCGGACAGGGCGTTGACCACCGACGCGCCCACGCCGTGCAGGCCGCCGGAGACCTTGTAGCCGCCGCCGCCGAACTTGCCGCCGGCGTGCAGGACCGTGAAGACGACCTCGAGCGCAGGCCGGCCGGTCTGCGGCTGGATGTCCACAGGGATGCCGCGGCCGTCGTCGGTGACCGTGATGGTGTTGCCGGGGTTGATTGTCACCTGGATGTGGTGACAGTAGCCGGCGAGCGCCTCGTCGATGGAGTTGTCGACGATCTCATAGACCAGGTGGTGCAGGCCCGAGGCGGAGGTGGAGCCGATGTACATGCCCGGCCGCTTGCGCACGGCCTCGAGGCCCTCGAGCACCTGGATCTGCTCGGCGCCGTATTCCTCGTTCACGCTGGTGTTTAACAGTTCTTCGTTTTCGTTCATATTGATGTTCCTTTGCTGTTGGATCATATGGATTTGCTGCGCCGCTCGATGGTGGCGGCGTTGAACTGGGTCAGATATATTCTGTGAAAGCCGTATTCGGCGGTCAGGACGAAGGATTTCGGCAGCTCGTCGGTCACCGGGACGACCTCGCCGTTTTGCTCGGCCTTTTCAAGGAATTCCCGGGTTTTTTTGCCGTAGCTGCAGTTGTCCAGGTCAAATATGCCGATGATGGAGCGGTCTCTGACCGCCATATCGCCGCCGATTGAAATATACATATCAATTTTCCGCCTTCAATTTTCCATTTTCCACTTGGATCGTCTTGCCGATGTCGGTCATTTTTTCTTCGTCGCAGCAGGTGATGAACACCTGGCCGCGGCGGATGTGGTTGACGACAAAATCCTGCCGGCCGGCGTCCAACTCCGAAAGCACGTCGTCGAGCAGCAGCACCGGCAGCTCGCCGGTGTCCATTTCAAAAATGTCCCGCTCGGCCAGCTTCAGGGAGATCGCCGCGGTCCGGGTCTGTCCCTGGGAGCCGAAGGCCCGGATGCTCAGCCCGCCCAGCGCCGCGTCAAAGTCGTCCTTGTGCGGCCCGGACAGGCACTGCATGGACTCGATCTCGGCCCGGTAGTGGCTCTGCTGGTGGGCCTTGAGCTGCTCGTAGACGGTCGGCAGGGGGGCGAAGGGGTCCGTGACCGTGGACACGGTCTGATAGGTCAGCGTCAGCTGCTCCCGTCCGCCGGAAAAATCCAGGTGGAAGGCCGCCGCCCGCCGCTCCAGCTCCCGCAGATATTTGGCGCGCGTCACGATCAGCTGCGCGCCCAGGCGCGCCATGCGCTCGTTGTACTCCGGCAGCACCGCCAGATAGCCCGGCGACTCCGCCTGCGCGCGCAGGGCCGCGCCCTTCTGCTGCAGGATGCGGTTGTATTCCTCCAGCGCGCTGGCGTATCTCGGCCGCAGCTGGCACAGCGCGTCGTCGAGCAGCCGTCTGCGCTCGGCCGCGCCCTTTTTCAGAACCAGCAGGTCCTCCGGGCAGAAGAGCACGGTGCCGAGAATGCCGTTCATGCTCTCCCGCGATTTCTGCTTGACGCCGGAGAGCCACAGCTGCCGGGGCCTGCGGCCGGAGAACATGACCGCGCGCAGGGTCTGCTCCCGGTCATAGGACTGCACGCGGGCCTCGAGCTCGGCAAATTCCGCGCCGAAGCGGATGAGCTCGGCCTCCTTCCGGGTGCGGAAGGCGCTGCCCTGGGAGAGGTAGACGATGGCCTCGAGGAGGTTCGTCTTGCCCTGGGCGTTCTGCCCGCAGATCAGGTTGACGCCGGGCGAAAACTCGCAGAAAAAGTCCTCGTAATTGCGGAAGCCGCGCAGCCGCAGGGAGTTCAGGATCATCCCTGCGTGACCTCATAGACGGCGCCGAGTAAGCGGACCCTGTCGCCCACACGCAGCTTTTTGCCCCGCATGGTGCAGGTCTCGCCGTTGACCTCCACCTCGCCGTTCTGAATGAAGTTCTTTGCCATTCCGCCGGACTCGGCGGCATTGGCCAGCTTCAGAAAGCTCTCTAATTTGATAAAATCCGTTGTGATCGGGACCCTGATCTCACTGCCCGATACTCGTCTTACGCGTACTTTCATATTTTTATTCTCCGGGCTTCAGGCGGACGGGGAGGACCATGTAGGCGTAGTCGTAGACGGTCTTTTCCTCGTTTTCGCCGGTCTTGTCCTTCTGCGTGGGGGTGAAGACGATGGGAGAGAGGCTGTTCGACAGCTCCAGGTTCACATACTCGGTGGGCAGGGCCTTGAGCGCGTCGAGCAGGTAGCGGCAGTTGAAGCCGATCTCGAGGTCCTTGCCGTCGCCGGCGAGGCTGCACTCGTCCTTGGCCGCGCCGATCGTGGTCAGCGTGCGGAACTGCGCCGCATCCTGCGAGAACAGGCAGCGCACCGGGCTCTTGTATTTCTCCGAGACGATCAGGCCCACGCGCTCGATGGAGGCGGTGAGCTCATCCACGTTCGCGGTCAGGATCGTCGGGTTGTTCGTCGGCACCACGCGCCGCCAGTCGAGGAATTCGCCCTCGAGGATGCGGCAGATCAGCGTCGCGCCGCCGATCTCAAACAGAATGTGCTTGGCGCCGAGCGTCAGCGCCATGGGCTCGTCGGTATCCTCCAGAATCTTTTCGACCTCCTTGAGGGCCGCAGCCGGGGCGACGAACTTCATCACCTTGCCGGTGGGCTCGTCCAGGTGGTAGGTGCGTCTGGCCAGGCGGAAGCCGTCGACGGCCACCATGGTGACGCTGTTTTCCGCGACCTCGATCAGGCAGCCGGTGTGGATGGGCCGGGCCTGGTTCTCGGAGACGGCAAAGATCGTGCCGCCGATCAGCTCGCGCAGCGCGTTTTCCGGGATGTGCACGGCGTCGGCCTCGCCCACGCGGGGAAGATCGGGGTAATCCTCGGCGGAGCTTGCCATGATCGTGAAGGAGGAGATGCCGCCGCGGATGGAGACCTTGTACTTGTCGTCGACCTCCAGCGTGACCATGTCGTCCGGCAGCTTGCGGATGATGTCAAAAAACAGGCGCGCGGGCATGACGCAGTCGCCGCCCCGGATAATCTGGGCGTCGAGCTGCACGGTGATGCCGGTTTCGAGGTTGTAGCCGGTGAGATAGAGCCGGTCCTCGGCCCGCAGGAGGATGCCCTCGAGCGCTGCGATGCTGGATTTCTGGCAGACGGTCCTCGAGGCAACGGAAATGGCGTTGGCCAGCTGGGATTTTTCGCAGGTAAATTTCATATTTGCAGATACCTCCATTCATTCGGAGCGTTGTCCATAGGGGGACTGTGGACAACGAACAACTTTCTGTGGAAAACAGGACGGAAAAAAGCTTTCCATAACGGCCTGTGCAAAACCTGTTCTTTTTCCATAATCGCCTGTGGATGGCAAAGCCTTGCCATTGCTGGCAAAAACGGACTTTTCCACATAATTTTCGACTATGACGATGATGACGAAAGTTTTGCTTTCTATTTATTATAAAGCTGGGATTTTGATTTTTTCAGAGTGAGCGGCTGACGAATAACTTTTGGGCCGGAGAGAAGGGATCAGGGATCAGGGATCAGGGATCAGGGAATAGGGAATAGGGAATAGGGAACAGGCAATAGGCAATAGGCAATAGGAGAACGTTGTAGGGGACGGCGTCCTCGACGTCCCGTAATACAAGCAGCTGACAGAAAGAGATTGCCAATCAGTGATCAATCTGCCGATCATGTCATTCTGAGGGAGCTTGCGACCGAAGAATCTGACTTCTCAGCAGAATGAAGCATGTTTCAGATTCTTCGTCACTGCGCTCCTCAGAATGACATGTACGAATCATTTTCCGTACTCCGAGACAAGAAACTCCTCATTCCTCGTTCCTCACTGACCACTGGCCACTAACCACTGCTCACTGCCCTCACAGCTTACTGTTGATGTTCGACGTAATATCCCGGATGTTGTCCTGCAGGCCGTTGGCGCTCTTTTTGAGGTCGCTTTCGACCTTGCGCACGGCGTACTGGACGGTGGAATGGTCCTTGCCGAATTCCAGCGCGATGTCCGGGAAGGAGAGGTTTGTCAGCTTCCGGATCAGATACATTGCGATCTGCCGGGCCTCGGCGGTGCCCTTGGTGCGCTGGGTGCCGCGGATCACGTCCTCGTCGATGGAGTAGAAGCGGCTGACTTCGGCCAGGATCAGCGCCGGCGTGGGCAGATTGTGGGTGCCGCCCTTGTACATGTCCTTGATGGCGCGCGAGACGTTCACCACGTCGAGCGGCATATTGTTGAGGTCGTGATAGGCCTTGATCTTCTTGACCGTGCCCTCGAGCTGGCGGACGTTGTTGGTGACGTTTTCCGCGATGTAGTCGCACACGTCGTCGCTCAGATCGAGCCCCAGGCTCTCGGCCTTGTCCTTGACGATGGCCATGCGGGTCTCGTAATCCGGCTGCGTCACGTCGCAGATCAGGCCGGATTCAAAGCGGGAGCGCAGCCGGTCGGTCAGCTTGACCATGTCGCCGGGCGGCTGGTCCGAGGTCAGCACGATCTGCTTGTGGTTGGCATGCAGGGTGTTGAAGGTGTGGAAGAACTCCTCCTCGGTCTTCTCCTTGCCGGCGATGAACTGGATGTCGTCGAGCAGAAACAGATCGGCGTTGCGGTATTTGTTGCGGAATTCCAGGTTTTTGCCCTCGCGGATGGCCTCGATCAGCTCGTTCGTGAACTGCTCGCCGGAGATGTAGATGATGTCGATGTCCGGATTCCGCTTCTGCATCTCGGCGGCGATGGCGTAGAGCAGGTGGGTCTTGCCCAGGCCGGAGTCGCCGTAGAGGAAGAGCGGGTTATACACGTCCGCCGGCTGCTCCACCACGGCCAGCGCCGCGTTGTAGGCGATGACGTTGGAGGGTCCGACGACGAATTTTTCAAAGGTGAACTGGGGATTGAACTGGATGAAGTTATTTTTGGTTTTGCGGTCCCGGTAGCTGTCCATGTCCTCCTCACAGAAGACCTCCAGCGTGATGTCGGCGCCGAAGATGTCCTTCATGGCGTCGATCACATAGCTGGCGCAGCGCCGCTCAATGGTCTCCTTGCAGAACTTTGACGGCACATAGAGCACAAGCTTCGTATCGGTCAGCTCCAGAACCTCAGCCTGGTCGAACCAGGTCGAGACGATGGGCGCCGAAAGCTGGCCTTCCATATGTCCCATGACCTTGGACCAAACATAAGCAGAGGAATACATAAACGCTCCTTTCCGGCGGCAACACGCCTGCCGCCTGTGTCTGCGCTGCCGCCGGCAGCCTCGGGCAACGCCGCAAAATGACCAGCACATCGCTTGCCTGCTGAATACAACGGCGCGATCTGCACGCTGAAATTTTGCCGCCTTGCCCTTGCCGACTGCGCAGAATTGAACAGAATAATTCTACCACAAAATACGGAATTTTACAAGTGCTATACCTTAATTAAAATAGATTTTTCCGCAATTTTTCATATATTTGTGAATTTCATTTGAAAGTCCTCCCATAAATAGTCTCAAATATGAAAAAGTTGCACGTTTTCGTGCAACAAAAAGGAAAAATATTTCGTCATGTCATTCTGAGCGCAGCGAAGAATCTATAATAGGCAACAGGAGAACGGCGTCGTGCCTTGCGGAACGGAATCACCTGGATATATCATTCTGAGGAGAGCGCAGCGACGAAGAATCTGAATACCATCATATTTTGCAGCTTTTTCGATTCTTCGCTGCACTCAGAATGACATGTCGGAAGTATTTCAGCGAAACATGGTACTGCTGGTGCTGTCCGAGCCTGCGGGCGAGCAATGCTCGCCCCTACAGGTGAAATCAGCCTTTGCCACTGTAGGGGACGGCGTCCTCGACGTCCCGGCATTCGGAACGAATGCATTTGCCTCGATGCGCACAGCACCCGGAAAACCGCGAATCTTTCCCAAGTCTGTCATTGCGAACCAGTGCCGCAGCACTGGTGTGGCAATCCGCATCTCCGGCACGCCCGTCACCGGGTCCTGCCTCCGGCGGCCCTGTTTTCTTTGGCGCTTTCCCAAAGAAAACAGGGGAAAAGAAAGGCCGCTTTCCGGTTCGGTAGCTTTCCCGGCAGCCATCGTAGCGCTCTGCGAGCTGCTTGCTTTTTGGTATCCGGGAAGGATTTGACTGTCGGTCTATCCCCGCGCCCGCGCTGGCCCGGCTCCGAGCGTGGTGCGCTGCTCCATCAGCCTTTCCCCAACTGCTGCAAAAATATTTGATACATAACAAACAAAACGATTGTCTTAATCAAAAAAAACCGCACCGCAGGGAATGCGGTACGGTTTTTTGATTATGCAGGGGCCGATCACTTCTTCGCGAGCAGGTCGCGGATCTCGGTGAGCAGCTTTTCTTCTGCGCTGGGTTCCGGATCGGGTTCGGGTTCGGGCTCCGGCTCGGGCTTCTTGGCCTTGGCGCGCAGCGCGTTCATGCCCTTGACCATCAGGAAGATGACCCAGGCCAGGATCAGGAAGGTGATGATGCTGGAGATGAAGTTGCCGAAGGTCAGCTCCGGCCGAATCAGATTGCCTTCCTCGTCAAAGTGCTGGAAGAGGGACGGAAGAACGATCTTCCACTGGCTGAAATCCAGACCGCCGGTGAAGATGCCGATGATGGGCATGATGATGTTGTCGGTGAACGAGGAAACCAGGTCCTTGAACACGCCGCCAATGAGAACGCCAACTGCCATGTCAAACAGATTACCCTGCAGGGCAAACTCCTTGAACTCCGCAATGATACCCTTCTTGTTGGGATCTTTTGCCATTTTCGTTTTCCTCCTTTCTCGAAAGATCTATCTGTTCAATCCGGATGGATTGGAACATCCTTTCTTTGTTTCATTTCTCAATGATTTCCAGGCCGCCGAGATACTTTCTCAGCACCTCGGGCACCACGACGGAGCCGTCGGCGCGCTGGTTCTGCTCGACCATCGCCGGGAAAATGCGGGAGGTCGCCAGGCCGGAGCCGTTGAGCGTGTGGACGAATTCGGTCTTGCCGGTGGCCTCGCGGCGGAAGCGGATGTTGCCGCGGCGCGCCTGATAATCCCGGGCGTTGGAGACCGAGGAGACCTCCTTGTAGCCGTTCATGGACGGGATCTGGATCTCGATGTCGTAGGTCCGGGCCATGGAGGCGGAGCAGTCGCCCGCGGCCAGCTTCACGGTGCGGAAGTGGAAGCCCAGGTCCTTGACCAGCTGCTCAGCCTTGCCGACGAGCTCCTCAAAGGCCTCGTCCGACTTCTCGGGCAGGGTGTACTGGAACATTTCGACCTTGTTGAACTGGTGGCCGCGCACCATGCCGCGCTCGTCGGCGCGGTGAGAGCCGGCCTCTCTGCGGAAGCAGGGGGTGTAGGCGAACAGCTTGTGCGGCAGCTCGCTCTCGGCCATGATCTCGCCGCGGTGCAGACTGGCCAGGGCGGTCTCCGCCGTGGGAAGCATGAAGTGCAGGCGGTCGTCCGTGGGGTTGCCGATCTTATAGACCTCGTCGGCAAACTTCGGGAACTGGCCCGCGGTCTCGCCGCACTGGTACTCGAGCATGTGGGGCAGGATCACCATCTCGTAGCCGTCGCGCAGATGGCAGTCCATGAAGTAGTTCAGAAGCGCCCACTCGAGCCGCGCGCCGATGCCGCGATAGACCCAGAAGCCGGTACCGGCGAGCTTGGTGCCGCGGTCGTAGTCGATCAGGCCCAGGTCGGTGCACAGATCCACGTGGTGCTTGGGTTCAAAATCGAACTTGTGGGGCTCGCCGTAGTAGCGCAGCGGCTCGTTGTTTTCCTTGCCGCCGGGCTTGAGATCGGGATCGGGCAGGTTCGGCAGAGACAGCATCCAGGTGCGATATTCGGCCTCGACGTCGCCGAGCTGCTTGTCGTTGTCGGCGATGTCGGCCTTGAGCTGCGCCATCTGCTTGAAGATTTCGCTCACGTCCTGGCCAGCCTTCTTGAGCGCGGGGATCTGCTTGCTGACCTTGTTCTGCTCGGCCTTCTTGGTCTCTGTGGAGAGGATCAGCTCGCGGCGCTTGGCGTCGAGCTCCAGGATGCGGTCCACGGCCTCGTCGCAGTCGACCTCCTTGGCCCGCAGCAGCCGCTTGACCTCTTCGGGATTGTCTTTGATGCGTTTGATGTCCAGCATGGTAGTTACCTCATTACCTATAGTATTCCGTAGTGGCCGACCTCGCAGCTTCACGAAGTGTGCCTGCATCGGCCATTATTCCTTTATTTTCGACGCCATCAGGGTGTCGATCAGACGATTCAGATCGTCGTCGCCGTAGAAATCGATTTCAATGTGCCCCTTGCGCTTGCCGGGCACGATCTTGACCTTGCGCTGCAGCCGACGGGTGAGCTGCCGCTCGCAGTCGCCCACATAGTCCACGCCGTCCGGGGCAGGGACCGGCTTTTCCACGGGCTTTTCCATGTTTTTGCAGAGCGTCTCGGTCTGGCGGACCGAGAGCTGCAGCGCGATCACGCGCTGTGCCGCCTGGCGGCGCTGTTTTTCGTTTTTGAGTCCCAGAAGCGCCCTGGCATGGCCCGGCGAGAGCACGCCGTCGCGCACCAGCTCGGTCAGCTCGCTGTCGAGCGAGAGCAGGCGCAGGGAATTTGCCACGGCGGGACGGGATTTGCCCACGCGCTGTGCCGCCTGCTCCTGGGTGAGGCCGTACTCCTCCATGAGCGTGCGGAAGCCCTGGGCCTCCTCGATCGGGTTGAGATCCTCGCGCTGCAGGTTTTCGATCAGCGCCAGCTCCATGACCTCGCGGTCGTCGGCCTCGATGATGTGCACGGGGATCTCGTCGAGCCCGGCCAGACGGGCCGCCCGCCAGCGGCGCTCGCCGGCGATGATCTGATAATAGCCGTCTGCGGCCTCCCGCACGGTCAGCGGCTGAATGACGCCGTGGGCCGTGATGGAATCGGCCAGCGCCTGCAGGGCCTCGGGATCAAAATCCTTTCGCGGCTGCAGGGGATTCGGTTCAATTTTCCGAAGCGGCAGCACGCTGATGGTCTGCTCCTGCCCGGGCAGATTTCCCGTCGGCTCGCCCAGAAGGGCGCCCAGACCGCGGCCGAGGCCACTTTTTTTCGCCACCGTTTACACTCCCTTTCTGGAGAATTTGAATTACCGGTTGCCCATGATCTCCTGGGCGACCGCGATATACGCCAGCGCGCCGCGGCTGTGCTTGTCGTAGGCCGTGACCGGCAGCCCGTAGCTGGGCGCCTCGGCCAGGCGGACATTCCGCGGGATCGCCGTGGCATAGACCTTGCCGGGGAAGTGCTTTCGCACCTCCTGGGCAACCTGGTTGGAGAAATTGGTCCGCCCGTCGAACATGGTCAGCAGCACGCCGAACATGCTCAGACTCGGATTGAGACGCCGCTTGACGGCGCGCATCGTGGACATGAGATCGGACAGGCCCTCGAGCGCGTAGTATTCGCACTGTACCGGGACCAGGATGCTCTCGGCTGCGCAAAGGGCGTTGAGCGTCAGCAGCTCCAACGACGGCGGGCAGTCGATCAGAATATAGTCATACAGGCCCTTGAGCTGCACCAGGGTTTTTTTCAGCTGAAATTCGCGCTCCTCGAGGCCAATCAGCTCGACCGCAGCGCCGGCCAGCGCCGTGGAGGAGGGGATGACGTCACCGTAGGGTGTGTGCTGGATCACGTCCAGCACCGGCACATCGTTGATGATCAGATCGTAGCTCGTGTATTTCGACGCCCGCGTCAGACCCATGCCGGAGGTGGCGTTGGCCTGGGGATCGAAGTCACAGAGCAGCACCCGGGCGCCCTCTGATTTCAGCGCAGCCGTCAGATTGACCGCGGTGGTGGTTTTTCCCACGCCGCCCTTCTGATTGACGATGGCAATGATCTGCCCCATGTTGTGACCTCCTCCCGAACCGTGGTTCCGCCGCGCAAAGCTGGTACCTCACTCGACTCGCTTCGAATAACTGCCATACAGTTTATCACAGCCACCCGAAAAATGCAACAGCTTTCTATATCTGAGCAGCAAAAAAGCTGCGAATGTTTCACGTGAAACATTCGCAGCTTAAATATATCGTCAAAAAGTTCTGACCAGGCCGCAGACGCGGCCGAGAATGGAGGCTTCGCGGGCGTCGATCGGCTCGTAGGCCGGGTTCTCCGGCAGAAGCCACACGCCGTTTTCGCCGATGGAGAGACGCTTGACGGTCGCCTCGTCACCCAGCAGCGCCACGACGATATCGCCGTTTTCGGCCGTCGGCTGCGGATGGACAATGACTTTGTCTCCGGATAGGATCCCGGCCCCGATCATGCTGTCGCCGCGCACGCGAAGAGCAAAGCAGTCCGGATCCTCCTCCCAGCTCAGATAGCCTTCAATGTTCTCGGTTGCCAGGATCGGCAGGCCGGCCGTGACCAGACCGACGACGGGGATTTTCCCCTCCTGCGGCGGGTCAATCAGGGAAATTGCACGCTTTTTGCTCTCATCCAGTCGAATCCGGCCCTCCTTTGCAAGCGCCTTGAGTTGGTAGTAGGCCGAGGCTGTGGAGTGCAGACCGGTGGCCGCGCAGATTTCCCGCACCGTGGGCGCATAGCCGTTTTGCGCCAGGAAGGTCTGCAGGAACAGGTAAACCTCTTCTCGTGTGTTGCTTGTCCGCATGGCCGCTTGCTCCTTTCGTGCAATTTTCCTGTGAGAGCATTATATCACAGAGAACGAAAAAAATCAAACATTTGTTGGATAAATTTCCTATGAAATTCCGGTGCCGTCAAACATCGGAACGAAATCCAGACTCGCTGCCTCAAAGCCCTGGGTGAAGCCGTCATGCAGACCGCGCAGGTACAGCCAGGAGAGCACCGCGTCATACTCCTGACTCGTGATGCGCCGGTCGTAGGGCGGAATGCGCCCGGCCGGGCCCATTGGGACATACTGGCTCATGAGGGAGACCATCACGCTCCCCTTCGGGAATGTGTCCGCGATCCAGTCGATCACACCCAGGCTGTTGTCAATTTCGCCCGGCAGGATCAGATGCCGGATCAGAACGCCGCGGAGCAGCTTTCCGTTTTCGATGACGCAGGGCCCGGTCTGGCGAAACATTTCCCGAATCGCAGCCTGTGCGACTTTCGGATAATCCGAGGCGCCGGAGAGCCGACCGGCGAGCGCTTCGTCGGCATATTTGAGATCCGGCAGATACACGTCCACGAGGCCGTCGAGCGCGCAAAGTGTTTCGACCGACTCATAGCCGCCGCAGTTGTATACGACCGGAACCGGCAGCTTCGGCATGAGCGCCGGCAAAATGTCCGGAAGAAAGTGCGTCGGTGTGACGAGGTCGATGCTCTCCGCGCCTTCTTGAATCAGCCGCTCCATGCAGGCGCGAAGCTGCGCCGAATCCAGCGGCAGACCCCAGCCTTCGCGGGAAATCTCATCGTTCTGACAGAACAGGCAGCGGAGCGTGCAGCCGGAAAAGAAGATGGCGCCGGTGCCGTGCTCGCCGGAGATCACCGGCTCCTCCCAGTAGTGCATCGCGGCGCGGGCGGCCCGGATTTCGGCGCCCATCCGGCAGAAGCCCAGCTCGCCCTTCGTCCGGTCGACGCCGCAGCGCCTGGGACAGAGTGTGCAGTTTTCATATATCGATCGGTCCATTGCGGCCTCCGCGTTTTTTTTACAATCATTTCTTACAATCATAGCGCAATGCAGAGAAAAATTCAATAGCAGATCGCGCAAACTTCGAGGTTTACCTAGCCGCCCCTTTATGATATAATGTTTGCAGAAAACATTGTTTCACGTGAAACATTCGGAGGCTGCCATGTTGAAGGTCGGACAAATCGAACAGGTCAGAATCACAGACTACACCGCAGAGGGCGAAGGCGTCTGCCGCGTGGAGGGCTGCGTGGTCTTTGTGCCGGGCGCGATCCGCGGCGAGCTCTGCCGGATCCGCATCACGCATGTGGGCAGGACCAATGCGCACGGAGAGATCCGGGAGATTCTGGAGCCCTCGCCCCACCGCTGCGCAGCGGAATGCCCGGATGCTGCGCGCTGCGGCGGCTGCAAATTCTGGCACATGGACTATGAAGCAGAATGCGCGCTCAAGGCCGGCCGGGTCCGCGACGCGCTGCAGCGCCTGGGCGGCGTTGAATTGAATGCGCTTTCCATTCTCGGCGGTGACGCGGTCGAACGCCGCTTTTCCTGGGATGACAGCAATGAGGGCTGCACGGAGAGCGGCAGCGCCGCCCCGCTTCTGCACTACCGCAACAAGGCACAGTTCCCGGTGCAGCAGAAGAAAGATCGCGTCACGGCCGGCTTTTTCCGGGAGCGGACGCACGACGTCATTCCGATTCGCAGCTGCCTCATTCAGGATGCCGCGGCGGACCAGGCGCGGGAGATCGTGCTGCAGTGGGCAAAAAAATACAATGTGAGCGCCTACGACGAGAAAACCCACACGGGACTTCTGCGGCACATCTATGTGCGCAAGGGCTTTGCCAGCGGGCAGGTCATGGTCTGCCTCGTGGTGAACGGGCCGTCGCTTCCCCGGGAGGACGCGCTCGTTGAGCGCCTGCGCTGGGGCATCCGCGCTCTGCAGTCCGTGGTGCTCTGCGACAACCGCGCCGTGGGAAACGTCGTTCTGAGCGACCGCTTCCGCACACTTTTCGGCACGCCGGAGATCGAGGACACGCTCTGCGGTCTGCGCTTCCGGCTCTCGCCCCGATCCTTCTACCAGGTCAACCACGACCAGGCCGAGCGCCTGTATGAGAAAGCGATCCGCTCCGCCGGCCTCACGGGAAATGAGACCGTCATCGACCTCTACTGCGGCACCGGCACCATTACGCTCATCATGGCGCGGCAGGCCGGGCGCGTGATCGGCGTGGAGATCATCCCGCAGGCGATCGAGGACGCAAAAGAAAACGCCCGAAGAAACGGCATCGAGAACGCGGAGTTTATCTGCGCCGACGCCTCACAGGCTGCCGCGCAGCTGGCTGCCGCGCAGATCCGCCCGGACATTCTGTGCGTGGACCCGCCCCGGAAGGGCCTGACCCCGGAGGTGATCGACGCCATCGCCGAGATGGCGCCGCAGCGCGTGGTCTACGTCTCTTGCGACCCCGCCACCCTGGCCCGTGACGTCAAGCGCCTCTCCGCCCACGGCTACACCCTGACCGCCGCCGAAGCCGTAGACATGTTCCCAAAAACTGCCCATGTGGAGACGGTATGCTGCTTGTACCACCAAAAGAAAGACTTTATTTCCGTGCCGTATGAGCCGAAGAATGTGGAGTAAGACATGAGATTTGACAACGCGTATTTATTACTGGGACGGCCTATACAGGCAAATCAACGATGATAAAACTGCTTGCAAAGAAATATGATGGCATCCTGTGTGAAGAGAACTATCATGACCAGCTGTTGCCAGGGCTTGACAGTACAGAGTTTCCTTTTCTGACTTATACCCGTGATCTGGAGGACTGGCAT
>CADBKF010000018.1 GCA_902795195.1 Oscillospiraceae bacterium
GAACGTATCTTGCTTGAGTCAGGTCTCACACCGTTTGAGATGCGATTCAAAGCAGCCTAATGTGCGTTCAGAACTGTCTACTTTTGGGGGTCCATTCCAAGGTATATTCCCCCGTTCAAGAAAGGTCCGAAAAATCGAGGCTACACCTGGGTTTTCCAGGCTCTAAAGCGGGAGATTGTCATGTGCGCATAATCTCCCGTGCACCTATCCAGGACATGCATCAGCGTCCCCAAAAAGAGAAAAGCCACAGGCCTTCAGAGAGTTCTCTGAGAAACCTGTGGCTTTTGCTGTTGCGTTGTGCTAAACTGTTGGCAGTGAGTTATCAGGCGAATACGTATTCCCGCAGGACGATTTCTTCCGCACGGTTTTGAATCGAGTTCATCCGGGCCACCCACGCCATGTGTGCGGTCAGCCGCTCCATCTGCCGGGAGCAGGTCTCGTTGACTTCCCGAAGATGATCCTGCAGTCTCCCGGTTCGGACCAGCTCCGCATACAGCACCGGCCGATGCTCCTTGAGGTACGTCTTGCGCATCAGCCCGTACTTGCCGATCCAACTGCCAATCGTTTCCTTGTCGGCTGCATCGGAAGCTTGGCGGTCCTCCTGCCGCACTTCCTGCTTCGCACTGCATTCGCTTCCGGCCCTCTTTGTCAGCATAATGTCCATGTTCGGAAGATCATAGTCTCCGACTCTGGAATACGTTCCGCCCAACTGCTCATAGATTGATTTCATAACAGCTCCTTTCGTGCCAAATGCTTCCTTACAGCTTGCTCCGTCTTCACGTGTCTTTTGAGTCAAGCGCCAAAGCGCGAAAGCAAGCTGTCCTCCCAGTCGCGAGAATACGTGCTTTCGCACAACCTCCTTTCCCACGACTGTTTCTCATATTTGCCACAAATGAGCCGCCAGCCGTGGTGTAGTTTATGAAGGATAAAACCTTCCTTTATAAACTACACCATGCAAGCAAGATCGTGTGCCAAGGGGCGGGGAGCTTCCCCTCTGGACACCCTACGTAAGAGGAACGCTGTTCCCCTTAAAACCCCTTGCCAACGAAACCAGCAGGTTTCTTTGAATTCTTCCCTATAGAAACGAGAGGATTAGCACTTGCAGCTTGCAGAAAAGAATGGTAAAATGAAAACAACATGCTGTAGAGAAATGTTGTTTTCATTCTTCTGTTATCAACGTCGCGAAATTGGGAGGACTCGATTATGGCCGATGAAATCAGAATGTGGGGAATCCACACAAGAGACGATTCTTTGTTTTTGAATGGGAACGTCATTGCAATAGGCTGGCGTGAAATGGGAGATCTTTCTGCTTTGGAACCGACGCGAGACGCTTTCCGGGACAAATATGTCGATGTTTATCCCGATTCAAAGAAAGGCAGCATTGGAACCGGGGTTGGAATGCTTTATCGCTTTCTTTATGAGATCCAGGTCGGTGATTATATTGTCTTTCCTTCCAAGATTGATCGGATGATCAATATCGGCAAAGTCGAGGGCGACTATCAATTTGTTTCGGACGCTGTGGAATATGTTCAGCAACGGAAAATTCGTTGGTTGAAGCATCTGCCGCGCACCGCCTTTTCGCAAGGCGCTTTGTATGAAGTTGGTTCGGCACTGACTTTGTTTGCAGTAAAGAATTATCCTGATGAATTCCTTCATGCGTTGGAAAAAGGATTCAGGAAAACACCGCAGGAAATTGACGAAAGCGTTGGGCCAACCGCGGATGATATCATTGAAAGCACCAAGGACTTCGTTCTAAAGGAGATCAGCCGACAACTAAAAGGGTACGACCTTGAGGAATTTGTCGCAGATCTTCTGCGCGCGATGGGCTATCGCACAACCGTTTCGCCGCGTGGCGGTGACAGCGGAATTGACATTACCGCATACAAGGATGAGCTTCCCCCGCGCATTCTTGTCCAGGTAAAAAGTCAGGACGGCGACATCAAAGAAGCAACGATCCAGTCTCTGAAAGGTGCTATGCGGGAAGGCGACTACGGCTTGTTCATCACGCTTTCCAATTACACAAAAAACGCAAAGAAGTACTTGGACAACACACCGATCATACGCGGCATCAACGGAACCGAACTGGTCGAACTTGTTTTGAAATACTATGATTCCCTGAGCGAACAGTTTCGAAGGATGATTCCGTTGGAGAAGGTTTTTATCCCAGTTTCATCACCGAAACAATAACGATATCTTCGCTTATAAGTCATCAAGATTCAAGCCCGGACAGTAGAGCAAATCAGCGCCGTACCGACAACATCGTCGATACGGCGCTGATATATATATATATATATAGGCAACACCGCACAACTCGAAAGAATTAAGCGGGCGCTGCCCGAATGAATGATTTGCTGTGGAAAACTTTTCACTTTCATTTCACGCAGCGCACCGAATCAAGCCGCCAGGCAAGGCCTGTCAGCCAGAATCAGATTCGCCAGCGCGAACATAATTTTGAATTTGGCGGTCTGTTTTCGCAGGCCTCGGTATCGGGTCTTCTTGAATTTCAATAGACCCTTCACCACGCCGAAGACGTGCTCTACCTTGCCGCGGACGGACGATTTTGCGTGCTCTCGTTTTTTTGCCTTGTACTGGCTACTCTTGCTCAGCTTCTTAAGCTGACTCGGACGACGGTTGATCTGGTAACGGATCTTCTTTCCCTTGTTGTTGCGAACGATTGCATCTTCCCGCTTCTCAGCGCCGACATAGCCGCTGTCGCCGTTTACGGTTTCTTCCTCTCCGTGCAGCAGCTCCGGCGTCATGCTCACATCGTGGACGTTTGCGCCGGTTGCTTTGACCGTATGAACAAGACCACTGTCCCGGTCTGCGTGTCCACCGTGAGATTGCCGTTCGGGGAGAAATACTCGTCCAGCAGCGCCTGGCGGATCTCCTCCACCAGCGCCTGATAGCGTGCAGCGTCCGCCGCTTCGCCCAGCACCTGGGCGGCCCTGGCGGTCAGCTCCAGCCGGGCTGCCAGCAGAAAGCGGGTGCCCCAGGTGGCCCGGTTGCCGCCGTCAAAGCCCAGGCGGCCTCGATACCAGCCGCTGCCCAGCCAGACCTCCAGCCGGTTGTCTGCCCGGAGCAGCCCGGTTACATCGTAGCTCTGGGTACGCAGGTAGGCGTCGTAGTCGTTAAAGCCGGGGGTCAGATCGTCCGCGCCGACGCGGTTCCCGTTGAGAAACGCCCGGTACAGCCCGAGACCCGTGATGGTCAGCGTAGCGCGCGCAGCTCTGGGCTGAAAAGTCTTTCCACAGACGCGGACACTCCAGCTCCTTTGACGGAGTGATAAATTGCAGTTCCATACAGTTCCCACTCTCTATACGCGCAGCTGCAGCCCGTCTGCGCCAAGCTCCGCCGGCAGAAAGATCGGATGCTCTTTGAAGTGCTCGTTGGGATAGTGCAGGGTGAACAGCGGCTGATTTTGGTTGTCAAAAAACAGCATCCCGTGACCGCCGTCGGCGGGATAGACCGGAACGGGCACCTGCCGCCAGGGACCGCGGACGGACCCGGAATCCGAGATCGCCAGGCCCACGGCGTAGCCATGCTCAGACCAGCTCGACCAGCTCATCCCCAGCTTGCCGCCGGGCAGTCGGAGGACGCAGGGCCCGTCGCTGAGATAGACATCACCGTCCAGGCCGAATTCCGCTTTGGCAAAGGGAACCGGACGGGACCAGGGCGCCTCCGCGGCGGAGAACAGGGTCAGGGGCTCCCCGGCCGGCGCGGTGAGCTCCCCGGAGAGCGGCAGCGCGCACAGGTCCCCCTTGGGATCGTCCTCGAACGAGTGAGAGAACAGCAGCCACGGAGTGCCGTCCTCCACCCACAGCGTCCCGTCGATGCAGGACCAGCTCTCCGGGGTCAGGCGGGCGCCGATGGGAATGAAGGGCCCGGTGGGGGAATCGGACCAAAGCGCGTAAATGCCGTTTTTCCGGTCCGCCGCGCCGAGGGTGGTGATCAGATAGAACCCGCCGTTCCAGGCGTAGCACTCCGGCGCCCAATAGCAGCGGTCTGCCCAGAAGCCCTCGGGCCTGCGGAAGATCTCAATCGGGCCCTCCCAGGTCTCCAGATCCTCACTCACATAGCAATCAAAGCCGTTTGCCGGCCCCCAGCAGGTGGCGCTGCGGGTGCCATAAAGGTAGTATTTTCCCCCATGGCATAAAACGAAGGGGTCCCGGATGTTGATCTCATGTTGTTTCATGTTCCTCGTCCGCCTTTCTGTTTGATTTTGGGTTGTTTGCCACCCGGAACTCCCGCGGCGGCATGCCGAAGGTCCTGCGGAAGGTCCGGGTAAAGTGGTCTACTGACTCGTAGCCTACGCTCTCGCTGATCTCGCTGATCTTCAGATCGGTGTTCAAAAGCAGGTCCCTGGCGCGGGTCATTTTCACCTGCCGGAGCACGTCGGTGAAGCTTTGGCCCATATTCTGCCGGATCAGCTTGCTGAGATAGGCCTGGCTGAAATAAAAGGTCTCGGACAGGGAGGCCAGCGTCACGCTACGGTAGTTCTGCTGGATATACTGCAGGATCGTGGAAAAGTTGATGCGCTGCCTGGAGTAGCCGTCGTAGGAGCGCAGCGTCACATTGGTGGCGCTGGCCCGCAGCGCCTGGGCGACGAACACCGTCAGAAGCCCAATGGCGCACTCGTTGGCGTACTCGTCTGTCAGGTTGGTTTCATAGACCAGCCGGTGCATGATGTGAAACAGCGACGTGTCGTTCCCGGTATCGAGCAGAACGTAGTTGGGATTGCCCTGATCGTGCAGGCACTTCCGGAAAAAGAGGCTCACCAGATCCTGGCCGGAGAGCAGGCCGCTGAACAGAGAGTCGAAGGTGCTTTTTCGCACGATGATGCCGACCGCCAGGCAGTCCGGTTTCGGCGCCGCCTCGTGCCAGGCAAAGTTGGAGGTGATGCAGAGGTTCCCCTCCCGCAGCGCGATCCGCTCGCCCTCAAAGTAGAACATACAGCCGCCCCGGACGATATAGGTCATCTCAAAATAGTTGTGGTAGTGCAGCTCCCTGCCGGAGTAGGGCATGTGCTGAAAGGTAAACACATCCTTGCCCTGGGGAAAGAAGTCCTCCTCCTCTCTGGGGAAGACTCCGCGGTTGGAATCCATCAGGCTTCCGGCGCGGACCGGCATTGCCTGGAGGAAATCGCGGAAGCGCTCCGTGCTCACGCCGGCCTCAAAAGGCGGAATCGGAGCGCTTTCACCTTTGAGCAGACCGGCTGAGAGCATCCGGCGCAGTGCCTCCGGGACCGGAAGATCCCGCCCCTCGGTTTGGGAATATGACAAAATATAGTTGTATAGTTCCCCGATGGTTGTGTAGAGTTCCACAAATATCAAGCCCTTTCCTGCGCGCTGTGTCATATCGGTGCGATACGAATTGAGTATATATGATTTCGGTGTCCTCCGTCAATGCGACAAAAAAACTGAACAAAAAAAGTCGGAAAAACAACATGATCCTGCGGTGTACAGTCCAGATTCGCTTTGCTATAATATTTTCGTTAGTTTCAGACAAAAAATCGGCGGCAAGCATGCCGCACACTGGTAAAATTCACAAGACGAACGCAGGGGGGATCGCCATGCAAGAGGATAAGCTGATCGTCGAGACCCGACAGCTTTGCAAAAACTTCGGCCCCACGGTGGCGCTGAACAATGTGAGCATCAAGATCTACCGTGGACAGATCACCGGACTGATCGGAGAAAACGGCTCCGGCAAGTCCACCATCACCTCGATCCTGTCCGGGATGCAGCCGCCCACCAGCGGCGAGATGTTCTTCAAGGGAAAGCCGCACCATCCGGCCTCCATGATCGAAGGCGCGGAGCTGGGCATCGGCATGATCGTGCAGGAGCAGGGCACCGTGCCGGGCATCTCCATCGCGGAGAACATCTTCCTGGGCGAGGAGAAGAAATTCGGCAAGCTGTTCATCAACCGCTCCGCGATGATCAAGGAGGCGCAGAAGGCCCTCGACGCCATCGGCTTTACCGGGGTGGACGCCTCGGCGCCGATCGAATCGCTCAATATGCAGGACCGCAAGCTGGTGGAGATCGCCAAGACGGTCTACGCCAATCCCGAGGTCCTGGTGGTGGACGAGACCACCACGGCACTGAGCCAGAAGGGCCGCGAGATCATCTACGGGATCATGCGCAAAATGCGCGACGAGGACAAGGCGGTCATCTTCATCTCCCACGATCTCGAGGAGCTGATGGAGACCTGCGACACCCTCACCGTCCTGCGCGACGGCGTGCTCATCACCACACTGAGCAAGGAGGAGATGAACGAGGACGTCATCAAGCGCTGCATGGTCGGCCGCGAAATGACCGGCGACTACTACCGCGCCGACTTCTCCGAACCGATCAGCGACGAGGTCGTGCTCCGGATGAAGGACGTCACCACCGCCTTCGGCATGCTGATGAACTTCTCGATGGAGCTGCACAAGGGCGAGATCCTCGGCATCGGCGGACTGAGCCACTGCGGCATGCATGAGCTGGGCAAGGCCCTGTTCGGAGAGATGAAGCTTCTTGAGGGCGAGGTATTGGACCTGCGTTACAACGAGCCGATCAGCAGTCCGAAGCAGGCGCTCAAGCGGGGCTACGGCTACGTCTCCAAGGACCGTGACAAGGAGGCCCTGGTGCTCACCGCCTCCATCGCGGACAACATCCTCGCCGCCGGCTTCGACAAGATCCAGAGGGGCCCCTTCCTGCTGCCTTCGGATACGAAAAAATACATCAACGGTCTGATCAGGGACCTCTCCATCAAATGCGCCTCCCCGAAGCAGGACGTGCAGTACCTCTCCGGCGGCAACAAGCAGAAGGTGGTGTTCGGCAAATGGGTCGGCCGGGGCTGCGACATTCTGGTGCTCGACTGTCCCACCCGCGGCGTCGACATCGGCGTCAAGGCCGCTATGTACCAGCTCATCGACAAAATGCGCCGCGAGGGCAAGAGCATCGTCATGATCTCAGAGGAGCTGACGGAGCTCATCGGAATGTGCGACCGGCTTCTGGTTTTGAAGGACGGCCAGCTGGCGGGCGAGTTCACCCATGCCGGCGGCATGAACGAAAACCAGATCATTGACGTGATGATTTGAGGGAGGCAGCAAAATGGAACAGAAAATCGAAGCGAAAACCCGGAAGGCGCCTTCCAAAATCGACGCAAGGCTGATCGGCAGCCTCGCCCCCGTCGCCGGCCTGGTGCTGGTGGTCGTGGTGTTTTCCATTCTGACAAAGGGTGCGCTGCTGTCCGCCTCCAATCTGCAGGCGCTGGCGAGCTCGGTCATTACCACCGCCATGTGCGCCATCGGCGCGGTGTTTGTCTTTGGCGCGGGATATTTTGACATGTCCATGGGCGGCAGCCTCTGCATCGCCGCGGTGCTGGGCGCCAAGGTGATGATCGCCTCCGGAAGCTATTTCCTGGGCTTTGTGGTCATCCTGGCGATCTCCATGGTGCTGGCAATCATCAAGGGCCTGCTGGCCTCCTACGTCAACATCCCCTTCTTCATCTTCACCATCATTCTCTCGTCGATCTTTTCGGCTGTCGTGCTGGTGATCATGGGCAGCGAGACGACGATTTCCCTGGCCTCTGCAGCCAAGGCCATGCGCTCGTTCAGCTTCGCCGAGATCTCCGTCATCAGCGTGATCGTGCTGGCGCTGTTCTTCGGCTTCTGCCTGGTGATGTTCAACTATACGCCGCTGGGCGTCAAGGCCAAGAACATGGGCGGCAACATCATCTCCGCCCGGCAGAGCGGCATCAACACCACCAGCACCACGCTCACCGTGTTTCTCATGGGCGGGCTTGGCGTGGCCCTGGCGGCCCTGCTGCTGCTCATGCGGACCCGCACGGCGGACGCCTCGATGGGCGGCACCTTGGGTACAGATGTCATGGTTGCGCTGGTTCTGGGCGGCATGCCGCTCTCCGGCGGCCCCCGCAGCAAGATCAGCGCCGGCCTCATCGGCGCCGTGACCATCACGTTCCTCAACAGCGGCCTTGCCATCATGGGCCTTACCACCGGTCAGATCCAGGCGACCCGCGGCGTGGTGTTCATCATCGTGGTGCTGGTGAGCTCGCTGAGCTACCGTGGAAAGCTGCTGCCGCGCTAAGGTTCGTCGATCGCGCCACCTTGGGGCGTATCAAAATAAAAGAATTATCTGGAGGATTGAACATGAAAAAAGCACTTGCACTCATTTTGGTACTGGCCTTGTGCCTGTGCCTGTTTGCCGGCTGCGCGAACAACGGTGCGGCGAGCGGCGGTTCCGAAAACGCAGCAGCCAACGCTGAGAACAACGCAGCAACCAACGCCGAAGCCGCCTCCGGCTATGCGCTGGACAAGTCCTGGCCCGCCGAGAAGGTCAAGATCGGCGTGATCGCCTTCGACACCACCGACGAGAGCTTCATGGGCGTCATGGAGTACTACAACTACCTGGCGCAGTATTACAACGTCGAGTTCACGGTCTCCGAGGCCATCCAGTCCGCCGAGCATGAGTTCCAGTTCATCGACAGCTGTGCAGCCGCCGGCTGCAAGGGCATCATCGCCTACTACAACGTGGCAGGCGCCGAATCCATCAAGCACTGCACCGACCAGGGCATGTACTACTGGGGCATGGCCGAGTTCTATGAGTCCGTGAAGGACGATCCCCACTTTGTCGGCGGCTACACCTTCAGCAATCCCGACGATCCCGACGCCAAGAACGGCGACTACATGGGCGGCTATGAGCTGGGCCTCACCATGGGCAACGCCGGTCTCAAGCACATCGCCTTCTGCAACGGCGGCGCTTCCTTCGGCGTGCAGATGTTCATTGACCGTCAGCAGGGCTTCTTCGACGGCATCGCCGCCGCCCAGGCTGCCGGCTCCGAGACCCAGTTCGACCCCGCTGTCGACGTGATCGAGGGCTTCCCCGACGAGGCCTACTTCGCAGCCCAGGCTGCCTTCTTCTCCGCAGACTATGACGGCGTTGTGGTTTCCTTCGACGCCTTCACCTGGTTCCAGCCCATCATCGAGTCCGGCAAGGACATCAAGGTCGGCTGCATCGGCACGGTCAGCGAGACCTACAAGTCCTTCGTGGACAACGGCACCGTCATCGCGCTGGTCTATGACTGCCCCGAGATCGTCTTCGGCTCCGCCTTTGCAGATCTTATGAATGCCATCACCGGCCATGAGG
This sequence comes from Oscillospiraceae bacterium, assembly GCA_902795195.1. Classification (GTDB taxonomy): domain Bacteria; phylum Bacillota; class Clostridia; order Oscillospirales; family Oscillospiraceae; genus JAFRPC01. The sequence goes on from CADBKF010000018.1 coordinate 9,144, forward strand.
ACCTCACCCGCACTGCCGACGGCCTGGCTCTGCTCAATCCGACCCAGCGCTGGACCCTCAGCGGCGCCGACGACTTCAACGCCGTCTACGAAAAGCATATCAACGACGAGTCCTTCTTTGTCACTGCCGAGCAGATGGCAACGATTCTCGGCGATCTGAACGAGAGCGCCACCAGAGACGATGTGTGCGCGATGTTCAACAAGTCCCTGGACGACTGCCTCAAGTAACCCCGGCCACGGGCCCACACCAAACGTTTGGAGATGATGCGTAATGAAACTCGCAAAAATCGGAAAAAATATCGGGATGACGCTGGTGCTTCCAGCGGCCGTGTATCTGTTCTTCCTGCTTCTGTGCAACGCCACAGGGCATACCGGCTTCGGTGTGGGCAATGACCTGATCACCATCATCTATAACGCGGTCTACGCGGGATTGGTGGCGCAGGCCATGGCAATCAACGTCACCACCGGCCGCTTTGACTACGCCATCGGCGCGGAGCTGGTGCTGGCAACGATCCTCGGCGGCAACCTGGCAAATACGCTCGGCTGGGGCCCGATCGGCCTGCTGCTGTGCGTGGTGCTTATCGCGGCGGCGATCGGCGCGATCTCCGGCCTGGTCTATACGGCGCTCAAGCTGCCCCCCATGGTGGTGTCTGTCGGCCTTGCCATGATTTACGAGGCGGTCGCCTTCATGTACAACAAGGCCAAGGGCGTGTGCCTGATCGGCAATCCCATGCTGGTCTTTGCCAAGACGGGCATGAGCCTGATCCTCACGGTGGTCGTGCTGGCGGTGCTGGTGGTGATCTATGACTATACAAAGATCGGTTACAATCGCCGGGCCCTCCAGGGCGGTCAGAAGATCGCAGTGGATGTCGGCATCAACGAAAAGCGCAACGCGGTGTATTGCTACGTCATCGCGGGCGTGATGATGGGCCTGGCGGGCTGCATGTACCTGAGCAAGAACGGCGTTGTCGCGCCGGAAACCGGGCTTGGCTCCGCCTCCTACTTCATGAGCGCCTTCCTGCCCATGTTCATCGGCGGCATTTTCGCAAAATACTCGTCTTATCCCGTCGCGATCTTCATGGGCGCAGTGGTGCAGGCCATCATCACCTCCGGCCTGCAGAAGCTGGGCGTCAGCAACTCCCTGCAGACGGTGCTCAACGGCATGATCGTCTGCGCGTTCCTGATCTATTCCTCCAACAGCTACAAGCTGGTCGAGGCGCAGCTCTTCCGGGAAAAGCTGGCAAAGGCAAAAGCCGCACGGCAGGCAGCCCTATAACGCACGACTGGAAAGGGCCTGTTGCAAAATGCTTTGTCATTTCGAGCGAAGCGAGAAATCCGTTTCTATTTCACACTTTTTCACGTGAAAAGTACGGATTTCTCGGTCGCAAGCTCCCTCGAAATGACAGGTTTCTTATCTCTCTTGAGCGGAGGAACATGACATATGCTGCACTCTGACATCTGGATCACCGACGGCACCGGGTCTCCCTTTTACGCCCGGCGCCGGATCGTCCTGACCCAGGCGATCCGTCACGCCGAGGCGAAGGTCTGCGGTCTCGGACAGTTTGTATTTCATATGAACGGAACAAAGATCGGGGACCACGAGTTGGACCCCGGCTGGACAGAATACGACAAATACATTCAATATGTGACCTTCGACGTGACGAAGGCGCTCCACCCCGGCGAGAATGTCCTCGGCGCGGAGGTAGGAAACGGCTGGTATCTGAAAAACGACGAGCACTATACCTTCTCCTTCCCCGCGTTCATGCCGCCGAACCCGAATCCTTACCGTCCCTTCGGCAAGAGCCTCGTTCTCGCGCTGGAGCTCACGGTGACCTACGCTGACGGCAGCACCGAAGCCTTCCTCACGGACGGGGACTGGAAAACTGCACCCCATGAAATCACCCAATCCAACGTCTACGGCTCGGAGACCTTTGACGGTGCCCTGCGGCAGTCCGGCTGGGACGCGCCCGGCTTTGACGACGCCGCCTGGGCGAAGGCAAAGCGGGTTTCTCCGGAGGACGCACCCAAGGGTGTACTGACAGAGCAGACCCAGCCGCCCATCCGGGTGATCCGCAGCTACAAGGGAACGTATCTGCACACGGTTCACGGACGGGCAATCTATGACTTCGGCCAGAACATGTCCGGCATTCTGGAGTTCACCGCAGAGGGAACGCCCGGCGGGGTGCTGCGCATCTATCCGGCGGAAAAGCTGGACCCGGAAGGCGACGCGGACCAGATGGCAAAGGGCTGGGCCAGGGTGGACACGGTCGTCACCGCCCGCCTCGGTCCGGCGGAGGGCCCCCAGCGATTTCGCATGAAGTTCACCTACTTTGCCGGGCGCTACGCCGCGGTGGAGACGGAGAACGCCGAGCTCCTGGAGCTGACTGCCCACGCCATCACCAGTGCCTGGAAGCGCGCCGGCAGCTTTACCTGCGACGATGAACGTTACAACCGGATCTACGACATGATCGAAAAGACGGTCGAGGCGAATCTTCTCAGCGTCCACACGGACTGCCCCACCATCGAGCGCTTCGCCTGGCAGGAACCGAACCATCTGATGGCGCCGTCCATCTTCTACATGAAGGACGGAAAGGCGCTGTGGGAAAAGTTTCTGACCGATCTGCGCCTGGCGCAGCACACGGCGGAGGACGCTTTCCTGGACTATGAGGGCAAGCCCTTCTATCCAGGCGCGGGGCTTGTGCCGTCGCAGGCGCCCTGCTATGTCCACAACGTGCTGCCAGTGCCCGGCATGGGCAGCTTTTACGACATTATCCCTTGGGGCAGCACCATCATCCTCGGGACCTGGTGGCACGACCTGTTCTACGGAGATATCAAGGTCGTGCGGGACAACTTCGACGCCGGACTGCGCTATCTGGAGTATCTGAAAACGAAGCAAAACAAGGACGGCTTTCTCAACCACGGTCTGGGCGACTGGGGCAACCCGGAGGGCCAGCTGGCCAGGGAAAACATCGAAACCGCCTTCCTGTATGCCGACGCCGTGACCCTGCAAAAGCTGGCGCTTCGTCTGGGCGAAGCCGCCCAGGCGGAAAAGCTGGGAGCGTTTGCGGAGCAGGTGCGCGAGAATTACAACGAGAAGCTTCTGGTGTACAACGACGATCTGGGCTGCTGGTGTTACCGGGCGTTTGACCGTCCCGACGAGCTGGTGATCACCCAGGCGGCCCAGGCGCTGCCGCTCTACTGGGGCATGGTGCCGCCGGAGCGGGAGGCGGACGTGGTCAAAGCCTTCCGCGCCGCGCTGGAGGAAAAGGGCGCGTTCGTGTCCGGGGAGATCGGTCTGCCCTACATCATCCAGACCGCCCGCAAATACGGCATGAACGAGCTGATCTGCCGCTTCCTTCTGCGTCCGACCCACCCGTCGTACTACGCCTTTGTGCTCGATGGCGAGACCACCCTCGGCGAGTACTGGGAGACCAACCCGCGCAGCCACTGCCATGACATGATGGGCCACATCATCGAATGGTATTACAACGGCATCGCTGGCATCCGGCCCGCCGCGCCGGGCTTCCGGAAGGTCGAGATCGACCCGTACCTTCCTCAAACCATGAACCGCTTTGACTGCAGCTATGAAACGCCGCTGGGCACGATCCGGGTCGCGGGCAGACGTGAAGCAGACGGCAAGCCAGTCTTTGAGATCGAGATCCCGGACGGGATCGAACGAGTATAACGAAAATAAGTAGATGATGCAGAAGCGGCTGGTCCCAAACAGTGAGAGCTTTGACAGCAGCTTTGTGTTCACCGGCGTGCAGATTGGCAAGCGCAGCGCCTTCGGCAGTTGGAAGGCGCCGGACAACGGCAAGCCCCTGCTGTATTCCTCCCTCGGCACTGCCTTCAACAACTGGCCGGAATATTATCCGATCCTGTTCGACGCGGTGCGGGACCTGGACATCAACGTCTTCGCGGCGCTGGGCTCTGTGGACCCCGACACGCTGAATGATGTGCCCGCCAATGTGGAGCTGCGCAAAATGGTGCCGCAGCTGGATATCCTGTCTCAGGCCTCGGTGTTCATCACCCACGCGGGCATGGGTGGAACCGGAGAGGCGATCTATTACGGCGTGCCGATGATCGCCATTCCGCAGATGGACGAACAGGCGATCACCGCCGGGGTCATTGAGAAAAACGGCCTCGGCCTGGCCTTCCCCGACAAACAGAAGATCACAGCCGCAAGCCTGCGGCAGGCAATTGAAATGATTCTGCACGACCCTTCCTACCGGAACACGGCCAAAGCGTTCAGCGAGGATATGAGGTCTCTGGGCGGTGCAAAGGCAACGACGGATGCAATCCTTCGTTTCCTGCACGGCTGAGCCGAAGCTCCGCGTATAGAAGCCTGAGGGCTATCCTGATCAAATTCCATGGTGCCGAGGTACTTGCCTGTACTGTCCCGAACTGCCATGTGGTTCACCAGCATGATGTGACCGTCCTTTTCCACCCAGACCGGCAGCCGATCCCGGCGTCCTGCCCGAAAGGCCTCGATGATGGTGTGAACCATCGGCTCGATCTTCGGCGGATGGCAGGAGAACACGTCCCAGTCAAGGGCCATGCCGGGCCGTTTGAATACCTTGGGGCCTTCGTTGAAGTAACGGTTGGTGTTTTCGGTGTCGATAAAGCTGATTTCCGCGGGGATCGTGTTGAGCATGACGGCAAGCTGCGCCACGCTCATGTGTCCGCCGGGCATGACCACCTCGCCGTCAGCCAAGGCGGTGTTTTCAGCAGCGGGGCCGCCTTCTGCCGCTGCCCAAGCCTCACGCTTCTCGCGCGGCGGCAATCCGTTCGGACAGGGATTCATTTTCCCTTGTCAGCGTGTCCAGCGGATGCCCGGGTGTGGCACAGAGGACGGCAGCCCGTTCGTTTTTGCCCCAATCATACACACAAATCCTCGAATTGTCTGCTGCCGCAGCAACATTCCATCAGAGATTTCGGTGGTTCTGCCCCCCTGCAGCCGAATCGGAACAAGGACATGATGTTCTGTGGATCATAAAAATGCGGTGCAGATACTTTTGTTTTCCATAAAAGTCCCTTATGAGGTTTTTTGCAGCGAATGCCTGTGATTTGCCCACAATTGAAAAAATGTTAGAACTGCGTTAGAACAGCCGTAAAAATTTACGAAAATCCGAAGCTCAAATAAACAAAAAAAGTTCCGAAAACTACTGAAAATCAAGTAATTTTCGGAACTTTTATTGGTGCGCGAGGCGGGAGTTGAACCCGCACGTCCGGAGTGGACACTAGAACCTGAATCTAGCGAGTCTGCCAATTCCACCACTCGCGCGTCTTGCGACTGCTCAAATAAGATAGCACAATTCGGCGGAAAAGTCAACAACTTTTTTCGGTTTTGTGGAAAGTTTTTTGTCGGCGCATTTGAAGTTTTAGGTAAGTTCTCTCTGTGGGGCTTGGGCCAGGTTTACGGGAGAGGATCAACGGCCCGCCCAAAGCCCGGAAAAGAGGAACGGATTGCCACGCCAGTGTGCGCACTGGCTCGCAATGACAGGCTTGGGGGCTTTTTCCGTATTTCCGGGTGCTTCCTGCATCGAGGTGCTTTTTGACACGCTGCCACTGGCCGGATGATGCGGTCACCGGCTCGCAATGACAGGCTTGGGGGCTTTTCCGTTTTTTCGGGTGCTTACCGCATCGAGGTGCTTTTTGACACGCTGCCACCGGCCGGATGATGCGGTCACCGGCTCGCAATGATAGGCTTTGGGGCTTTTCCGTTTTTTCGGGTGCTTCCTGCATCGGGAACCTTTTTTGACGTGCTGCCGCCGACCGGGTGGCGCGGTCACCGGCTCACAATGACAGGCTTGGGGGCTTTTCCGTTTTTCCGGGTGCTTCCTGCATCGGGAAGCTTTTTTGACGCGCTGCCACCGGCCGGGTGGCGCGGGCCTTCTCGGCGGCGGCTGCTTCTTCCGTATGTCGATTCATGGAAGCGGTAAATGCGGGCCACCGGCCGGCGGGCAGGGTGCTTCTCAGTACGTCGAAGCGCGGGAGCTGGTGAATTTCCAGCGGCCGTCTTCCTTGCGCAGGGTGAAATCGCCCTGTAGGCGCCAGCCGCGTTTCCTGCCGCCGTAGACGGCCGCCAGCACCCGGCTTCTGCCAATCATCGTCGCCTGATCTCCGTTCAGGCTGACCTCGATGCTCTCGTGCTCTGCCGCGTAATAGTTGAAGGTGCCGTCCAGCAGGCCCCGCAGAAACGCCTCGGCGGACTGCCGCAGGCCGGTCATATGCAGCAGATAGTAGTCCTCCGCCATCAGGCGGCGCAGGCCGTCTGCGTCCTTGGCGATCATGCAGCGCCAGTATTCCCGGTACATCTCCCGGATGCGCTCGATGTCGGCCGTCATTCCTTCTGCTCCTCCGGGTCGAGCCAGCGGATCAGCTTCGCGGGCACGCCGCCGACGACCGCGTAGTCCGGCACGTCCTTGGTCACCACGGCGCCGGCCGCGACCACCGCGTACTCGCCGATCGTCACGCCGGGGCAGATCGTGACGTTCATGCCGAGCCAGGCGTTCTTCTTCACAAGCACCTTGCCGTAGGTGTACTTCGTGTGGCGCTCGTTCATATCGTGGTTGATCGTGGCGATCCGCAGCCCGGGCGCGGACATGACGCCGTCCTCAAATTCGATCCCGCCGGACGCCGAGAGGATCGCGGAGTGGTTGATAAACACGCCCTTGCCGAACTTCACCCGGTTGCCGAAGTCGCAGATGAACGGCGTGAGGATGCGCACACCGTCGAGCTTCCGGCCAAACAGCTCCTCCAGATAGTCGACGTAGGCAGGATCGTCCGGCAGAGTCGCGTTGGCCTTTGCGCACAGCGTCCGCGCGCGCATCATCTCGTCCACGGCTTCCTTAAAATAGGGCGCCCGGTTGTCGGTGGGGCCGCCCTGGTCCATCAGCTCATAGACATATCCGTTCGGGTATTCCATGTCCCGCCACCTCACAGAAGGCCGTTGGTGGACAGCCAGCGCCGCAGGGCGGGCGCGGAATTTGCCGCGTCGCTGCCGATGATCGACAGACCATTCTGCACCGTCGCGCCGGGTGCGTACTTGCGGATGTCGCGCTCGCTCGCGCCCATGCCGCTGCCCTCGTTGGTGCACAGGGGCAGGATCGTCTTGCCGGTGAAATCGAAGTGCTCCAGGAAGGTCACCACCGCCATCGGCATCGTGCCCCAGTAGTTGGGGTAGGCCAGCACGACCGTGTCGTAGCCGTCAAGGTCCTCCGGCATGCGAACCAGCTCGGGCCGGGCCTTCTCGCGCAGATCCTTCTTCGCCTGCTCGATGCAGGTCATGTAGACCGGGGAATACGGGTTTTTCATCTCGATCTCGAAGCTGTCCGCCGGGATCAGACCTGCGATGATGTCGCAGACGATTTTGGTGTTGCCCACCTTCACATAGCGCATCGCGCCGCCGAAATAGTTCTCATCCGCTCTGGAAAAAAATGCAATCAAGGTCTTTGCCATGGGGTTGTCCTCCTGTTGTTTTGTTCTGACAAAATTTTATCAGAAAATGATTGCAAAGTCCAATCGAAATCGTGTATAATTGATTTGATTCTTAAATAGCAGGAGCGCACGATGACCACAAAACAGATGGATTACTGCATTGAGCTGGCCCGCACGCTGAATTTCAGTCGGGCTGCGGAAAACATGTTTGTCAGCCAGCCGAGCTTCTCCTATCAGATCCGGCTGCTGGAGGAGGAGGTCGGCTTCCCGATCTTTGAGCGCAGCGGCAGGGGCGCGGCGCTCACGCCGGCGGGCGCGCAGTTTGCCGGCTTCCTCGCCGGTCTGCGCGAGGAGCTGAAGCGCGCCGTGGAGCAGGGGCAGAATTTCAGCGCGCAATACCGCGACAGCATCTCCATCCGCATGATGGTGCGGCAGGCCGTGTGCTTTCTCCCGGAGGCCATGCGCGCCTTTGCCGGGACGCATCCCGAGGTGCAGATCGTACCGGTCTTCCGCTACGAAAACGGTATGGCGTCCTTTCTGCGCCGCGAGGTCGACGTGCTCTTTGCGCTCCGGGAGGAGACAAAGCAGATCCCCGGCATCCGCGTGCACGAGCTGTTTGAAAGCCGCATCTATCTGATCGCCCGGCAGGACGATCCGCTCGCGGCAAAAAACCGGATCTCGGAGGCGGATCTCTACGGCCGCACCCTGATGGTCGGCGGCGGCTCGCCGCCGGCGCTCCGGGCCGTCCAGCACCGGCTGATCGGCACCGGCCGGCTGGACTACTTCAACAGCGCCGACCACGACACCACGCTGACCAACGTCGCCGCCGGACGGGGCGTGTGCCTCGCGCCCGGCTTTCTCAACGACCACAGCGGCCAGTTCGCGTGGGTCCCCTTCGACTGCAGGGAGCGCTTTTCCTGTGTCCTGTGCACCCACAAGGACGACAACCGGCCCAGCCTGGCGGCCTTTCTCGAGACGCTCCGGCAGCTCTACCGCGACGCGGTTGCGTTTCCGCTGTAAACATGTTTCAAACCGAGGCAACTGACATGATTCGACCGTTTATCACCAGAAAACAAAGCGCTGCGGCTGCGTGGCTGCTGGCCGTGCTGATGCTGCTGAGCGCCTGCGGCAGCCGAACGCCGGCGGGCGGCGCGGCTGTGCCGGAGCCCGCTGCTGCGCCGGAAGCCATCTCCGCGCCGGCGCAGGCCGAAGCGCTGCCTGCCCCCTCCCCTGCCCCGAGCGAAGCCCCGGCGCCGACAGAAGAAGCTGCGGCGGAGACCGCGGCGGAAACGGAGACCGCGGTGGAAACCGAGGCGCCCTGGGAATGGACCTATGCCACGCCGGAAAGCCAGGGCATGGACGCAGCGGCGCTCTCCGCGCTCCACGCGACCTATGACTCGTTCCCGCTGCTGGCGGCGGTCGTCGTGCGAAACGGCGTCGTGGTGGACACATATTTCAAGGACGGCTATGACGAAGCCAGTGTGTTTACGCTGCAGTCGGTCTCCAAGAGCATCACGAGCGCGCTCGTCGGGATTGCGCTGGCGCGGGGCGAATTGGAGGACATCGACGCTCCGCTGGCGGACTACTTTCCGGCGCTGCGGTCGGCGGCCGATCCGCGCTGGGCGGACATCACGCTCCGCCACCTGCTGACGCACACCTCCGGCATCGCATCGACGGACAGCTCGATCTGGTACGACTGGCGCGCGTCGGAGAACTGGCTGGACTACCTGTTCGCGCTGCCGATCTATACGGACCCCGGCACGAGCTTTGACTACTCCACCGGCAACACGCATCTGCTGGGCGCGGTTTTGGAGCAGGCCACCGGAATGCCCCTGGGCGACTACGCGCAGCAGGTCCTTTTCGCGCCGCTCGGCATGACCAGCGCCGGGCTGGGCACCGCGCCCGAGGGCGTCGGCGACGGCGGCAACGGCTTTTATATGACGACGCTCGACCTGGCCCGCTTCGGCCTGCTGTACTTAGACGGCGGCCTCTGGCAGGGCCGGCAGCTCGTGCCCGCCGACTGGGTCGAAGCCTCCACGACCACCCAGGCCACGCGCGCCTCCGACGGCGCGCGCTACGGCTATCAGTGGTGGCTGCGCAGCTTTGACGGGCACGAGGCCTTCGTCGCCCAGGGCCATTTCGGGCAGTACATCATCGCCGTGCCGGACCTGGCCCTGCTGATCGCCATCAACAGCGACTTCGAGGGCGCCCGCAGCATCTACTGGCAGATCGCCGACGATGTGATCGCAGCGTGCAGCAAGGCGTAGTTTTTATCGGAGCCGCGGATGCCGCAGCCTCCGCGCAGCGCCTGGCGAGCGAGGCGTTTGCGCTCCTTCCTCATCCAGTCGGTCCTTTGTTCAGACAGTTTCCAAAAAAACGCTTGACTCTCACGCAACGTGATAGTTTATAATATCCATGCGAAAGGAGCTGAGCTTCTATGTTGACGGTGCACGAGGTGCGAGCTCTGACCGGGGTTTCCATCCGGACGCTGCAGTATTATGACGACATCGGTCTGCTGCCGCCGACGCGGTACACCGAGGCCGGGTATCGGCTGTATGACGACGCTGCACTCGAGCGGCTGCAGCAGATCCTGCTGTTCCGGGAGCTGGAGTTTCCGCTCAAGGAGATCAAACGGATTCTGGAGAGCCCGGCCTTTGACCGGAACAAGGCGCTCGAGCAGCAGATCGAGCTTCTGACCCTGAAACGGGAGCACATCGACAATCTGATCCGCATGGCAAAGACCGTAAAGCTGACAGGAGGAGTTTCTATGGATTTTGAGGCGTTTGACAAGAAAAAGCTGGAGGACTACGCGGCGCAGGCCAGAAAATCCTGGGGCGCAACGCCGGAATATAAGGAGTTCGAACAGAAGAACAGCGGCAAAACGCTGGATGAGATCAAGCAGACCGGCGACGGCCTGATGGCATTGCTGGCGGAATTCGGCTCCATGAAAGACAGCGATCCTGCCGCGCCGGAGGCCCAGGTCCAGGCTCAACGGGTGCAGAACTACATCACCGAGCACTACTACACCTGCACGAACAAGATTTTCGCACAACTCGGCAAGATGTATGGCAGCGGAGGAGAGTTCACGGAAAACATCGACAAAGCCGGCGGCCCCGGCGCCGCCGCCTTCGCCTCCGAAGCGATCCGGCAATACTGCGGCGAATAGAACGCTGCAAAAACGGTCATTTCAGACTGTCAAAAAGTTTGCGTAACGGATTTTGACGAAATTTCATACGGCACTCGGATATGGGGCGATGGAGCAGAGCACCCCGCTCGTGCCAAAGCCAGCGCGGGCGCGGAAATAGAACAACAGTCAGATCCTTCCCAGGTACCCAAAAGACCTCGACCCGCCCAACGGTACGATGGTTGCCGGGAAAGCTTCCGAGAAGGAAAGCGGCCTTTCTTTTCCCCTGTTTTCTTTGGCCAAGAAGCAAAGAAAACAGGGCCGCCGGAGGCAGGACCGGGTGACGGAAGCGCCAGGGTTGGAAATAATCACCTGCTGGAGAATGCATCCGTAGTGGCCGATGCCCACATCGGCCATAATGCCACACTGCGTACCGCACCTTTATGGCCGATGTGGGCATCGGCCACTACGGTATGTTCCTCACTGCACCTGTAGGGACGGAAATCTGCTGTCCCTGCACTCTTTTGGGGGGCACGGATTGCCACACCAGTGCTGCGGCACTGGTTCGCAATGACAGACTTGGGGGCTTTTTCGCTCGCCGGGTGCTCCGCGCATCGGAAACACCTTTTCGAAACATGAACAGACCGTTTTCCCGATGGAGGGAAAACGGTCTGTTCAGTATATCCAAAGGCTGCCGGTTCAGGCGCGCGGGGTCAGCCCCCACATTTGCCGCAGCGGCTGCAGCCGTTGCAGGTCTGCTGCATGCCGCAGCTCTGGCAGCGCGGGCCGAAGTACGGCTTGTAGAGAGCATCCTCCGGGATCGGGTGGCCCCATTCGTCGGTCAGGCGGAACTCCATCGGCTTTCCGAGAAAGCTCAGGCCGGACTTCCGGGCCTGCTGCGTCTGGACGCTGCCCTCAAGGCGGTAGGTCTTTCCGTCCTTGACAAAGCAGCGGCCGGTGCCGCAGAAGGTGAAGGTCACGTTGGCCGCGAAGCACTCATCGTGCAGGGCCTTGACCCACTCGTAGTGGCAGGGCCTGGCCCCGCCGTAGTTTTCGCCGTCGCAGAGCACCTGCTCGATCTGCCCGGACGGCAGATAGGCCCGGATGCTGACCGGCCCGATCAGCGGCGCGCACATGATGCCCTTGTGCTTGAACGGCAGGCGCAGCAGGATCGGGATGCGCTCGTCGGCGCGGCGCTGGTTTTCGCAGCTGACGTTCAGCATCACGTTTTCCCAGCCCTCGCCCCAGTTCCAGGGCAACTGCTCCGCCACCCGCTCCGGCCGCTTGGTCAGCAGGAAAAACTTGACGTCCGGCCGCTGGTGCATGATCTCCCAGGCCTCGCTCCGCCAGGGATCGGCCTCCGCGAGGAAGAAATCGCTGGTCATGCAGACGCGGAGCATCTCGCCGCTTTGGACCTTGTATCGCCCGCTGCGGTCGCGGCTGAGCGGATAGCGGAAGCCGGACTTTGTCCGGTAGATCTCCGCGCCATCCCCGCCACGCCGGGCGTCGAGAAAATACATATAGCAGTTCTGGCAGCCTTCGCTGCACTTTTTGCAGCCGTGCCAGGGATTCCAAATGTCGTGCATCCAATCGCCTCTGTTTCCGTCTGCGGATCCTCGTCCGGAGGGCGGCCTCTTACCATTCTCTGGGGACGCTGTAGGCTCCGTCCCGGTATTCGGTGAGATAAACCGCGCAGTTTCCGATGTACTTGGACCAGTAGGCCCCGTTGGAGCCCGGCGTCAGGTATTCGAGCAGTCCCTTCATGGCGATGGCGTGGGTGGAGACCAGAAGGTTGCCCTCCAGGCCCCGGACCGCCTCCAGAAAGTCGCCGGCCCGGGCCACCACGCTGTGCAGCTGCTCCATCCCGGCGGGCGCCGGGTTGTGGGCAAAGTCCTGAAAGAAGGTCAGCACCTCCTGCGGCAGCGCCCGGAGCCCCGCGCCCTCATAGGGGCCGTAATCCATCTCGATCAGCCGCGCATCCACGACGGGGCGGCTCCCCGGCGCGACGATCCCGGCAGTCTGCACGGCCCTGCGCAGGGGGCTGGTGAAGACATGGTCAAAGCGGATGCCCCGCAGGCGCTCGGCGGCGGCCTGCGCCTGGGCGATCCCGGCCTCGTTCAGGGGATAGTCGCTCCGGCCCTGGAGCACCTGGCGGCTGTTGAGCTCCGTCTGGCCGTGGCGGATGATGTAAAGGTCCATATTGCCTCCTGTTCCTCCGACGTTCTCACCGGCAGCGGAAGGACGCGATGTACTCGGTGTCCTCCGGGACCTTGATCCCTGGGTCGGCGATCTCAAAGCCCGCCTTCACCCCGAGCTCAGCCGCCCCAAGCTCAAAATGGCACAGCGCGATGCCCAGGTCGATCTTCTGAATGTCCCACGCGCCGTCGTCGTAGCCGCGGCCTCGTTTTTCGTAAAAATGCGCCGTTTCTCCCGCAAGAACGACACGCCAGGGCTGCTTGTTCACAGCCGAGGGCGCCAGGCGCACCGCCTCCAGGGCGCCGGAAAGCCGCCCGGCGGCTTCCTCTGTCAGAGGCCGTTCAAACGAGCCGTCAAAGAACAGCGTGGAGAACGGAAGACGGCTGTCGGCGTTGACCCCCTTGCGCATCAGGCTCTCGCGCAGGGACATCTTCTTCGCCGGATAGCCCAGGGGGCTGACGCAGGGCATGACCTCGTCGTCCGCGACCCGCATCGCGGCTTCAAAGGCGTCGCGCTTCATCGTGCCGGCGATCCAGGTGGTCCCGATCCCGAGCTGCTCGGCAAACAGGACGACCTTCTCAAAGGTATAGCCGAAGGCCTCCTCCGCGTGGGGAACGCGGCGCAGCTTGCCTGCGATGTAGCAGTCCGTCCCGACGATCACCGGGCTGGAAAGCCCGTGCTTTTTCGCGTCCAGAATCCGCCATTCGATCGGAAGATCGTAGGGATTCTCGACCTTTTCGGCAAAATCCAGGAGTTTTTTTGCATCCTCCGGCCGCAGCGCCGTGCCGTCAAAGCTGCGCACGCTTCGTCTGCTCCGGATCGCTTCGAGCATGTTCATCTTGGCAGTCCCTCCATTTGTGTGTGGATCGCCTGCAAAGGGCCGGCCCTCAGTCGAGTACCTTGTGCGGCAGCCAGCGCAGGCAGTCGCCGGAAACGAGCGTGTACCGGATCGCGCGGAACTCGCCCTCGATGCTGTTGTGGAAGCGCGCCTCGCCGTGGCTGTGGGCGTAGATCACCTGATGCGCGCCGTATTCCTCGGCCAGGTCCGTGAACGCGCTGCGGCGCTCGAGGATCGACGTGGGCGGGTAGTGCAGGAACATGATGAATTTGTTGTGTCCGTCCCTGCGCGCTGCCTCGAAGGAGGCGCGCAGCCGGCCGAGCTCGCGCTGCACGATCTTCTCCGCCTTGGCCTCCGCTTCCTCGTCCCAGCCGACGATCCGGCCCCTGCGGTCGAGGTAGAACGGCCCCTCAAAGCAGTAGCCCTTGCTCCCGACGAGCGCATAGTCCCGATAGGTAAAGTAGTTTCCCTGCAAAAATTCCAGGCGGCCCCGGTAGCGCGCGTTCAGCTGTTCGGTCTTTCCAGCGTCCCAGAACATGTCGTGGTTGCCCCGCAGCAGGATCTTCCGGCCGGGCAGGGCCATGATGTATTCCAGATCCTGTTCGCACTGGGCCAGGTTTTTCCCCCAGCTGTGGTCGCCCGCCAGCACGAGGGTGTCGCGGTCTGTGAGCAGCTTTTCGCAGTTTCTGCGAAAGACCGCCTCGTGGTTCCGCCAGATGCGCTCCGTGCGCTGCATGGGCGCCTTGCACTCGGACTGAAAGTGCAGGTGCAGATCTCCGATCGCGTATAGGCTCATGTCGTTCCGCTTTCTTCGTCTCAGATCAAAATCCCGCTGCAGTGGTCGATCTCGTGCTGGATGATCTGCGCCGTCCAGCCGGTGAAGGTCTTGAGGCGGGTCTGCAGGCTCTCATTCTGGTAGCGCACCTTGATGGAGCGGTAGCGTTTTGTTTTGCGCGTGCCGTCCAGCGACAGGCAGCCCTCCTCGGTCTCATACAGGCCGGCGGCCTTGACGATCTCGGGGTTGAGCATCACCATATAGCTGCCCTCGTTGTCGAAGGCGATGATCCGCACCGACTGGCCGATCATGTTCGCGGCCATGCCGACGCAGCCGTCCTTGTGGGCGGCCAGGGTGTCCAGCAGATCCTGCGCGATCGGCAGATCCGGCGCGCCCGCGTCTCTCGATTTGCGCCCGAGAAAGATCGGGTCCCTCATGATTTCTTTCACCATATGCAAGCCTCAGTCCTCTGCAAACAGATAGTTCAGCATTCTCTCCGGGTCGTTGATGAACTGCCGGGTGATCCGGTAGTGCTCCGTGTCGCGGTAGTCCACGCTGCGCACGCCGCTCTCGTCGAAGAGTTTGATCTCCGCGCCCGGGAAGGCCATGACGATGGGCGAATGGGTGGCGATGATGAACTGGGAATCCAGCGCCACAAGGTCGTGGATCGCCACCAGCAGCGACAGCAGCCGCTGCGGCGACAGAGCCGCCTCCGGCTCGTCGAGCAGATACAGGCCGTGGCCCTCAAAGCGGTTCTGCACCAGCGCCAGAAAGGCCTCCCCGTGGGAGCGGGTGTGGAGCTGCCGGTAGCCGTAGCGGCCCAGGCGGCTGCCGCTCTGGTCGATGTAGCTGGAGGTATTGTAGAAGCTCTCCGCCCGCAGAAAGAAGCCGTCGTCCGGGCTGACGGTCTTCACCGTGGCCAGCAGCCGCCACAGCTCGGAGTGGGAGTCCCGGGTGGAAAAGCGGTGCTCCCGGCCGCCGCCCTCGGCGTTGAAGCCCATGGCCACGGCGATTGCCTCCAGGATCGTGGATTTGCCGGTGCCGTTCTCCCCGACGAACATCGTCACGGGCCTGGTGAACACCATGGGCTCGCCTCGCAGCAGCTGCTGCACCGCGGGGATGTCGTGCAGATACAGATCCCGCTGGGGCGTCTCCCGCAGCGCGATGGATCGCAGATAGTTCATCTCAGCGCCCTCCCGCGCGTCAGGATGATTGGCGCCGTTCCGTCCCGGCGTCCGGCAGGCTCGCTGCAAGCATTTGCTCGAGCAGCGCAAGGCTTTTTGAGCGCTCGATCGCCTCGGGCGAGATGCGGACGGGCCGGTCGCCCGCAACGACATAGCTCTCCATCGGGATATGCGCCGGGAGGATGCGCTCGATCTCGTGGGTCATATAGTGCATCTGGGTGCAGTGCGGCGAGCGGTCGACCGTGGCAAACAGGATGCGCTCCACCTGCCCGGTGCCGAGGATCGCGGTCAGCTTGGTGATCGCCATGTTCAGGTGGTCCCGCTCCAGGCAGAGCGCAAAGGCCCCGTCCGCCTGCGCCGCCAGGCGCCGGAACCCCTCCGGCGCGACCTCCGGCAGGCAGGCCCCGTAGATGAGCACCGTGCCGCGAAAGCTGTAAACATTTGTCTCAAGAAATGCCGCCATGCTGCTTCCTCCTTGCGCCTTGCCGCGCGCATCGAAGCGCCTTCCATAGATGGGAATGATCGCAGAACGCGGCGCTCCAGGTCAGATCAACGCCCGCCTCAGCTCAGCCGGATGCAGGCGCCCTCGGTGATGCCGCTTTCGTTGAAGGCATCCACGCGGACGAAATAGCCGCGGTCCCGGATCAGCGCGCCGACACGGTGCGCGCCCGGGGTGAAGACCATCCAGCTGTGATAGAGCTTCTCGGGGCTGCTGCCAAAGAGGATGTTGTAGCCGACGGTGTTTTCCTGCGGTGCGATTTCCACCTTCATGTCCAGATCGTTGACCCGCTCCGCCGTAAATGCCGGCGCTGCGGGCTGTTCTCCGTCGCCCAGGCCGAACACGCGCAGGCCGGAGATGCAGGGCTTCTGGTCGTAGGGCACGGCCATGCTGCTCAGACGCAGATACCGGCAGGCAAAGCCGTCGGGCCGGACGATCAGGTCGTGGCTGAGGTCGGTCTCAGCCTCGGACTTGTCCTCGATGACAAACCAGCCTTCGCCGTCGAGGCTGCCCTCGAGCTTCCACTGGGTCGCGTGATCGGCTTCCTCAATGTAGCGGGCCTGGGAGCCGGGGCGGATCTCGCCGGGGCAGGGGAGGTCCAGCTTGCCGTCGGCAAAGTTGATCTGGACCGCGTGGACGTCGAAGGCCTTCCCCAGATCGACGCAGAGCCACTCGTCGCGGGAGTTGGAGGCGGCCTGCCACCAGGTCTGCACGTTCTCCTCGGTGGTCTTCTCCGGCCCGAAGCCGGGCACGCAGGAGGAGGCCGAGGCGGCCTTGCCGGCGCTCAGCAGCATCCATTCGGGGCCCCGCCAGGGATCGTCCTTGCTTCCGGAGACGGCCATCGGCCAGTCGCCGTAGCGCTGGTTGCAGAAGAGCTCGCCGTCAGCGTCAAAGCCGGCAGGCCACAGGCCCACGCGGCGTTCAAAGTCGTGGTTTTTGCTGATGCGCATGGTGGCCGCGTGCCAGAGATTGCCCTGCTGATCCTCCATCGTGGAGCCGTGGCCGGCGCCGGGCAGGAAGCCACCGGGCTTGTAGGAATAGGGGTTGTTCTCGGCCAGGCGGAAGGGGCCGAGGGGATTTTCACTCACATAGACGCCGTCAGAATAGGTGTTGTACTGGGTGCCGGGGCAGGCGTACTGGAGATAGTATTTTCCCTCGTGCTTGTCCATCCAGGCGCCCTCGATGTAGGGCCGGTTGGAGAACATGCCGCGGATGAGCGGCTTGACCTCCTCGGGGATCATGCTCTCGGGGATGCCCTGCGCCTCGTGGAAGGCCTTGTATTTCGCGTCGATCTCCGCCTCGGAGGCGGGAAAGGTGCTGTTGTTTTCGCCCACGCGCTCGAAGCCGATCTCGAAGGGGTGGCCCTCGATCATGGCCTTGGGCTCGGTCTTGGGCAGCATGGTCTCGGGGTCGAGCTCCACGCCGTAGATCGGTGTTGCGTTGGAGCAGCCCCAGTAGAAATAGATGCGCCCGTCGTCGTCAATGAACAGATTGGGGTCCCAGAACGGGAAATTGCCCTCGATCTTCTCATAGGGTCCGTTCAGAATATCCTTGGTGCGCCAGCGGTCGCAGTTGTGGTCCCGGGAGGAGGCGCAGAAGTAGACCCAGTCGCCCAGCACGCGCACGTCCGGCGCATAGTCGTAGAAGGGAAGCCCCTCGGGCAGGCGGTGGTTTTCCCAGTGCGCCAGATCGTCCGAGACCCAGACGCCCAGAGTCATGGACGCAAAGATGTAATAGCGTCCGTGGAACCGGATCATGGACGGGTCCGCCGCCTCGCGGCAGATCTGCAGCTTTCCGTGCAGCCGCGGGTCGGCGTTAAACTGGTAGCGGTAGTTGACATTGAGCGGATTACAGTAGTAGTTCATGCCTGCGGGCTCCTTTTCAGATATGTTGATGCAGCCACTCGGCGCTCAGCCTCAGGCTGGCAATGGGGTCCTTATTGATCCAGTTTTTGTGGCTCTCCAGCACGACGGCCTCGACGCCGTTTTCCAGCGCGAGCTGCTTCATCCCGTCCAGGTCCATGCTGCCGGTGCCGAGCTCCATGCTGTCGGCCTTCAGAATCGGCGTCATGGCGGGGCCGGTCTGGCGGCTGCCGCGGTCGTTGATGTGCCAGAGCTTCATGCGGCTGCCCAGCCGCTTCATCCACAGCTTTGCATCCGCGCCGCCGTCGGTGAACCAGTAGCTGTCAAACTCAAAGTTCACGCAGACGGGGTCGGTGTCCCCCAGCAGGACGTCATAGGCGCGAAGGCCGGGCCTTACCTGCAGCAGCTCCACGTTGTGGTTGTGGTAGAGCAGCGCAAGGCCGGCCTCTTTCAGCGTTTTGCCGGCCTGGTTCAGGCGCTTTGCCAGCGCCTGAACGGCTGCTTCGTCACTGTAGTCGAAGCGGTACATGCCGGTGATGACCACCTTGTCCGTGCCGTAGCGTTTCGCTTCTTCGATGACGGCCTCCGGCTCGCGCTCGAGGCTGCCGAGATCGGCGTGCAGGCTTGCAACAGAAAGCCCTGCCTCTTTGAGCAGGCTGTGCCAGTCGAGATTGCCGCCCTTGCCGGTGGGCATCCCGGCGGCGCGGGTCATGAGCCGCACCATGAGGGAGCTTGGGTGGATCATGAAGCGATTGAGCTCAAGGCCGTCGTATCCGGCGGCCTTGATGCTTTGTAAGGTTTGGCGGGCCTGTGCCTCGCTTCCGGTCACAGTGCCCAGCATGATCTGTTGTACGTAGGTTTTCATTTTTTGATTCCCTGCAAAACGCGGTTGAGCTGTTTGATACTTTCCTCGTCGGCGCCGCCCTGCTTGAGCAGGCTCAGCATGGTCATGCGGCCCATCATCCGCTGCAGCGCGGGGTTGTCCTTCACGGCGTCCGCCACGTCGCCGCGCTCAGAGGCGCCCTTGGCCATCATGGCGTTCACGATCGCCCCGGCCTGGGGATGCTGGCGGATCTCGCCCAGCGTGTCATTGATCGAGAAGCAGCTGGGGTCAACCTCGTCTGCGTCGAACCAGTTGGTGACGGAGGCGGCGGCCTTGTTGAAGATGTAGCTCTCATCCGGCTCGCTGACACGGCGGATGCACATCGTATCGGCGCTCTGCCCTGCCTCGGCGCGGATCAGGTGCTCGCCCAGCAGCGGGACCGCGAAACGGAACACGGTTTTGCCCGTCTGCGCGCCGATCAGCGTGCCGTCCACGTAGAGCCGGACCTCCGGCTGATTGGAGTAGACCTTGATCTCGGTCGTGTCCTCGCAGCGGTTGACGTAGCGCTTGCCGCACAGGTGCACGAAGGGCTCGGCCTTGTTCCACGCGGCCTTGTAGAGCCAGAACGCGTCCTTACGCAGGCTGCGGTCGAAGGTGACGAGGCCCTTCTGGTTTTCGCCGTGCTTGCCGCCCTCGTCGCGGCCGTCGGCGGCAAAGTCGAAGAGGTTCCAGACGTGCGTGGCCCAGAGGTAAGGCCTGGCCTCGATCATTTGGAGCATGTGCTCATGATAGAGCGCCTGGTATTCCTCGGTGTAGTCGCCCTTCTCGGGGCGGGCGCTGTGGAAGGCGGGGTTGGCGTCCGCGCCGTACTCGGAAAAGCCGATCACGCGGTCGGGGTATTTGGCGTGGTACTCGTCGAAGAACTCGTCGGTCTGCCCGAGCTCGCCCAGATACCAGCCGAAATAGAGGTTGTAGCTGTTGATGTCCGGGATCTCGAGGATCGGGCTGTCTATCTCCAGCATAAACACATTTGCCATCGTTGTCAAGCGGGTCGGGTCCATTTTGTGACAGAGCTCGTTCAAAAGCCGATGGTTTTCCAGCAAATCCTCATTGACGGCGCTGGCAGCGGTGATCTCGTTGGACAGGCCCCAGACCGCGATGCAGGGGTGGTTGTAGCACTGGGTGATGAGCTCGCGCATCTGGTCGAGCGTGTTTTGCCGCCCGTTCTTCATGTGCATCGTGATGTACGGGATCTCGGCCCAGACGACGATGCCGTTTTCGTCGCACAGGTCGTAGAATTCCGGCGCGTGCTGGTAGTGGGCCAGGCGCAGGGTGTTGGCGCCGAGCTCCCGGATGATCGCCATGTCGGCGGCGTGATCCTCATAGGACAGGGCGTTGCCCTTGCCCTTGCGGTCCTGGTGGCGGCTCACGCCGCGCAGGGGGTAGCTTCTGCCGTTGAGGAAGAAGCCCTTCTCGGGGTCGCAGGCGAAGACCCTGCAGCCGAAGCGGGTCGAGACCTCGTCGCCGGAGGGCAGCTTCGCCGCTGCGGTGTAGAGGTAGGGATCGTCCACGCCGTCCCAGAGGCGCACGTTTTCGATGACAAATTCGGCCGTGCGTTCGACGGTCTTCGTCTCACCGTTCACGGTGATGTCCACCGATTTGCCGTTGTGCCAGGTTTCGACGGTGACGGTCGCGGTCTTCTTCTCCAGGTCGACCACCGGCGTGACCTTGATGCCGGGCGTGCCGTCCTTCAAGAGCTCAAAGTGCTCCGCGGGGACGGAGATCAGCTTCACGTCGCGGTAGAGGCCGCCGTAGAAGGTGAAGTCGGCCTTCTGGGGATAGACGTGATCCGAGTCGGAATTGTCCACGGAGATCTCCAGCAGGTTGTTCTCCTGCAGGTGCCCGGTCAGCTCCACACGGAAGGCGGCGTAGCCGCCCTCATGCCGGCAGAGCGTTTCGCCGTTGAGGAACACCTCGCAGCTGTGAGCCGCGCCGCCGAGCTCCAGAAACAGCCGCTCGCCTTTGGTCTCCTCGGCAGACAGCGCCCGCCGATACCAGCAGGTGCCGCGGTAATAGTCGTTGCCGCCGTCCTGGCCGTCCACGGCGTTCCAGGTGTGGGGAAGCGTGACCGCTTCCCCCGTGTGTTCGCGGGCCCTTCCGAAGAACCAGCCGTCGGTTAATACTGTGATGTTGCGCATTTTGCGGGCGCTCCTTTCTCAGGCGTTTTCGGCAAGCTCCTGCTTGGCAGCTTCCTTTTTCTCGGCGATGCGCTTCTGCACATTCACCATCTCAGCCTTGTCGAGCTTGCAGCTGCGCATGGCCAGCAGCGTGCAGATAAAGCCCAGAATTGCCAGGCCGAAGCGGAGGAACAGGGTCATCCAGAACACGCCCGAGGTCGCAGGATCGTCCGGCTGGGGCATGGTGGCGGTGTAGCCGATCAGGGCCACGCAGGCCGTGGCGATGGCGGCGGAGAAGGAGGAGACGATCTTGTCGATCAGGCTGTAGGTGCCGGAGACGACGGCCGGGATGTACTTGCCGCTGCGGTCGAGCTCATAGTCGATGAGGTCGGCCATGAAGCCGGTGTTGGCGGTGGTGACGCCCATGGAGAAGCCGTTGACCGCAAAGGTCAGCAAGACGAAGATCATCTTAAAGGCGATCGAGCCGGAGATCGCCGTGGTGCCCACGGTGAAGCGGGTGATGATGAAGAACACGATCATGGCGATGTTGGCCAGGATGCTGTAGCGGGTCCAGGCAACGATGGACTCCTTGTTGCCGTGCTTGCCGGCATAGCGGGCGCCCAGGATCGCAAAGATGATGGAGGGGAACATGCCGATGGCGCTGAGCGTGGTGCCCAGGCCGATGTCGCCGATCAGGATGCCGTTGAGCATGGTGCTCACGATGGAGGCCGAGGCGGCCTGCTGGGCGATCTTGTCGGAGGAGGCGGAGATGATGTAGCTCTGCAGGGGCTTGTTCTTGGACAGAACGTTCCACATATCCTTGAACTTCAGGCGCTCGCGCTTGCCGATGCCCTTGAAGTTCTCGGGCTTGTCGTAGGCGGAGATGCCGATGCACACCAGGACGACGCCGATGAAGGAGATGCCGACGCACAGCCAGGTCACGACGTTCAGGAAGGTCTGATTGAAGCTGCCGCCGAAGGAGGGCATCAGCACGGTGTAGACCACAATGTTGAGCGCCATCGGGGTGATGTAGTTCAGGGCCGTCTGCCACACGCCGACGGTGGGGCGCTGCTTGGGATCGTTGGTCATGAGCGCGGGCAGGGTCTGCGCGGTCATGTTCACGATGGTATAGCCGATGACATAGAGCATATAGCAGGCCAGGAACACCGGAATGCCGTGGCCCTTGCTGGAGAAGAAGTTGAACAGGCACAGAACGCCGGCGCTCTGGATGACCCAGCCGAGGATCATCAGGGGGCGGACCTTGCCGAACGGGGTGTTCACGCGGTCATACAGGAAGGCAAGCAGCGGGTCGGTGATGGCGTCAAAAATACGGGTGAAGGTCAGAAGGCCGCCGACCACCAGGGTCGCGATGCCGTAGCCGATGCTGGCCGAGTAGCTGGCCAGGCCGATGAGGAAGTACATAGCCATGCCGTTGAAGGCGTTGAAGGCCACGAGGATGATTTGCCAGAGCTTTGCGCGGCGATACTGGACGCCGTCGAGCTGGCTTGCAGTGAGTTTTTCTTTTGCCATGGTTCGATTCTCCTTTTTGTTTTTTTGGTTTTTATGTTCAGGGGTTTGCTCACAGATGATGTTCGCCCGGGCCGAGCGTGCGGGTGCTCCCGTCCGGCAGCGTGACGCCGGCTTCCGCGTTGGCCGGAATGACGACGTGATAACGGACGGTTCCGTCCTTCTCATAGTGCCAGCCGCTCACGATCTCGCCCAGCGGCGAGCGATAGCGGGCCTCGGCGCGGCCCAGCAGCGGGTTGGGCTGCGGCTTGATCTCGATTTTGCCGCGCGCGACGCGGATGCCGCAGACGCCGGAGAAGAGCCAGCCGCAGATCGCACCCTTGGAATAGTGGTTGAGAGAGGCCTTGACCTCGCCCCTTTCGTTCACACCGTCCCATTCCTCCCAGATCGTGGTCGCGCCGTGCCGGACCTCGTACAGCCAGCTCGGCAGCGTGTCCTGCAGCAGCAGGCGGTAGGCGGTCTCCGTGTAGCCGTACTCGGCCAGCACCGGGCAGAGCTGCGGTGTGGAGAGAAAGCCCGTGTTGAGATGATAGCCGCTGCGGACCACCAGCTCGTTGAGCGCTGCGGCGGCCTGCCGCTTTTCCGCCTCGTCCAGCAGGTCAAAGTCGATCGCGCGGACATATTCGGCCTGCCGGTCGGAGACGATTTTGCCCTCCGGCGCGGCCAGGAAACGGAATGCCTTTTTGGCGCCCTCGGCCGTGGCGGCGTATGCCGCAGCCGCGGTCTGGTCGCCCAGAAGGCCGGAAATCTCGCCAAGCAGTCTGCCGGACAGCGCGTAATACGCGGTTGCGACCTTGCTCTGCGGCTTGCCCATCTGCCCGATGGCGTCCACGTCCGGCTCGCACCACTCGCCGTAGTCCGTGCCGGTCTCGATGGCAAACTCGGCGTAGGGGTTTTCCGGGCCCTTGGGCGGGGCAAACTTCTTCATCATCTCCTGCAGCGCCTCCGGCGGCAGGTTTTTCAGCATGGTCCGGTACTGCTCGGGGATCGCGCTCACGTCCACGGCCGGCTGCTTGCTGGCGGCGCGGCTTTGCAGATACGCATACCAGCGGCGCATCATGTCGGCGTTTTCCTCCAAGATCCGCCTGTCGCCGGTGCGCAGCCAGATCGCCCAGGGGACCAGGATCGCGGCGTCGCCCCAGCCCACGGAGCCGGCAAGCAGCTCGGTCGTGAAGGTGGGACGGTTGTTTCTCGGCGCGATGTTTGCCACCTTGCCGTCCGGGTACTGATTCAGCCGGCACTCGCCCAGCCACTTGCGCACCACGGGCACGCAGTCCATCAGATAGAGCCCGGTGTCGATGAACACGCCCATGTCGCCGGTCCAGGCTGCCCGCTCGCGGGTGGGGCAGTCGGTGGGCACGTCGCAGAAATTGGACTTCATGCTCCACAGCGTGTTCTCCACGAGCCGGTTGACCTCGGCGTTGTCGCAGTCGAACCAGCCCAGCCGCTCCATGTCGGAGTAGACCGCGACGGCGGTAAAGCGGGCATCGGTCAGCTCCGCGCTTGCTTCCAGCTTCGCGTAGCGGAAGCCCCAGATGGAAAATTTTGTCTTATAATGATTCAGGCCCTCCCTGCAGGTGTAGATCACCTGCTGCCGGGTGCCGCCCTCCTTGTGGCGCTTCCGGTCCTGGAAGTTCTCCTGCGTGAAATTGCCGTTTTCGTCGAGCGTCTCGCCGTGGGTCAGGGTGATCGTGTCGCCCGCGCGGGCGGTCAGCTCGAATTCGACATAGCCGGCCAGATTCTGCCCGAAGTCGATCACGGTCTCGCCGTTCGGCGTGCGAATCAGCATGCCGTCAAAGCGCTCGTGCTCGGTGACAGGCACGCAGTCGGCGCAGCAGAGGGTTTCGGTTCCGAAGCTTGCAGGCTTCACGCCGTGCCAGCCGGTCATAGGCTCACGCCGCGCGTCCACGACCTCGCCCTGCTGCATATCGTTGCTGCGGATCGGGCCCTCCTGCGTGGCCTCCCAGGTCTCGTCCGAGAGGCACACGGGCCTTCCGTCGGCCTCGAGCTGGAAGTAGAGCGCCACATCCGCGCCGTAGAGGTTCCGGTCGCCGTCCACGCCGGAGCAGCTGCGGTACCAGCCGTCGCCCAGGATCACCAGCACCTCGTTTTCGCCCGCCTGCAGCAGCGCGGAAACGTCGTAGGTCTGCACGTGCAGGCGCTTGTCATAGCTCGACGCGCCGGGGGCCAGGACGAAATCTCCCACACGCCGGCCGTTGATCCACGCCTCGTAAAGGCCGTGCGCCGTCACATACAGCCGCGCCGACTGCGCGCCGCCGTCCAGCAGAAAGCGTTTGCGCAGATAGCTTGCAGGCTTGTGCGCTTCCGGATCGCAGTCCGGCTCAGGGTTGATCCAGCCTGCAATATAGTCGCTTCTCTCCAGAAGCCCCATCTCGAAGAAGGCTTCCTCGCTCCAGGGGCCGGGTGCGCCGCTTTCATCCCAGAGGCGCACCTGCCAGCCGATGCGGTCCCGGCTGCGGAGGGGCCCCGGAAACACAACGGACATCTCTGCGCTCTGCACATGGCCGCTGCTCCAGATTTCTGTCTCGCCCAGGCAGGCGCGGACCGCAAAGGCTGTCTGCCGCAGTCCGTCCGAACAGAGCCAGCTCAGCCGGGGCTGCAGGGCGCCGATCCCGATCGGATCGCGCAGGTTTTCTGTCTTCAAAGAGATCGCTTTCATCGTCCGTCCTCCTTGTATCTTCTGACGCTATTATAAGGGAAATGCGAATCTCCGTAAAGCCAGCCGTTCCGAAAAAGTTACACTCATTCCGGAAAACTCTTGCTTTTTTTCTCCGGCCTGTTATAATGATTATACAGAGGAATGGAAAGGAGCCGGCAGAGCGATGGAAGGACAGATTACACGCAGTGAGCAAAACCTGCTGCTGTTGGAGGCGACGCTTCCGCCGAATGAAAAGTTTTATGTCTGGACCTATGGCTCCGACGGCAGCTTCATTGCCACCTCCTGCCCGGAGGAGGAGCGGGCCGTGCTCGAGGGCTGCTTCCGGATGTTCGGCGGGATCGAGAAGGCCCTCTCCTACCTGCGCGCGCAAGTAAGCGCCCCGCTTCTGATCGGATCGCCCATCGGCATGCAATGGGCCCTCACGCTGGAAACGGAGCGCAAACAGAGTCTGATTTTCGTGATGGGGCCGATCTTCTATACCCCGCCGGTGGAAGGGCAGCTTCGCGCCGCGCTTCGGCCCTATACCAACACCTTTGCGCGCGCGGGTCTGGTCCGTGCGTTGATCGCCCGCCTGCCGAATATGCCGGTGATTCCGCACGCGATCTTCATCCGCTATGTCACGATGGTGCACAATATCCTGACCGGGCAGCAGATCGACGTGCAGGGCGTGCTGGCAGAGCCGAATGCCGGCGTGGCCAGCGCGGCTGCGCACCAGGAAAAGCGCGACCGCTCAAAGGTCTATCTGGCCGAGCGCGCCATGCTGAAAATGGTACGCAACGGGGATATCAATTACCAGCGCGCGCTGAACGTCAGCAGCAGCCTGAGCCCCGGCGTCCCGGTGCAGGGCCGCGACCCGCTGCAGCAGGCCAGGATCAGCATCATCGTGTTCACCACGCTGGTCAGCCGCGCCGCGATCGAGGGCGGGCTGAGCCCCGAGCTGGCCTACGCCCTGGGCGACTCCTACATCGAGGCCGCCGTCAACAGCAACGACACCGGAGAACTGAGCGCCCTGGCGCTGACCATGTATCACGACTTTATCTACCGGGTGCACCACCTGCGCGCCAACCCGAACTACTCGCCCGCCATCCAGAAATGCTGCGATTACATCGAGCTGAGCCTGGACAAGCAGATCTCCATCTCGGACCTGGCCGCCCTGGCCGGGTACACGGACTACTATCTGACCGAGAAATTCAAAAAGGAGACCGGCGTTCCGCTGTTTCTCTACATCCGCTATGCAAAAATCGAGCGGGCCAAGGTGTATCTGGAGTCCACCGACCTGCCGGTGAAGGAGATCGCGGAGCAGCTGGCCTTCAACACGCCCAATTACTTCATCAAATGCTTCCGCGAGGTCACCGGCTATTCCCCCGCGCAGTACCGCAAGCGGTTCAAAAAGCATTAGGGGCCCTTTTCAAATCATACTGAATGGACGGCAGAAGCACGAAAGGAATATGGAGACCGATACTGACAAATTGAATCTTGACGAGGAAAAAATGATCATACTGATTACGGGTGCATCTCACACTGGAAAAACGCTTCTGGCACAAAAGATGCTCGAAAAATACAAATATCCGCCGGGTATCTGTGGCCGATCATACGGGAGATCGTGAGGACGGCGATCGAAAATAAACAGAACCTCATCATTGAAGGCTGCTATATTCCATTTCATTGGAGACGGGATTTTGATGAGCGATATCTACAGTCGATTCAATTTGTCTGTCTCGCTATGAGCGAAAAATATATCGAGAACCATTTCGATGAGATCATTGGATATGAGTCGGAAATCGAAGCCAGGATGATTGATGCAGACTGTACGATAGATGGTCTTATAGAAGACAACAGAAGTACCGTCGACGG
>CADBKF010000019.1 GCA_902795195.1 Oscillospiraceae bacterium
GAGAGTTGGCAGGGGAACGGATTGCCACACCAGTGTGCGCACTGGTTCGCAATGACGGGGTTGGGAATGCGCTCGGTTCAACGAACTGCACTGCTCCCGACAGCTTTTTGCGATGTGGGCCTTGCGATCAGGGCCAGCTTCTCGGCGCGCGGCAGGCGCTTGAGGTGCCACTCCCGGCTCAGGGCCTCGTGCCGGTCGGAGAAACACTCGTGCCAGACCAGCTCCACCGGCAGGCGGGAACGGGTGTATTTTGCTCCTTTTCCGCTGTTGTGCGCGGCCAGGCGCCCGGCCAGATCCGTCGTCCAGCCGCAGTAGAGCGACCCGTCCGCGCAGCGCAGCAGATAGACGTAGTCCATGCGCTCAGAGCGACTCGACCCAGCTGCGCAGGGCGGCCGCCGTGTCGCGCCCCGTGAGGCGCTTGCCCGCCAGCACCTTGGCCCCGGGGGCCAGCGCGCGGAAATTGTCGGCACTCTCGCCCAGGCCGCTGCCGCCCGAGGTGCAGAACGGGATCAGGGTCTTGCCGGAGAAGTCGCCGCTTTCGAGGAAGGTGTCGATGATCGACGGCTCGCGGTACCACCACACCGGGAAGCCCACGAACACGCGGTCGTACTGCGCCAGATCCGGGACCCCGGCGGCCATCGCCGGGCGGCAGCTGCGGTCGTTCATCTCCACGGTGGAGCGGCTCTTCTTGTCCATCCAGTTGAGGTCCGCGCGGGTGTAGGGCACGGCGGGGGCGATCTCAAACAGGTCAGCCCCTGCGGCCTCGGCAAGGCGCTTTGCGGCTCTGGCGGTCACGCCGCTGGCGGAAAAATAGGCAACTAGGGTTTTCATATCGGGTTCTCCTTTCGTTTTGTCCTGCGGAACATCAGCCTGCGGGCCAGCCCGATCCCCAGCCGGTACGGCAGCGGGCGCAGGGCCTTGTCTGCCTCCTTCAGCTTTTCGCGGATCGGCAGCCCCTGCGGGCAGTGGGCCTCGCATTTGCCGCAGCCGACGCACTGGCTGGCAAAGGCCGGCTCCTTGGTGAGTCCGACGGTCTGGGCATACTCGAAGCGGCCTTGGCCGGGCGACTCAAGGAACATGGCGTTGTAGCAGCGGAAGGTGCCGGGGATGTCCACGCCCTTGGGGCAGGGCATGCAGTAGCGGCAGCCGGTGCAGCCCACCTTGTCTTTCTCCCGGATGCGCTCGGTGACCTCGCGCAGCACGTCCAGATCCGCGGCCGTGAGCTGGCCGGGGCCGGCCTCGGCTGCGGTGCGGCAGTTCTCGCGGACCATGTCCATCGAGTTCATGCCCGAGAGGACCACCGTGACCTCCGGCTGGTTGTAGAGCCAGCGGAAGCCCCAGGCTGCCGGGGACCAGTCGCGCCCGCTGCGCTGCATGGCCTCCTTCGCGCGCTGGGGCAGCATGCCCACCAGCTTGCCGCCCCGCAGCGGCTCCATGATGACGACCGGGATACCCTTTGCCGCCGCTGCCTTCAGGCCGTCCACGCCCGCCTGGGCGTATTCGTCGAAGTAATTGTACTGGATCTGACAGAGGTCCCAGTCATAGTCGTTGAGGATCTTCAGAAAGCCCTCGGTGTTGCCGTGGTAGGAAAAGCCTACTGCGCCGATGGCGCCGCTTTGCTTCTTCTCCTCGAGCCAGGAGATCACGCCCACGGCCTTGAGCTTCTCCCACATGGCGATGTCCGTCAGGTGGTGCATGAGGTAGTAGTCGATGTGATCCGTGCGCAGCCGGGAGAGCTGCTCGCCGAAATACCGGTCCAGCGCGGCCCGGCTGCCCACCAGATACTGCGGCAGCTTCGTGGCGATGCGGATGCTGTCGCGGATGCCGTTGCGCTCTACGATCTCGCCCAGGGCCGCTTCGCTGCCGCTGTAGATGTAGGCGGTGTCAAAATAGTTCACCCCCAGACGGTAGGCCTCCATGATCTCGCGCTCGGTCTCTTCCAGGTCGATGCTTCTGCCCTTCTGGGGCAGCCGCATGCAGCCGAAGCCCAGCACGGAGAGGCGGTTTCCGGCCTTGTCCCGGCGGTATTGCATGGTGTCTGCGCGGCTGGTTTCGCTGTGCTCCATATCTGCCTCCAACTTAAGGCAACACCGCACAATTCCCGGCGTACATCTTGCTTGCTGAATATTCCGTCATATCGCCCAAAAATCCTCGGAAATCCGACAGGATTCCCTGCGGCTTTTGAACGATCTGACGAAAATTCCGACGGCGCAATCTGCACGCCGGAAGGTTCTCAGTTCGCCTTGCAGGTCTCGTTCAGCCAGGCAGCCCAGGCGGAGGCGGCCTGCTTGTAGGGGGCGCCGAAGGCCTCCTTGAAGCTCATCTGGTCGAAGCAATAGGCGCTCACGGCCTCGAAGCCGTACTGCTCGCTCAGCCAGGCGATGAAGGACGTGGCCTGCGCGGGGCTCAGGGCGTTGCCCTGCCGCGCCTGCTCGGGCCCGGTGTAGAGGCCGAAGTACGTGACGGGCAGGCTGTCAAAGGTGGTGTCCCAGCCGGTCAGGCCCTTTTGCAGACCGAGCCAGGCCGTGATGTGGATCAGCCGCAGATTGTCCTCCGGCGTGCCGTCATTCTTCCAGCCCAGGCTGCGATAGGTTTCTGCGTCGCTCGCTTCCTCCGTGCCGATGAACTGGGCCTCGCCGTGGGGGTTGACGCAGAAGGTCAGATAGCTGCTGTAGCCGATCTGCTGCCACTGCACCGTCTCGGTGTCCATGAGCGCGAGCAGGTACAGCGTGTCGCGGTGCCAGTAGAAACTCCCGATCTCCAGAATGATGCGGTCCTCGTCGGTCGTATAGCCGTAGCTGCCGTCCGCGCGGATGGTGAGCTCGACAAATTTCGCTGCGTTTTCCTTCGGGTCGCAGTCCGGCGCATTCTTTGCCAGATACTCCCGCAGGAAGGCCAGGCTCTTGTCGGTGCGCTCGAGGAAGGCCGGCAGGAACTCCGCCGCGCTCTGCCCCGTGCGCTCCTCGATGCGCAGCGCCGGCACGTAGACCGAAAGATGGAACTGATCGTCCTGCGCGTCGAGGTTCTTGGCCTCGTCCGTCTGCACCGGGAGGGTCAGCTTGTCATAGCCGGACTTGCCGTAGATGATCACGGTCTTGGTCTGCGCGTCGTAGTCGACCGTCGGGCGGGCGGCCCGGATCGCGGCCCAGGCAAAAACGCCCAGGCAGATGACCAGCACTGCCGCAGCCGCGCCGATCAGCAGCCGCTTTCTCGAGCGCTTCACCTTTTTGAGATAGTCGATCTCCGCCTGATCCGCCTGAGGCTCCGGCTCTGCGTTGGTCATCTGCCGCCAGATCGCGCGGCAGTCCTCGCAGCTTTGCAGATGCGCCTCAATGGCCCGGCTGCTCTCCTCGCCGGTCAGCCGGTCGGCGTACAGCGGCAGAAGGTCTCTCACAATGCCGCAGGTCAGATTCGTTTTCATTCCTCGCTCAGCTCCTTTGCAATTTTTGTTTTCGCCCGGTAATAGGTGACTCTGGCCCAGTTCTCGGACTGGCCCATGACGCTGCCGATCTGGGCGAAGGACAGGCCGCCCAGCAGCCGCAGATGCAGCAGCTCCCGGGCCGGCTCCGGCATCCGGTGGATGGCCCGGAGCACCGCCTCCTGGCCAAGGCCCTCGAGCACCGCATTCTCGGCGGAGGGCACGGCGGGCTCCGGCGCCTGCTCCATCGGCAGCGGCGTCTGTTCGCCTCTGCGGTACTCGGCGTACAGGAGGTTTTTCGCAATGCCGCACAGCCAGGTGGAGATCCGGCACGAGCCGTCGTAGCGGTCGATCGAGCGCACCGCCTGGTAGAAGGTCTCCTGTGTCAGCTCCTCGGCCAGCTCCCGGGAGCCGGTCTTTGCGAGCAGGAATCGGAACACCGTCTGCGCGTGCTCCCGATAGACCTGATCCATATCCGCCATCACCATCACCTCTTTCGTCTGGTCTATGTCGCAGAGGCCCGGTTCGTTACAAAAATTGCAAAAAAAATTTTTCAGCGGCGCTCCAGAATGCCGGAGCGCCGTTTTTATTCGCAGAGCTCCGCCCAGGAAAACGGGATCAGCCTTGCCAGATCCGCGGGCGCCAGCTCCACCTGGTAGCCGACTTTGCCGGCGCTGCAGAGAATGGCGCTCTGCGCGCGGGCGCTTTCGTCGAGGAAGGTGGGAAAGGGCTTTTTCATGCCCACCGGCGAGCAGCCGCCGTGGATGTAGCCGGTCAGCGGCAGCAGCTCCTTGGACTTCACCATGGCGATGCTCTTCTCTCCGGCGGCCGCGGCGGCCTTTTTGAGGTCCAGCTCCTGCAGCACCGGGATCACGAACACATAGTGCTGCCCGGATTTTCCCACGGTCACGAGCGTCTTGAAGACGCGCGCGGGGTCTTGCCCCAGCACCTGCGCCACCTCCGCCCCGCTCACCGCGCCGGTATCGAGGTAGCAGTGGCTCTCATAGGCCACCTTGTGCTGGTCCAGCAGGCGCATCACATTGGTCTTTTCCTGCTTCTTCATGGCAGCTCGGCGATGACCTCGATCTCGCAGCGCATGTTCTTCGGCAGGGTCTTCACCGCCACGCAGGAACGGGCGGGGTTGCCGGTGAAATACTTCGCGTAGACCTGGTTGAAGGCCGCAAAATCGTTCATGTCGGCCAAAAAGCAGGTGGTCTTGACGACCTGGGCATAGCCGATGCCCGCAGCCTCCAGGATGGCGCCGACGTTCTTGCAGCTCTGCTCGGCCTGGGCTTCGACCGTGTCGCCGGCGCTCAGACCGGTGGCGGGGTCCAGCCCCAGCTGGCCGGAGGTGAACAGCAGGCCGCCTGCGCTGAAGGCCTGGGAATACGGGCCGATGGCGGCCGGGGCGTTGCTTGTCGTGATTTTTTCCATTGTATGAACTCCTCTCTTTTTTTTCGAAAGTAAAGGCCCGCAGGCCAACCCGCAATGGGCTGATCTGCGGGCCTTTGCCGCTTTTCAAATTATTTGAACAGCTTCTTGGTGGACACCACAGCGCCGCAGGCGCCGAACGCAGCCGCGCAGGCGAGCGCACAGACGCTCAGACCGGTGTCGGGCGAAACCATGCTCTTGTCGCCTTCCGGTTCGGGAACATCCCCGCCGACGGGGCTGTCGCCATCCTCGTAGCCCTTATCTGCGAAGCAGACCGTCGCCAGAGCAGCGAGCAGGAAAACCACCAGTAAAATTGCAATCAGCTTTCTCATTTGTGATCACCTCTGTGTAAGAATAAAGCTTACCATGCTTAGTATAGCACAAAAAACGGATTTGTAAATAGGTTTTTTCGTTTTTTTCTGTTTTTTACCGCCCGAAGAGCTGTGCAAAGCCTGCTCCTTCCTCCATAGCCTTGGTCATTTCGGTCATCTTCTCGGTGTCGCCCACCAGGATCACGCCGGCCAGCACGCCGCGTTTGAAGATGTACTTCTCGTAATTGCCGCGCTGCGGATCCCGGAATTCCACGGTGCGCAGCGTCCGGGGATCGTCGTCCGGGCCCTTGCCGTTGGTGCCCAGGGAGAATACGCCGGTGTTCATGGCGCTGATGGACAGGGCGCTGCCGATCGGCTCGAAGCAAAGCGCCTCGCCGGCGGCGTTCGCGCCGGCAATGCGGCCGGTCTCCGCAGCCTGCGACCAGAAGCCGTGGGGCGTGCCGGCAAACTCCGAGGCGTCGCCGCACACCCAGATGTCCGGGATCGAGGACGCGCAGTGCGCGTCGATCTTCAGCAAAATCCTGCTGTCCAGGCCCGCCGCCTGGCCCACGGCGATGTTGCCGCGCATGCCCGTGGACATGATGACCAGCTGCGCCGGGAAGCGGCTGCCGTCCGCCAGCAGCACGGCGTCGTCCGTGATCTCGGTGATCTTTGCGCCGGTGACGATGTGCACGCCGGCCTTCTCGCAGAGCTCCGCCAGCAGCGCCGAGGCGTTGTCGTCCAGCTGCCGGGGCAGCAGGCCGGGCGCCGTCTCCAGCACGGTCACGTCCAGGCCGCCGCTGCGCAGGGACCAGGCGCTCTCCAGGCCCATGACGCCGCCGCCGATCACGACCGCCTGCTTTGCGCTGCGGCTGCGGATGATTCTTTGCACCTTTTCGCAGTCGGAGGCCGACCGGATGGAGGCCACATGAGGCCGGTCCGCGCCGGGGATCGGCGCGACAAAGCAGCGCGCGCCGAGGGCGTAGATCAGCTTGTCATAGGCAAACTCTGCCGCTTTGCCGTCCGCGTCCGTGCAGAGGACCTTCTTTGCCGCCGGGTCGATGGACTGCACGGTGGTGCCGAAGCAGAATTCGATGCGCCGCTCGGCATACCAGGCGGCGGACTCGATGGCCAGCCGGTCTCCGCTCAGATCCTGCAGCAGCACCTTGGTCAGCATCGGCCGGTTGTAGGGCAGGCGGTCCTCGGCGGTGAGGATCCGGATGGAGGCGGTCTCGTTCCGCTCCCGGATCGCTGCGGCGGCATAGTGCGCCGCCGGCCCGCCGCCCAGGATCAGGAAGCGCTCGTCGGTGTTTTTGCGGAAGTCGGTGGCCGTATCCTCCACCGGGACGAACTTGTCCGGCCCCACGCCGCAGACCGGGCAGCTTTCCATGGATGAATCAAAGATCGCGCCGCAGACCAGGCACTTGACCAGCGACCGCCCGCCCTTGCGGCTGCTCAGCACCTGAAGCTCCGCCTTCTGCTTCAGCAGCCTGGTGCCGAAGCCGTAGCCGTATTCGTAGGCGTCCAGCAGCTGGCGCTCCGACGGCTTGAAGCGCACGCGGAAGCCCTCGTCCGGCACCCGCATCCGCAGCTGCCGAAGGCGCCCAATCAGATGCGGCACGCCCTCGCCGGACCAGCCGTAGCTGCCGAAGGCGCTGGCCAGCTTGCCGCCGTGCACCGGGGCGAACAGCCCCAGCGTCAGACTCCAGATCGGCGCGAGCGCCTCGCCGATGATCGTCGGCGTGCCGAGCAGGATGCCGTCGGCATCCGCCAGCTCCCCGGCCACCTCGGCCGGGTCCGCCGTGACCATGTCGTAGCGCTTGACCGTAATGTCACCCGCGTCCTGCACGCCGGCGGCGATGCGCTCGGCCAGCTGCGCGGTGTAGCCGTAGGCGCTCACATAGGGCATGACCACCTTCTTGCCGGCCCGCGCTGCGGGCGCCGCGCACCAGTCGCGGTAGAGCGCCATCAGCTCGTCCAGCCGGCAGTCGTGCACCGGGCCGTGGCCGGTGCAGATGAGGCCGATGTCCAGATCGCGGATGTGCTCGAGCGCATTGCTCATATAGGGCCGGCGGAAGGGGCCGATGATGTTGTCAAAATAGTATTTTGTGGCGCGCAGATAGCCGTCCTCGTCCGGCACGTTCGAGCGCAGCACGCCCTCGTGGCTGTAGTGGCTGCCGAAGCTGTCGCAGGTGAAGAGGGCCTTGCACTCGGGAACATAGGTGTACATCGTGTCGGGCCAGTGCAGCTGCGGCAGCACCATGAACTGCAGCGTCCGCCCGCCCAGGTCCAGGCTGTCCCCCTCTCCGACCGCCAGCGAGGCAAAATCCCGGTTGACGATCTCCCGGAGGAAGCTGACGGCGGTGCCGGTGGCCACGATCACCAGGCCGGGATAGCGCTCGATCAGCTTTTCCACGGTGCCGGCGTGGTCCGGCTCGGTGTGGTTCATGACGAGGTAGTCCAGCCGGCTGCCTGCGAGGGCCGCATCCAGCTTGTTCCGGTATTCGTCCCAGAATTTCAGCTTGCAGGTCTCAAACAGGGCGGTCTTCTTCTCTCCCTTGAGCAGATAGGAGTTGTAGGTGGTGCCGAATTCGGTGTGCATGATGATGTCAAAAACGCGAAGCTCCGGGTCCTGAACGCCGACCCAGACAAGCCCCTTTGCCAGTTCCAAGGTGTTCATATGCGCGCTCCTTTCGTGTTTTTTGGTTTCCTGTCTTAATTATACAATGATGCATGTGAAAAGGCAATCGCTTTTTCTTCAGTTTTGAAAATCGGGGCTTTGCAAAGCGGTCGGGAGGGTGTATAATGGAAAAAAAATCCGGTCGAACGACCGGGCGCAGGAGGATGCAGGATGGAGCAGGCGGTGGAATTATCCCAGGTGCTGGCGGCAAGAGAGCGGCGCGTCTGGCGGCAGAATGCGCTGCTGGAACAATACCGGCAGCCGCTGCTGTCGTTTACCATGAACATCGCCGGCCCCGTCAAGAACAGCCCCGAGATCCGCCGGGGCTTCCATCTGGGCGAGTCGCTGCTGCTGGGGCAGCTGGAACGCGAGGGCGCCAGGCTTCTGCACGCCGAGCAGATCGACGAGATTACCGGCTGCGAGGGGCTCTATGTGGTCGCGCTCTCACCCGCGCGGCTCAAGGCCATCGCCCTGGACATTGAGGAGGGCACGGAGCTGGGCCGACTGTTTGACATGGACGTGCTCACGCCCGCGGGCGAAAAGCTCGAGCGCGGGCAGCCCCGGCGCTGCCTGATCTGCGGCGGGGAGGCCAAGGCCTGCGCCCGAAGCCGCGCCCACGGCGTGGCCCAGCTGCAGGAAAAAACCGCCCTGCTGCTGCGCGCCGGCATCGACCGGGACGACCGGCAGACCGCCGCGTCCCTGACGGTCCGGGCGCTGCTGTACGAGCTTGCCACCACGCCCAAGCCCGGCCTGGTGGACCGGGAAAACAGCGGCAGCCACACCGACATGGACTTTTTCACCTTTCTGCGCAGCAGCGCGGCCCTCTGGCCCTATTTTGATGCGTGCGTGACGATCGGCCGCGAGAGCGCTGCGCAGCCTGCGCCCGAGACCTTTGCCCGGCTGCGCCGGCCCGGCAAGCTGGCCGAGGCCGACATGCTTCGGGCCACCGGCGGGGTCAACACCCACAAGGGCGCGATCTTCTGCCTGGGCCTGGCCTGCGGCGCGCTGGGCCGCCTGGACCGTGCGCTCTGGCGGCAGCCGGAGCGCATCCTCGCCGAGATCGCCGCCATGACGGAGGGCGCCGTCGCCCGGGAGATGGCCTCTGCCGGAGAGGACGCCGCCAAAACCGCGGGCCTGCGCCTGTATCAGCGCCACGGCGTCACCGGCGCCCGGGGCATGGCCGAGGCCGGCTATCCCGCAGTGCTGCAGCACGGGCTGCCGATTTTGGAAGCCGGGCTGGCGCGGGGCCTTCCCCTCGAGCAGGCCGGCGCCTGCGCGATGCTGCATCTGCTGGCCCACACCGACGACACGAATATGATCTCCCGCGGCGGCCTTGCGCGCCAGCAGGAAACGACCCGGCAGCTTCGGGCGCTGCTGGGTGAGACTCCCTTCCCCGCGCCCGAGACCATCCGGGCGCTCGACCGCGCCTATATCGCAGACCACCTCTCCCCCGGCGGCAGCGCGGATCTTCTGGCGCTGTGCTACCTGCTCCATTTTTTGAAGGAGGCGGAATAGATGGCATACTACATTTCCCAGGTCCGGGCGGGCGATCTGCGCACGATGGCGCAGGTCGACGCGCTGCTGGCCGCTGAGGGCCTGCGGCGCGACCGCAGTCTGGACTACACCTGCGCCATGTTTGACGACGACGGGCAGATCGCCGCCACCGGCAGCTGCTTCGGCAACACGCTGCGCTGCTTCGCGGTCAGCCGCGCCCACCAGGGCGAGGGCCTGCTCAATGAGGTCATCTCCCACCTGAGCGCCGTGCAGGCCGAGCGCGGCAACACCCATCTGTTCCTCTACACCAAGCCGGACTCGGCCAAGTTCTTCCGCGACCTGGGCTTCTATGAGATCGCCCGGGTCGAGGGTGTGCTGGTCTTCATGGAAAACCGAAAGACCGGCTTTTCCGGCTATCTGCGCGCGCTCGAGGGCACCCGCCGCCCCGGCAGCGCCGCGGCCGTTGTGATGAACGCCAACCCCTTCACGCTCGGCCACCAGTACCTGGCCGAGCAGGCGGCGGCCGCCTGCGACACGCTGCACCTGTTCGTAGTGAGCGAGGACAAGAGCGAGTTCCCCTTCCGGGTCCGCCGGCAGCTCGTCGCGGCCGGCACGGCCCACCTGCCCAACGTGGTGCTCCACGACAGCGGGCCCTACATCATCAGCTCGGCCACCTTCCCCAGCTACTTTCTCAAGGACGAGACCGCCGTGGTCGAGGGCCAGGCCCGGCTGGATCTGACGGTCTTCACCCGCATCGCCGAAGCGCTGGGCCTGCAGGCCCGCTTTGTGGGCGATGAGCCCGCAAGCCCCACCACCCGGATCTATAACCAGGTCATGGCAAGCGAGCTGCCCAAAGCCGGGATCGCCTGCCACATCCTCCCGCGCAAGGAGCTGGGCGGCGTACCCATCAGTGCCAGCCGCGTCCGCGCCTGCCGCAGGGCCGGCGACTATGAGACCATCGCCAAACTCGTCCCTCCTTCCACCCTCGCCTACCTGCTGGAAACCCGCTGAGCCAACAGCCCGCTGCGCAGGAACGGTCTGCCTTGAAGAAGCTGGCTGCTCAAAATCGAATTGGCTGGCTGCGTTTTATCAAAAACCGCCCATGGCGAAAAGCGGAAAAACCCGCCTTCAACGAAAAAAATCTTGCTTTTTCCCCCCGCCTGTATTATAATAGTTATCGCAATCACGCCGGTGTGATGGAATTGGCAGACGTACGGGACTCAAAATCCCGCGGTGGCGACACCGTGCGGGTTCGACCCCCGCCACCGGCACCACCCGAAACCCTTGATTCTTCAAGGGTTTCGGTTTTTTCTTCCCCTCGCGGAGGTCGAAATTTAAGGATTTAGCCCGGGAAATAGTCCATGATCGCCTCCGCGGAGGCCACCTTCGAGCTGTAGTCCAGGTGGGTGTAAATGAAAACAAGGGGCCTGTTGCAAAATGCTCTGTCATTTCGAGCGAAGCGAGAAATCCGTTTCTATTTCACACTTTTTCACGTGAAAAGTACGGATTTCTCGGTCGCAAGTCGTGCATTTTGCAACAGGCCCTTTGTGCTTTATTCATCCGTTCGCGCGGCGCACATGACGTCGTGGGCCATTTCGGCGGCGGAAATGTCCATGTTGCAGCCCATTTTCCACACGGGGGTGCTGCGCAAAAAGCCGTCAAGCAGCGACAAAAACTCTAGCAGCCGGCCGGTGTCCTTCGGCCGGTAGACCTGGTGGAAAATGGCCGAGATCAGCTCCTCCGCGCTCGCCGGGCGGATCGAGTTCTCCTGCGCCCGCTCCAGCAGGCACAGCCCCGCCACCGGGACGCAGCGCGTGCTGGTCAGCCCCTCCTTGCCGCACCAGGGCGTGCCGCAGGCATACCAGAGGCCGTCCTGCTTCCAGATGATCGGCTTGTCGCCGTTCACGACGCGCACCCGCTCGCCGTAGCGC
The DNA here is from genome assembly GCA_902795195.1 of Oscillospiraceae bacterium. GTDB lineage: Bacteria > Bacillota > Clostridia > Oscillospirales > Oscillospiraceae > JAFRPC01. Next base: position 11,266 of record CADBKF010000019.1, read on the forward strand.
TCCAGCCAGAGCAGGATGTGGGTGGACTTGCCGGTGCCGCTCTTGGCCGTGAAGATGTAGGCCCCGCCGCCGGTCTCGATCGTCGCCCCGTGGAGCACGAAGCGGTCATAGTCCGGCAGGCGCTCGGCGATGGCCCGATAGAGGCAGACAAACTCGGCAATCGCCGCACTGCAGCCGTGGATGGCGCGCTCGTCGGCGATCTGCGCGGGCGTCGCCTCTACGGTAAACTCCGGCGGGGCGGCGGTTTCAAAGGCCGCGCAGGCGCGCAGCACATAGGGCGTTTCGGTTTCCAGGCCGATGTTCAGCCCGGCCATGTGGATCGTGATCATTCAGAATTCCTCCGCCCGGCGTTCCCATTCCGCCTCGGGCACGTTCTTCAAAACCACCCGGCGCACAAAGGCGTAGGTCCGCTGTTCGCCCTTGTCCTGCAGCATCGTGAGCAGGAATTTCAGCTGGCGGAAGGTCTCTGGGTGGAGCAGATTGCACTCCTCGGTGCGCATCAGGTAGGCCAGCCCGTCGCCGTCGCGATAGGCCTTGCCGCGGTAGATCTTGCAGGCGGCGATCCGGTCCATGAAGGACTCCACCATGTAGCGGGTCGGCATGGGCACAGCCACATACTGCCGCGTCTCGGCGGACAGGTCCGTCCAGTATTCATAGTGGTGCTTGTTGCGGCCCTTGTGGTGCATCCAGGCGGTGGAATAGCCCACCTGTTCCCGGGCCACCGCGTTGGGGCTGCGGGTCCCCTGCCAGTATTTGGCGCCTTGGAGGAACTCCGTGGGCGAATACTTGCTCAGATCGTGCAGCAGCCCCTGCCGGATCAGCCCCACGCGGAAGCAGCCCAGCATCACCTTGTGCCGGTGGGCGGTAATTGTCATAAAATGGCGGATCGGGTGCATCGGCTGACCTTCTTTGCAGTTATTTTTTCTCTGTATCCAGTATACCCTTCCCGCCGGGTTTTTGCAAGTGCGAATCTTCCAGCGCGCTCTGCAATTTGGACAGGGCCTTCTTCTCGATGCGCGAGACGTAGCTGCGGGAGATGCCCAGCTGCGCGGCGATCTGCCGCTGGGTCTGCGGCGTGCGATCGCCCAGGCCGTAGCGTCGGACGATCACCAGCCGCTCCCGTTCGTCGAGCACGCGGTCGACGGCCGCGTGCAGCTTCTTCGCCGTCTCCTTCTGGGCCAGATTGTCGAACAGGTCCTCCTCCGAGCAGACCACGTCCATGAGCGAAAGCGCCGTGCCGTCCTTGGCGGTCTCAATGTACTCCGAGAGCGACACGTCCCCCGCCGTCTTCCGCTGCGCCCGGAAGTGCATCAGGATTTCGTTTTCCACGCAGCGTGAGCAATAGGTGGCAAGCCGCGCGCCCTTGTCGGGATCGAAGGTCTGGATGCCCTTAATGAGGCCGATCGTCCCGATCGAGATCAGATCCTCCTGATCCGCTGTCTGGGTGTAGTATTTTTTCATGATGTGGGCCACCAAGCGGAGATTGCGCTCGATGAGGACGTTGCGGGCAGCCAGGTCGCCCTGCCTGGCCAGGGCCAGATAGCGGCGCTCCTCGGCGGCGCTCAAGGGCTTTGGAAAGGAGCCAGCGTTGTCCAGCCGCAGCGCGTAGAGCATCGAGCTCAGCATCAGCCAAACTGCTGCAGTCAGCATAAAAACACCTCCGCAGCAGTTTATTCCGGGCCGGTTTGTCCAAATTCCGGCAGATATGTTTCATTTGATCATCCGGCTTCTGCAGTATTATACTAGAATGCAATAAGATTCAATGAAAGCATTGAATTGTATTCCGGCATTCGTAGGAAGGATACAGACCGGGAAAAAAGAACAATGGGCCTGTTGCAAAATGCTCTGTCATTTCGAGAGACCGCGACACCGAAGGCGTGCCTTGTGCAGAAATCCGTTCCTTTTTCGCAGCTGTCTGCGGTGAGAATACGGATTTCTCGGTCGCAAGCTCCCTCGAAATGACGGGTTTGTGCATTTTGCAACAGGCTCCGTGATCCGCCATTCCTTCTGCCAGCGGATGACGGGCTTCTCCCCTTCCCACTCGATGGGCAGCCACACATAGCGGGAGAGGCAGGTGTTTTCGCTGTGCTTCTGCAGCGTGCCGGGGACCGAAGTGATCTCCTTGGGCGAGGTGTCCGGCTTGTAGGCCTTCAGGCGCTGGGGCACACGAAGCACCCGTCCTACCTGCATTTCGAGACCGGCGGTGATCGCGTGCTCGAAGACATCCTGGCAAACATCGACCGGGAACGCCAAGCGCCGGAACGCTACAGCAGTCAGTACCTCAACCTTTTGATGAGCGAGTTCTTCCTGCTGATGTTCCGGCGCTATGAGGGCACGGCACGCTTGCCGCGCACCGGCAGTTTTTTCTGGAAGCATGAGTTTTCGGCCATCTTCAGCTATAAGCAAGCAGCTTTTTTCAGCCCAGCACCCGGAGCACTTCTCCAATGTCCCCGTTGATGCAGATGGACTGCTTCTCGATCTCTCTCGGACAGGCCGCCTCGCCGTAGTTCAGGCAGGCGTAGATCGCCTCCCGGTTGCCGGCGGTCATGCGCCAAAAGGGGTATTTGATGATGACCGGCGTGTTGTAGCCCACGCCCAGCTCCAGAAACAGCACCTTCCCGCCCCGGGTGCGGAGGAAATCGGAATACCGGGCGGAGGCCTCTGCCCAGCCGTCGTCCTCCACAAAGCGGTCGTCGGAGCGCAGGTTCATGGTCATGGGCCTGCCGCACACCGGGCAGTTGGGCAGAAGCTCGGTCGGGACCGTCATCTTCAATGGGGCGCCCGCCGGTGCGGTCAGCGCGTTGTCCGGGCCGAGCTCCCAGCCCTGGGCGAGCACCATGGCGCGGACCGTCTCATAATTGTCATAGGTCTTGCGGTGGCAGGGCTCGCTGCACTGGAAGAGGCCGTAGTCGCCCTGGGTGTAGAACAGGCGCTTTTTGTCGAAGCCCGCCTTCTGGAAGCAGTGGTCCACGTTGGTGGTCAGCACGAAATAGTCCTTGCCGTCCACCAGCTGCAGCAGGTCCTCGTAGACCGGCTTCGGCGCGTCCATATAGCGGTTGACCCAGATATTGCGGCTCCAATAGGCCCAGAATTCCTCCCGGGTGGGATAGGGATAAAAGCCCCCGGAATACATGTCGGAAAAGCCGTATTTCTGCCCGAAATCGGCAAAAAACCGTTCAAAGCGCTCCCCGCTGTAGACAAAGCCCGCGGAGGTGGAAAGTCCCGCGCCCGCGCCGATGATCACGGTGTCGGCCTCCCGGAGCGCCTGCTTCAGCTTTTGGATCGCTTCGGCTTTGGGCGCCTCCGGCGTTGTGTTGATTCGTTTGGAAAACATGCTTGGTCACCTCTGGTATTTCATGCTGCCGATCAAGCTGGCCTGACGATTGCTCCGTTGACCCCGCGCTCGTCCCGGACAGCGATCGCGTCCCGGACCTGTTCAAATGATACACCCTGCCGCGGACCGGTGCAAGCCATTTTTTGCTCCGTCGGGTGAAAAAATCATCGGCGCACCGACCCCTGCGGGTGTACCCCGGATCGGCTTAAGAAGTTCAGCATGTCATTTTTCGGCTGCACGTTTCCGTGCAGCTTTAAGGAATTGATCTTTATATAATTTCAAATAACGGACGGTACAGGTTCGCTTCTGTACCGTCCGTTTGCCGGTAGTGTAATCAAGCACTGATTATTGAAAAGCGCCATACGGTGTTAATCTGGTGCTATCTCGTGCTATTTTGTTCGGAAAATTCCTTGGTTTCCATGAAAACAGTGAACTTTTTTGTGGAAAAGAAAAAGGCTTCATTTTGCAATTTCCGCAGTTTGTTAGAACTCATGTTAGAACAGAATGAGGCTTTACCCAGCCTTCTTCTGCCCGCTCCAGAGAGCGTTGGCCATGTCTGCTTTGGACTCATCGAGCACATGGCTGTAGATGTTGGCGTGGTGCTTCTGAATCGTGACCGGGGAGAGGGTTTGCAGCTTCCTCCGGTCGTATTCCTCCAGATGCATTGGCTTGAGATCCCGCACTTTGATGCCGGTGTTCTTGAAATACGGGATGATGTGCGCCTCCATCACAGTTTTGTAATTGCGGTAGGTGGATTCCCGCAGCCGCAGCTTGGAGGCCTCCAGCCACTGCTCCAGCAGCTCGTAGAACTTCATGCTGCTGTCAAAGCTGACGTTCTGCGCTTCCAGAATCCCGCGGAATCAAGAATTTTCCGACGGGATTTTTGAATGCCGGAATGGCGCCGGTGCGGATCAATTTGTAGACGGACTGGCGGTACAGATGGAACATGGATGCAAACTGCTGTACCGTGAGCAGATCAGGGATTGCAGGATTCGCCATGTTCATGTGCCTGCCTTTCGTGGCCGGACTTGCCGCTATAGTAGGACAGGATTTCCAGTAACCGGATTCATCGGGATATAGATGGGATTCTTGCCGACATTCGTGAAGCCCACCGTGGCAGAAGCGAAAGCGCGCCGAACACCTCAGTTTCTGAAAGACTGAAAGCCGATCTGGAAGAGGCTGCAAGCTTCAAGGGCAGCAAGCTGGAGCAGTATTTGATCCTTTTCTGCAAGTAGACACAGATCAATTACAGCAAGCTGACCGAGGAAGAGAAGCAGTGGCTGATTCGCATCGCCCACAAGTCGAAGCTCCTCAGCAGCGGCGTTTTCCAGCGTGGGAAGAAGCGAAAAAACAGCACCGCCCCATTCTGGCACGTCATTCAAGCTGTCAGAATAAGGCGGTGTTGTTCTGCCCTGCGGGGGACGGGAGCTTTTATATACCTTCCCCGGCAGCGGCAGGACGTTTTTTCCTCCGCTGTGCCCCCGAAAAAGTACCCCCCTGCCTTCGACGCCCAGACGGATTTTGCTATATGCAAATCCCGTCTTTTCCGTCCAGCCTGCCCGCAAAAGCCGCCTGTGCTGCGTCGTGAAAATCGCTGTGTCTCAAAAGTCGACACCCCGATTTCCCCGCCGCCCTGCCGTGGAAGGTATAACACACTAGACCTTGATTGGCAGTTTGTCAAGGGTATTTTTCACCTTTTCCAAGGAATCTTTCTTGCCGTAGCGTTGAGATAACAAGCGAAGCAAACCAGACAAATCCAAATCCGAAGGCGATTTTGCCACGGATTTGGACTTGCCTGATTTTTTACCACTATCCACATCTTTCAATACCGGTTCTTTTACGAAGAATGCCCGCCTGCGTTCTTCTGCCTTCTTTCCCGGTATTCATAGTAGGCATAATTGCCCGGTGCAGAGCTGACGCGACACATAAACCCGTACACCTCGTCCCGCAGCTTTTTCCGGGCCGCACGGGGCGGCAGCGTGGGGTCCGGGTAGAAGGGCTCTGACAGCGTCACGGTCATGCAGGGCCAGAGCTGTTTGAAGATCCTGCGCTGTCGATAGGTCGTCACGTAGGCCACCACCGGAACGTTTTCCCGGACGGGATAGGAGAAGCTGCCGTCTGGAAAGGGTCGAATCCCTGTGTACCAGGGCCAGATGTGCGCCTCGGGATAGATGGCCACGGTGCGCTTCTGCCGGATTCTCAGATGCAGCGCCTCTGAAAATGGACGGTAGCCATGGACGGTGCCGGGCAGCGGGATTCCGCCGAGAAGCTGCACCAGTCTGCGCAGCACTGGCACCGAAACCGCCTCCGGGCCTGTAACGATATGGGCGTGCCGAGGGAAGCTCACCAGGGTGGGGGTATAGGCGTCCATCATCCCCTGAGTGTGGTTGCCATAGAGAAAATACCCGGTGCCGCGAAGTCCCCGAAGGGCTTTGCGGTTTTTGATTTTGAGGCCGAAGCCCAGCTTTCCGATCAGCCACACCAGGGGTGTCGCAATCAGCCGGTAGAGCACGAACTCCAAAATGAGCCAGAAAGGATTGCGGATCGAAAAGGGAAAATCGGCGGGAACTGTTTTGGCCCGGATATTGTTGCCCGCGAAGTCGTCGTGGACGGCATCCTCGTAGTAAATGATCTTATTTGCCATGTCATCCTTCTTTGTGCTTTGCCGCGTGGGTTTCCAGAATCATCTGCTCCATTCGATCCATGCAGGCATCGAAATCAAACTGCTTTGTGTAGCCCAGATAGGCCTTACTGCAGGCTTCCTGTTCCGCCGGGTGCTCCAGCCACCAGTCGATCCGCTCCGCCAGCGCCTTGCTGTCGTTGCTGTGGAAGAGATTCTGTTCCCCCAACGCAAAAAAACGCGTCGCACTGCGGGGCGAATCGGAGATGACCGGCACCAGGCCGCAGGAAATCGCCTCCAGGCAGGAAATCGCCTCGATCTCGATCTCGGCAGGATGGACGTAGAGATCCGCGCTGTTGATCGTCTTCACCAGCTCCTCCCGGGAGAAAAAGTGGAAAATCGGCGGGTTCTTCAGGGCCTTACCGCGTTTCATCAGCTTCTCCTTTAAGGGGCCGTCGCCCGCAAAAACCAGCTGGAGCTCCTCCGCATGTCGGCTTTGCTTTGCCGCGTCGATGAGTACACGGTGGGACTTTTCCTTGCTCAAACGCCCGATGAACAGGATCACATACTTCCCCTCCAGCTCCTCCGGGCGGCTGACGGGGATTGGACGGAACTGCCGGTTCACTCCGTTGGAAATCACCCAGGCGTTGGTTTTGCCGCCGTACCGCTCAAACACCTTCCGAATGAATTCTGTCGGATAGTGCACGGCGTCTACGTAACGGTAGCAGTGTCGGAAGAAAGCCTTGTAGACCAAGCGGTTTACCAGCCGGCTGTCCTTCATAAAAATGTGGCTGGTAAAGTTCTCCGCCTGGCAGTGGAAGCCTGCGGTAACTGAGATGCCCCGTTCTCTTGCCAGACGCAGCATCGCGCAGCTCACCGGGAAGGGCAGCATCAGATGCACGTGATCCACGCCGCTCAGCGCCGCCTCCAGAACCTTGCGGGACGGTCTTGCAATCACAACACCGTTTTTGCGGACGTACCCGTTTAGCGGGCCGAGGGGCAGCGTGGGTACGATGTAGCAATCCGGCTCTCCGCTGCGTTCCCTGTCCGGGCAGACAATGCGAACGCTGTGACCCTTCGCCCGCAGAGCGCGGATCAGATTCATAGCCGCGATGGTGGTGCCGTTGTTTTCCCGGCCAAGCACGTCGCATACGATACAAATGGTCATTTCCTGTTGCACTCCAAAAGCAGAATCGTGAAAATTATCCCGCTGTCTCCCTCTCAAGATTTTCCCCGGGTTCGGCTGCGGTCACGCTGTAGCTTGTGACCCCGGGAATTGTCTCTCCGTCGATCTGCAGCGGCGTCGGTCGGTCAAACTCCACAGTGATGTGTTTCCCGGACAGCACCTCCGCCATCTCGGTGTGCTTGATATGCGTGCCTTTAAAGATTGATGGGAAGACCATCAGGGTTTTCAGCTTTCCGGAGCCATGCATGACCAGCGTAGACACGGTATCGTTCTGCAAGCGATCCTGTTTCGGCGTTGGGATCATACCGCCGCCGTAGTACCGGCCGTTCATGGTTGGCGCAAGCCAGACTTTTTTGTAATGCTTTTCCACTCCGTCCACTGTCACGACGGCATTGACCGGCTTGTAATGGAACAGTAGACCCTTGATGGCAATTGCGGTATAGTTGACAGGCTTTTCCGATGTTCCGCGGAGCCTGTCACCCTCCTCGCAGCAATATCCGTCGATGCCGAATCCCACACCGTTGAGGAACCGATAGTTCTTTCCGTTTACAGTTACAGTGGGAAGCATGTCGAGGTAATGCCGGATCGAAACCAGCCCAGTCCCAGCAGAAGCTCTGATGTCCTCCAAAAAATCGTTTCCGGTTCCGGTTGCGTAGTAGAGAATATCATTTGGCAGCGTCAGCCCCTGTGTTTCGTTCACAAATCGGTTCAGCGTACCGTCTCCGCCGCACAAAACGAGCGCATCCTCCGGCATAAGGAACGAAAACAACGCAGCATAATCATGTATGGTCATCATGTCAAGATACCGGGCTTCCTCGTCGTCAAATAACAGCGTGAGCTCCTCGGCGCGCTCCTTTCCACGACCGTTTCCTGCCTTTGGATTATAAAGAATGTAATATGTCTTCATGTGACGACCTCTCTGTTTTTTGGTATATCGTATCAGCCGATTCTAAACTGAAACGAAACTGGCTGAAAAACAGGCAAAGGCGCCTCGGAGTTTCGTTTCAGTTTAGAAACACGCAGTACCATCTCAGTATCAACCAGCAATATGGATTGCTGACTATACAAAAAACGGGAGGATACACATGATGAAAGACAACTTTGTTAACCGCGCTATGGTGCGGCATGCAATCCGTGCTGCAATCAAGGACCCTGACAAAAACATTCCCAAAATCCTCGCTCTGGTCGAGCGGGCAGATGCCAATGGAAATAACGCTACCGCCTACGCCAATCTCAGAAGGGGATTTGAAGACCCGAAGAACAACTGGAACATCATGGTGCACAATCTGATCCGGAATGTCGACCCGGATGTTCTGGAGAGTATGATGATGTCATTGGGGTTCCATTCCGCCGTTGCCAGCGCATATGACAGGATGGAGAATATTGAAAAATATAACTGCAACATCCCCTGGGCGGTGCTGATGGACCCGACTGCGGCGTGCAATCTGCACTGCACAGGCTGCTGGGCAGCAGAGTACGGCAAAAACACATTCTTAACCTATGAGACGCTGGATCGCATCATCCGCGAGGGCACGGCGCTCGGCACCTACACCTACATCTTCTCCGGCGGCGAGCCTACCATGCGGAAGAAGGACCTGATCCGGCTGGCCGAGGTGCACCCCGACTGCGCTTTTCTTGCCTTCACCAACGGCACCCTTGTGGACGAGGAATTTGCGGACGAACTAAAGCGCGTGGGTAATTTTGCCCTTGCCTTCTCCATCGAAGGCAGCGAGGAGGATACAGATTTCCGTCGCGGAGCCGGTACTTATCAAGCAGTGATCCGCGCCATGGATATTCTGCGAGAAAAGGGAGTTGTTTTTGGCTTCTCCGCCTGCTATACCAGTAAGAATCTGGGTACCATCGGATCGGACGAGTTTGTGGATCTGATGATTGAAAAGGGCTGTCTGTTCGGGTGGTACTTCACCTATATTCCTGTCGGGAAGGATGCCGTAACTGATTTGATTGCATCCGCCGAACAGCGTGCCTATATGTATCAGAAGGTTCGTGAGTGGCGCGGCACAAAGCCTTGCTTCCTGCTGGATTTCTGGAACGACGGCGAATATGTGCACGGCTGCATCGCGGGCGGACGCCACTACCTTCATATCAACGCCAACGGCGACGTGGAGCCCTGTGCCTTTATCCACTACAGCAACGTGAATATCCATGACTGCAGCCTGTTGGAGGCGCTGCAAAGCCCACTCTTTATGGAATACCGGAAGAATCAGCCCTTCAACGAAAATATGCTGCGCCCCTGCCCCATGCTGGACAACCCGGAGAAGCTGCGAGAGATGGTGAAGAACTCTGAGGCTCATTCCACAGACCTCCTTGCGCCGGAAAGCGCGGAAGAGCTCACAGCAAAGACAGAGCAGGCGGCCCAGGCCTGGGCTGTGAAAGCAGGCGAGCTTTGGGACGCTGTGGACGAAGGGTCCAAAAAATCCCACCGGAATGTAATCTACGGGGGATCGGGCAAAGCATCGGCAGGAGGTTAAAGCAGCAAATGAAGCAGCAGACCTTTGCAGCAGTGGCCGGAAGCGCGTTGCTGGTCCCGGTGCTTGTGTCAGCGGGGACGGCGGAGTATCTGACCCGAGCCGCCGTAGACCGGGAGCCGCCCCGTTCCTTTGCCCGGCGCAGGGAAAAGGCAAAGCCGATGCCCGATCCCGCGCTGGACAGCGCCCGGGAACGCCTTCGGCAGAGTCCCCATCAAAGGGTGGAGATCAGCGCCTATGACGGAACCCGGCTGACAGGGCACTGGTTCCCACACCCAGACGCAAAAAGGGTAATCGTTGCCATCCACGGTTGGCGGTCCCATTGGTATCGGGACTTTGGCGCAATCTCAGAATTTTGGAAAGAGCAGGGCTGCAGTGTGCTCTATGTGGAGCAGCGGGCCCATGATACCAGCGGAGGGCAGCACATGACCTACGGCGCTGTGGAGCGTTACGACTGCCAGGCCTGGCTGTGTTGGGCCTGTAAACGTTGCGGGCTAAAACTGCCGATTTATCTTGCAGGCGTCTCCATGGGCGCAACAACGGTCTTGATGGCCGGGGCACTGTCTCTGCCGGGCAATCTGCGTGGAATTATCGCCGACTGCGGTTTTACCTCCGCAGATGAGATCTGGTGCCACCTTGCCCGGGACAGCCTGCACATGCCTTATCGGATGGTACGCCGTTTCGCAAACGCGAAGTATCTCCGACGCACCGGCCAGACCTCTGGGCTCTCTACTGTGGACGCGCTGAAGAATTGCCAGCTGCCGGTTCTGCTGATCCACGGAGAAGCAGACGATTTCGTCCCTCCGGAGATGAGCCGCAGAAACGAAAAGGCCTGTGCCGGGCAGAAGCGGCTTGTGATGGTGCCCGGTGCCGGTCACGGTATGAGCAGCTTTGTAGGGAAGGAGCTCTATGAGCAGGAGCTTCTGGCGTTTTGGGCGGCTCATGACGCAGACAGCGGAGAACCGGGGCAACAACCTGTGTAAGTTGGAATACCCTGCCGTAATACCATCAATGCCTCAAGACAGCAAAGCATACTGTCTTGAGGCATTGCGATTTCCATGCCGGATGGTTTACGGCAAATCCTCCGCGTTCTCCTTCGGCAGCGTCACGGTAAACGCGGTTTTCCCGTTGGCACTGGAATAATCTACGCTGCCATGATGCAGCTCGACGATCCGCTGCACGACGGCAAGGCCGATCCCGTTGCCCTGCGCGGCGTGGGACTCGTCTGCCTGGTAGAATTTCTGGAAGATGCGGTCTCCGGCCTCCGGCGGGATGGCCTGGCCGTAATTCGTAATTGTCACATGTGTGGCGTCTGGAGCCTCGTTGATTTCAACGCCCAGCTCCGCGCCGAAGTCCGAGAACTTGACGGCGTTGTCCAGCAGATTGATCCAGACCTGCCGCAGCAGCTCCTCGTTGCCCCGCACATAGACCTCGTCGAAGCGAAGGTCCAGATCCAGCTGCTTTTTGGTCCAGGCCTCCTCCAGCAGCAGAACGCAGGCCCGCAGCTGCTCGGAGAGGTTGAAGCGGGTCACGTCAGACAGAATCGTCTGGTTTTCCACACGGCTCAGATTCAGCACGTTGGTTGCCATATCGGACAGACGCATGGACTCCTCCGCGATCACGGCGGTGTATTCCTGTCGCTGGGCCTGGGTCAGATTACCCCTGCGGAGCAGCTTGGCAAAGCCCGCGATGGAAACGATGGGCGTTTTGAATTCGTGGGAGAAATTGCTGACGAAATCCGAGCGCAGGATCTCCGTCCGCCCCAACTCCTCCGCCATTTTATTGAAGCTGTCGGATATCTCCCGCATGGTGGGATGTCTGCCCAGGAATTTCCCCAATTGCAGCCGGACGCCGAAGTTTCCGGCTGCCAGCTCATTCATGGCGTTGATAATGTTGTTGATGGGCTTCATTGTGATCCTGCTGATGAAAAATGTAATGCCCGCGCCGATGAGCAGACTCAGCAGCCCAAGGCCGATGGTGGCAAGAATCCGGCCCGCGGACCGGGACTCCAGGCGGGTAATCCAGTCGAATTTGACAGCCGCGTAGACCAAGGCTCCCACCACCAGGATCACCGCCAGCAGAATGAGAAAGGTCACGCCGCCAAACAAAAGCGTCAGCGCCCTGCGGCTCTTCCGCTGTTCCGATTTTTTCATAGCTTTTTGACCACCTTATACCCAAGTCCCCGGACGGAGACGATCTCAAATTCCGGCCAGCACTCAAAGCGCTTCCGCAGCCGCCCGATGTGGACGGTCACGGTCTCCCAGCCCGTCTCGCTTTCGCTGCCCCAGATCTCATCCATCAGCTGGATGCGGGTAAAAATTTTCCCCGGGAAGGAGAGCAGCTTGTAGAGCAGCAGAAACTCCTTTTGCGGGAGCTGCTGGGTTTCCGTGCCGCGGGTGACGCACTGGCTGTCGTAGTCCAGTGTCACGTCGCCCACAACGATTTTCCGCTCCGCCGCGATTTTGGCCCGCCGCAGCAGGGCCTTGATCCGCAGCAGCAGCTCGGTCTCGTCGATGGGCTTGGTCATATAGTCGTCGGTGCCCGCCCGGAAGCCCTCGTGCCGATCCCGGGGAAGCTGCCTGGCGGAGAGCATCAGAACGGGCAGATTGCTGTTTCCCTCCCGCAGCTCCCGGGTAAAGGCATAGCCGTCCATCTCCGGCATCATCACGTCCAGCACCACAAGGTCCACGTATTCCCGGTCCAGCAGCGCCAGGGCCTGCTTTCCGTTTTCAGCGGTAGAGACGGTATAGCCCTCCGGCTCCAGCACCGACCGCAGCAGCAGCCGGGTATTCTTATCATCGTCCACCACAAGAATGTGAAACATCCGATTCACCTCCTACCGGCTCATTATGGCATGAAAACCTAAACTGAAACGAAACAAGCACGCAGACCGGCAGGCTTTTCCGGTCTGTGTCTATTATACGGGAACTCCGGGCGGGGGTCAATCCCGCTTTTCCGCTTTCCCTCAGTTTCGTTTCAGTTTAGGTTTCTCGTGTATATTCAATCCAATCACCCCGGAAAGGAATAGGAACCGCCATGAAAAAGCCTCGAGCGACAGAACAGTCCCTGCAATGGCAGTGGCAGAATAACCGGCCAGCTTTCCTCACCTGGGCGGTGCTGCGTCTGCTGGTGCTGCTGGTGCTGATTCGTTCCGCCATAAACGGTCTGTGGGAGAACGTATTCATCTGTTTGCTGGTGCTGGCGCTTTTTCTCCTCCCATCCCTGATCTCCAGACGGCTGAAAATCACCTTTCCCACCGGGCTGCAGATCGTGATCCTGATCCACATTTTTGCCTGTGAGATCCTGGGCGAACTGGAAAGCTATTACGTGCGCTATCCCCATTGGGATACCGTCACCCATACGGTCTGGGGCTTCCTGTGCGCAGCCATCGGCTATGGCTTGGTGGACATTCTGAACCGGGAGAGCTCCGCCCATTTCCATCTTTCTCCGGCGTTTCTGGCTCTGGCTGCCTTCTGCTTTTCCATGACCGTCGGCGTGCTGTGGGAATTCTTTGAGTTCGCGGCGGACCGGCTGCTCCTGCTGGATATGCAGAAGGACACGGTGATCTCGCAGTTCTCCAGCGTGATGCTGGACCCGACCAACAGCAACATTCCGATCCGGGTCGCGGATATCACAGACGTGGCTGTGAACGGTGAGAGTCTGGGTCTGGGCGGCTATCTGGACGTAGGCCTCTATGATACCATGGAGGATCTGTTTGTGAACATGATCGGTGGGCTGGTGTTTGCGGTCATTGGCTTTTTCCGTTCCCGCAGCCAGCAGGCGGAAAGAATCGCGGTCTCCTTCATCCCTCGGCCCGGGAAACAGCCAAACCGCGGCGAAGCAAATCAAGGCGAAGCAAAACTAAGCGTAGCAAATCAAGCGGAACTCTGACCAAGCGGGAGGCACACATGGAAGAGAAACGGACAAGTCGGCTCTATCGGGGAATCCGTTGGGGCGTCAAGCTGGTTTTCCCAAAATTCCGGCTGGTAGAGGCAGAGCAGCTGCCGGAGACTCCCTGCGTCATCGTGGGAAACCACAGCCAGACCTACGGCCCTGTGGCGGGTGAGCTCTACATCCCCGGGAAGCACGAAATCTGGTGCGCTGGGGAAATGATGGACCGGAAGGAGGTGGCGGACTACGCCTACCGGGATTTCTGGTCCGGCAAGCCCTGGTGGAACCGCTGGTTTTATTGGCTGCTGAGCCGGTGCATCGGGCCTCTGGCGGAGCTGGTCTTTACCAACGCCCACACCATCCCCGTCTACCATGATACACGGATCGTCTCCACCTTCCGACAATCCATCGAAAAGCTGCAGCAGGGCAGCAGCATCGTGATCTTCCCGGAGCATTATCAGGAGCACAACAACATCGTCCATGAATTTCAAGAGAACTTCGTGGACCTGGCCCGCTTCTACTATACGAAAACGGGAGAGATTTTGTCCTTTGTCCCCCTCTACCTGGCGCCGCGGCTGAAAACCATGTATTTCGGTGCGCCGATTGCCTTTGATCCAAAAGCCCCCATTGCCCGGGAGCGGAAGCGGATCTGCAGCGCGCTGATGGACGCTATCACCGCAATGGCCGTCTCCCTGCCGGAGCACGTTGTGGTGCCCTATCCCAACGTCCCGAAGAAACAATATCCAAAGAACATTCCCCTGGAGGTCCGAGTCCATGAAGAGACAGCCCGTTGATTACAGCGGTTTTTCTCTGCGGCGTCTGAAGGAGCCGCGCTTTTCTCATATCCGGCTGCTGGGCGGCTGGCTCGTCTATTTCGCCCTGTATTTTTTGACAGAGAATCTGATCCCGGCGGAGCGCTGCCACGTGATTCACTGCCGTCTGGACGATATGATTCCGTTCCGTGAGGGCTTTGTGGTTTTCTATGTGGGCTGGTATCTATTTGTCGCGGGTGCAGTGGCTTATACCCTCTTCTACGATGTGGATCGCTTCAAACACCTGCAGACCTACATCATCGTAACGCAGATCGCGGCTATGCTCTGCTATATTTTCTATCCCAGTATCCAAACCGTACGCCCGGCGGAGTTCCCGCGGCAAAACGTGTTCACCTGGGTGCTGGGTATCATCTATGCCTTTGACACCCCCACCGGCGTCTGTCCATCCCTGCACGTTGCCTACTCTATTGCCATCGTCTCGGTGACGCTGAAGGAGAAAGCCCTCAACGGGTGGGTCAAGGCAGCGGCAGCGGGCTTTGCTCTGATGGTGTGCCTGGCGGTCTGCTTCGTCAAGCAGCACTCCGTCCTGGACGTCCTTGCGGCCCTGCCGGTCTGCCTGCTGGGTGAAATCCTCGTCTATGGGAAGGACTACTGGATGCCAAAGCTGCGCCGGGCTGCTTCCCGAGGAAATCCATAAAGATTGCCGCGCTTCCGGATGCCTGCGCGAGTCACGTTTCCCACATAACAAGAATCCGGCTGCGACTGCCGGATCAGGAGGTTATTATGTCTGAACAATTTATTCTGTCCTGTGAGTCTACGGTGGACCTGCCCTACGCCTATGTGAACGGGCGGGGCCTGCCGGTGCTGTTCTATTCGTACCTTGCAGAGGAGAAGCTGCATGTGGACGATATGCTGCGAGATCCCGCAGCCCTGCCGCACTTTTACGCCATGCTGGAGGGCGGCGCGCTGCCCTCGACCTCCCAACTGACAACCTACGACTATGAAGCCTTCTTTTCCCCACTGCTGGAGCAGGGGAATCTGCTGCACATCGCCTTCGGCACCGGAATGACAGGCTCTTATTATCATGCGGAGGAGGCTGCCGAAAAGCTCCGCAAGAAGTACCCCGAACGCACGATTCGGGTGATCGATTCCTTGTGCAGCTCCTCCGGGTATGGACTCCTGGTGGACTACGCTGCCGATCTGCGGGATGCCGGCAGGACGCTGGAGGAAACCGCCCAGTGGGTCGAGGCCAACCGCAAGCTGGTGCATCATCAGTTCTTCTCTACCGAACTGAAATTCTACCGGCGCAGCGGAAGAATGTCCGGTGCCGCTGCTGCCGTGGCGACCATTCTGAATATCTGTCCCATCATGCGACTCGACGACGGCGGCCGGATCATCGCCTATGATAAGGTGCGCGGGAAGCGGAAGGCCATGGATCGCACGGTTCAGACGGTACTGCGTCATATTCAGAACGGGTCCGACTACGACGGCAAATGCTATATCAGCCACTCCAACTGCCTGCCGGAGGCAGAGCAGCTGCGTTCCCTGCTGCAGCAGGCATTGCCCCGGGTTCCGGAGATTCCCATCTGGGACATCGGTACCATCATTGCGTCTCACTGCGGTCCGGGAACCGTCGCGGTATTTTTCCTGGGAGACGAGCGGGTCCCCGATGGCAAAGCCGTTTAAGCTTGACTCGTCAGTCTGTGCAGGGCTTTTACACCTTGCGGTCCTGCCGGCGGAGCTTTCGTGCACAGGAAAGGCCCCCGGCAACTCAGGCCGCGTACGGCACTGGAAACTCAGAAAAAACGAAAGGAGCAATCAAAATGGCATGGCAGGATGAACTGAACCACAGCATTACGACAGCGGAACAGCTTTGCAGACTGCTGAAGCTGCCTGCGGCGGAGCAGGAGCGTTATGAGCAAATCATCTCCCGGTTTCCGATGATGATTACGCCATACTATTTCTCGCTGATTGATCCCAACGACCCAAACGATCCCATCGCGCGGATGTGCATTCCCTCCGAAGCGGAATTATCCCCGGAGGGCTCCTTCGACACCAGCGGAGAGGCCGGGAACACCAAACAGGAGGGCGTCCAGCACAAATACCGGCAAACAGCGTTGATCCTTTCCACCAACGTCTGCGCTATGTACTGCAGGCACTGCTTCCGCAAACGCCTTGTGGGGCTGTCTGACACAGAGCTGAACAAGCAGGTGGACAATGCGGCCGGATATGTGCGAGCCCACCCGGAGATCACAAACGTCCTGATCTCCGGCGGCGATTCGCTGATGAATCCCAACGCGATCATCGGCAGATATCTTGCGGAATTCTGTGAGATCCCAACGCTGGATCTGATTCGCTTCGGCTCCCGGGTCCCGGTTACCTTTCCCCAGAGAATCTACGAGGATCAAGAGCTGCTGGACCTGTTTGCCGCGTATGCCCGCCGCAAGCCCATCTACCTGATTACGCAGTTTAACCATCCCCGTGAAATCACGCCGGAATCTATCCGCGCGGTCCGGGAATTCCAGGCCAGAGGCGTCCAGGTACGAAACCAGACGGTGCTGCTGCGTGGGGTAAACGACGATTCCGAAACCCTTGGCACGCTCCTGCTGGCGCTGACCAGAATCGAGGTCGTGCCCTACTATATTTTCCAATGCCGCCCTGTTACCGGCGTAAAGGGCCGCTTCCAGGTCCCGCTGCGGGAGGGCGTCCGGCTCGTAGACGATGCAAAAGCCATGCAAAACGGAATTGGGAAGGGTGTCCGGTACGCCATGAGCCATCCCCGTGGGAAGATTGAAATCCTTGGAGAGCCGGAAGCCGGGACCATGCTCTTCAAGTTCCACCAGAACAAAGAGGAGGCGGACAGCGCCCGGATCTTTACGGCCAGGATTACCGACAGCACAACCTGGCTCGACGACAAGCTGGAGGCAATATAGGCTTGAAAGGAAAAAGACGGCGCTGTTTTGGCATCAACCAAAGCAGCGCCGCTTTTGAACTTGGTTCTATTCATTCGTTTCGGCTGTGCCAGCAAGGCAGAAGCTGCAGTTCACCGACGGCTGGCCGGTCTTCCGGATAGAATATCGGTTTTCGCCGCAGCTGTAGATTTGCAGTCGGTCGCCCTCGAAGGTTTGATTGACGTACTGCACTTCCACAGCGACTACCGGCATCCTTGCCAGTTGCTCTACAGAATACTGATTGACCAAATAGCGAATGTAAGAAATGTTGTTGGTATGGTGACAGAAATCGATATCCGCGCTGCGGACCGTCAACTCCTCCAGCAATTGCTGCGGCTCGAAGCGTTCCCGGCGAAAGACGAGGTCGATTTCCGCTTTCTCTGGGGGTGTGTTCTCGCCCAAACCGACTGTGCCGCTCCTTCGAATCTTCCCGGTCTCCAAATCCACCGCGCAGAGCTCCAGGCGGGAGGCAACCGCGATCTCGCCGCCGGATTTCAGCACCGTGTCAATGACAAGCTTTACCCCGGTGAAGGAGCTGATATAGCACTCCGCGGTGTAGGCATCCATCCAGAGCAGGGGCTTGCGCAGCTCCACCCGGTTGCGGACAAAGACCCACATGGCTCCGTATTTCCGCATACAGGTAACGCCGTCGATGTGAAGCGCGCCCATCATCTCGGTCACCATGTCCTCCACAAGCTGGAAAGCTCCGACTACAGAGAGCCGTACCGACGCGTCACACAGGCTGGCAGGCAGCTTTTCCTGTTTGATCAGCTTCATTCGTGCGTCAAACAGGCGGCGGGGCAATGGGAGCCCTTCGGCGGGACGGGCAGCGGTTCGCCCTTGATATACGCTTCAATCACGCGGTGATGTACACCGAGGAAATACCCGGTGCCAAGCAGGCAGACCCCGCTCACGCAGGCAAGAACCGTCCGCCGGATTGCTCGCTTTACCTTCTTTCTCTCCGCCTTCTTCTCTTGCTCAATCTCGTGCTCAAGCTTCTGTTCGAGCTTTTCTTCGATGAATTCCTTGCCCATGCGAGAACCTCCTTGTATGTATGATTGGATAAAACCATATTACCTGAAAACTATGAACAATTCAACCGTTGCAGCAAAGGTTTTCATCAATTCGAAGGGATGGATCGAGATGAAGTCATGGAGAGGGCCTTCCCTGCAGGCATTCAAAGGAGGGAATTCTTCTCCGCCTCGCAGGTCCGATTTGCCATGCGCTGGGCCAGCGGTCTGGATTCCAGGCGGGCTTTTTCCGCCTCGATCTCCGCCATCAGTGCCTTCGTTTCCTCGTCAGCAGTCTCCTCACGGTAGAGCGCTTGAATCAGCCTGTCCTGTCTTGCAATAATGCCGCTCTGGATCATCACAGTAGGCTCCGCGGCAGACAGCGCCCGTCTGGCGCCGGACTCGATGCGCTGCTCGGCCTCCCTGCGGATGCGCTCGGACTCCGCCTTCAACGCAGCCAGGCGCTGCTTGACCCGGTCCGTGCGGTAGATCACCTCAGGATAGGCATCGGCAAAGCGTCGATAGAAGTAGGAGCGGTTGGTGAGAAGGCGGCGGACCTCCGTGCTGATCTCCTCGGTGCTGTCCGCCTGGCTGCTTTCCACACCCCGCTTGACCAGCCGCAGCACGAAGTGGGTCATAACGTAGTCGGCGGCAAAAACGGCCACCAGCGCAGCCGCAAGGATTTCCTTCGTCGGTGTCGACAGCAGCGCGAACAGCCGCTCGATCAAGGGGTTGAGCAGATGCAAAATCGCCACTCCACCCAGGCCGAAAAGGATCAGATTCCCGATCCAGACTCGCCCGTGCAGATTCATGGGCTTCCGGCTGTAATCCCACCAGCGGGCGTGGAAGCGCTTTTCCATCACATAACTCGTCAGATACTCCACTGTACCGCAGAGCAGGAAGGACAGCAGAAAGCTGGTCCCATAGGAGGCTGCTGCCCGGGGAAAAGCCAGACCCGCAAGGGTAATCAGCAGCGCGCCGCTTCCGTAGATTGGGCAGATGGGGCCGGTAAAGAAGCCTCGGTTAATGAACCGGTGGAACTGTATGTATTTCAGCGTCACCTCAATCAGCCAACCTGCCAGGGAATACAGGAAAAACAACAGCACAAGCTGGCTCATAGTTGCCATAGTATTCTCTTGGATGATCACATTTGTCTCCTCACTCTCTCGATTTCAATCGGTAACGCTCGGATATGTTTTCCGGGAAACGACGCGCAGCCTTTTCATATCTAGTCTCTGTCAAATCTATTCTAACATAGATGTCCCTGCGTTACAAGAAAAATGATTTTCAATTTCACGGTCCCGATACTTTGAAAATGATTTGCAATTCTTTTGAAATGTGATATTTCATCTCAATAAAAAGTGCAGAAGGTATAGGAAATCGTCACAGCGCAAAAAACGAACCGTCAAAACATCACCGGGCTGCATGGGGCAGTCTGCTTTTCTTTTGCTCCGGCTGCAGATGTTCCGATTTCTGACGATTGCGTTGATGGGTTGCGCGATCCTCCAAATCAACCTCATGAAGATCCGCATCCACTGTTGTGATTGTGTCACGCCTTGCAAAAACCGGCAGCTTTTCCGGGGAGGCCTTGCGGATCTCGTCAAAGGCAGCGTTTTCCTTTTCGAGACGGATCGCCAGACGCGCGGCGGCGAGGGCTGATTGGTCGAGAGCTTCCGCTTCGGGGCGGAGCTCGTCGAAGCGCTGCAGCTCGGAGCGGTATTCTGCCTCAAATGCGGACTCTCTCCCGGCATGATGCCGGGCCGCTGCGTCGGCAGCGGAAAGCATCTCGGAGATTTCCTTTCGCGCCTGTTTTGCAATCGCGGCGCGCTTGTTTGGCTGGGCCGCCATGCTTCGGATGGCTTCCTCCTTGGCGAAGCCCCGGAGGATGGAGGTCTCTTCGTTTTTCAGCTCCTCGATTTCCTCGGTTAGGCCCTGGATCTTTTCTGTTAGCTCCCGCTTTTTGGAAATTGCCAGCAGCGGCAGAGCGTCCCGTTCCTCGGTCAAGGCCTTGCGCTGCCTGCGCTTTGCCTGCAATGCCGTCAGCAGCTCATTGTAGCTTGCAAACATCAGCCTCGCCTTCGAAAGATAAGCTTCGGCTTTTTCCTTGTGTGTCCTGGCGTGGTTTGCGCTGAACCGCAGGACCAGCAGCCGGGCGCGGATGGATTCCAGCAGTTCGGCCATGGCCGGGATCGAGTGCTTCACCGCGTCAGTCAGCTTCGTGATTGCGGCCTTGAGCGATTTCAGCAGAGCGTTGTCCTGCTTGATTTGCCGGTTCAGCTCGCAGCGGTCCGAGACGATTCCGTTCTTTTCCAGTGCTCTTGCGACAACACCCTCGTGGATCGTGGGTTGTTCGTCCCGGCCCTGATCCGCAAAGCTGCGATGGTCGATGCGCTCCTCCCGGCCTGCTGCTTCCAGAAATCGGTTCACGTGCTCCGCCCAGGCCTCCCGCCAGAGGCAGAGCTGTTCTTCGCTGTTCCAGCGCTCGGCAATCGGGTTTTGCCTTCCGTACTTGGTACTCTTCGGGTACTTTGATGCACGCTCAAGGTCCTGAGCCTCAGCGGCAGAGGGCGTCATGTAAACCTTCTTTTTGCCGACCTTATACGGATATTGCTTCTCCCAGCCGTCATGCTGTGCCGTTTTGAACTCTGACGCGGTGAAGCCTTTTTCGATTCCATCCTTCACGCAGAGATATTCTTTTTCCGTTTTCGCCTGCCAAGTGCCGTCGGGATTCAACGGACGTACCGTCAGCAGAATATGCGCGTGGGGGTTGTGCCCGTCGGTGTCGTGGATCGCCATGTCAGCGCACATGCCCTGAGCTACAAACTGCGTTTGAATAAACTCCGACAGGAGCCGCATCCATTCCGTTTTGCCCAGCTCCACCGGCAGGGCCACAACAAATTCCCTGGCCAGCCTGCTGTCCTTCGTCTTCTCCGCCGCCTCCACGGCATTCCAGAACGTTTCCCGGTTTTTCCATTCCGGCGGCGCATTGGGCGGAAGAAAAACCTGTTGCGCGACCAATCCGCGTTTGCGGGTATAGTCATGCTGCACGCCGTCATAATTGTTGTAGATCCTGGAACAGCTCAGATAGGCTGCCGCTGCGCAGGCGGACCGTCCCGCCCCGCGACTGACGACCTTTGCCTCCAGGTGGTAAATTGCCATTCACTTTGCCTCCTTTTCTGTAGTGGCCGCAGACCCCTGCGGCCATAACCGTTTTGATAAGTGCTTCGCGCCATGGCCGGTCAGGTGACCGGCCACTACGGCAAACGCCATTCTTTAAGTGTTTCGCAATATGATAGGACGTAGTGCGTAAGCCCATAGATTTGCAAAACCAGCCTTTGACAGGTTTTGCAAACAGCAGGTGTCGGGCGGCGCAATGCACCGCAGCATCCCGGACAATTCCGGGATGCGCTGTCCAGGACAGCGCCGACAGCTGCGCGGACGAGAGGAGCGCAGCCCGCATCGTCCGTCGTTCTCCGCATAGAACGAAATCCGCCTCGCAGAGCGCACGGCCCGATTGGGTGGGTACCACCCGGTCGGGATACCACCACCTCCAAAATGCAGCGCATTTCGGAGGTGGTGAGTAAGTGCGCCCTTCGGGAAAAAGAAACTGACGGGACAGCCTGCTTCCCAGCCATCCCGCCGCGTTGGATTTCGCGCCGTTTTCCGTTTTTCGTCTTCTGTCGCAATTCTGGTCGCTGCAGGTTTGAATTCCTGCCGCAACAACAAAAGAACCGTTTTCAAGACAAGTCACCCCGCAGCTCCAGCGCCTTCGTGATCTTCGTCAGAAATGTCTCTAACTCCGCCAAGGTCATCCCGTTCGTGAACGGCATCGCTTTCTCAACAATTGCACCCTTCTGAATTAAGCGCCTCGTCCGTTCCTTCCGCTCCCGCACACGGTCCCGTGCCTGGGCTTCCTCATAACGGTGGCGCATTTGCATAAGTTCCTTCTGGAGGTCCGTTGGTTTATCCATGATTTTAAAGTCCCCTTTCCTGTAAAAATGCAAAACGGGCCGCAAGGGAATTGCTTCATCCCCTTGCAGCCCGTTTGCTGTCGTTTTGTTATTCTGTTGTCGCCGGGAGTTCCGCTTCTGCTAATGCCGCAGCTGCTGCCTCCGCTGCTTCCTTCGCTTTTCGCTCCTTGCGCCGGTAATACTTTTCCCGATTCGCTGCCCGCTTCTTTCGCTCAGCCTCCAGCTGTGCCAGCTCCTCCGGGGTGGGCTCTGGCGTTGGCACCTCAAAGCGCCCGATGAAGTTCAGATAGATCTCCACCTCCTGGCAGCGGTCACCGTACTCGTCCTTCGTCGGAGCGTGCACCAGGATGCGATCAATGAACTCGTTGATCATGGGCGTGGTCAGCTCCGTGAAGTCCCGGTACTTTTTTGCCAAAGCCAGAAACTGCTCCACACGATCTGTGTCAGCCTCATAAGCCGCAATCTGTGATTCTTCGGAGGCGATCAGCTTTTCCAGCCCGGCCTGCTCAGCTTCGTATTCCTCAGACAAGGCCTTGTAGCGCTTTTCGGGAAGATCCTCCAGCACGTAGGATTCATACAGCTTTTTCAGCAGCCGGTCCAGCTCCTTGCAGCGCTTTTTCGCCCTCTGCACCTTGCGTCGAAGCTCCTTTGCGGAAGCCTCCTGCCGAATGCTGGAAGCCTCCCGGACCTTCCGCACGAATTCCGCTTCATTCTGAATGGCGTAAACGCTGACTGTGCGAATTGTTTCTAGAATCAGTTGCCGCAGCGCCTTTGTACTGATTTGATGAGAACAGCATTCGTTGCGCTCATGTTCCATGGTCATTTTATAGGTGGAGCAGTTGTATCCATCTATAAAATATATCTTACCATTTGCGCCGGTTCTCCTGATACGGTGGTTGTACATCTTTCTTCCGCAGTCTGCGCAAAACACCAATCCCGTCAGGGGATTTGCTTCGCCAATTGTATCTGTCCTCCGCCTGGTTTTGCATACTTTCTGTGCGATGTCCCATGTCTCCTGATCAATAATTGCCTCATGCATGTTTTCAAAAATGGCCCACTCCGACGGCTCATTCATAATTCGTTTGTCCTTGTAGGATTCTTTAGAGGATCGGAAATTGACTGTATGGCCTAAGTATTCCGGCTTCGAGAGAATACGCCTTACAGTATAGCTGTACCAATCGTGCGGCCTACTCATGTCGTAGGTGTTCCGATGCGCACCAATTCCTCTAATTGCAAGATAATATCCGGGACACTCAATCTTCTCCGCAGTAAGCTGTTTCGCTATTTCATATGGACCTTTTCCGTTGACTGCAAGTTGATAAATCTTTCGGACAACCGCCGCTGCCTCTGGATCAATGATCCAGCGATTCTTATCCTCCGGGTCCTTCTTGTAGCCATAAATCGGCGTGTTTGTAATTGGCTTCCCGGATTTGCCCTTGACCTTGTATGCCGCTTTGATTTTTCGGCTCTGGTCCCGCAGATACCACTCGTTCATGATATTCAGAAACGGCGCGAACTCGCTGCTGTTCTGGTCCTCGCTGTCCACGTTATTTGCGACAGCAATAAAATGAACCCCATGCTCCCGGAAGAATACCTCAGTGTAGAAGCCCGTCTGCAGATAGTTTCTGCCGATCCGGCTCATGTCCTTGACCAGCACGGTTCCGACCTTCCCGGCCTCAATGTCCGCGATCAACCGCTTCCAGTCCGGGCGGTCGAAGTTGCCGCCGGACCAGCCGTCGTCGGTATAGTGGTGCAGGTTCGTGTAGCCGTGCTGTGTGGCGTAGGTTTCGAGGTAAAGCTTCTGGTTTGCAATGGAGCTTGAGTCGCCCGACAGCTCATCGTCGCGCGACAGCCGCTCATAGAGAGCGGTGATCTTTTCTTCCGTCTGTCTGCTGGTCATACCTGACTCCTTTCAGACTGACGGCTCATTTGTGGCACGTTCAGTATAGCACATTTTGACTCCGATTCCAACCCTTCATTTTGAATTAAGTGAAAAATCTTGTCCTCGAAGGTCTCCGCCGCGTTCTCGCTGAAATGGGCGTTGACCCGGTAATTGGTCGAGCCGATCCGTCGGCTCAAGGTAAAGGTGTTGCTGGGTGTTTTCTCCATAGAGCTCCTTTCCGCGCATGCTGCGCTCTGTAATGATGTGTTTGGTGTTGTAATTTCATTGCGTTTGCCTCCTTGCAAAGTCGTTTTGATTTGGATGGATAGAGTAGATTTCCGGTATAAACGGCCTTGCTCAAATTGTGATAACCATGCTGTCGCCTCCTTTCAAAAGATTGTTTTCAGTTGATTCCGTCTGCAGTGGCGCATATTGTGTGCCATCTGCCTCCGACAAAAAACTGCCTCCACGAAAAAGTGGAAGCAGTTATCATAAAATGCGAAACGCCCGGTGAATCGCGCTTGTTCACCGGGCCCTCTACCTATAGGAAAATCAGAGGTCGTTTTCGGAACTGTTTTCAGAAAAAACCTCAAAAATGCAAATAGAAAAGCCGCACAACCCAAGGACTGTTCCCTAAGGCTGTGCGGCTCTCGCCCCTCCGTATTCGTAATATCGCTTCATGATGCTGTCGACTCGTTTCAGCACCCCGCTGTGGCTGGCGTAGCCAAGCTGCTGCGCAATCTCCGCCCAAGTATAGCCCCGCTGTCGCAAATCCAGCAGCCTGCGGTCCTGCTCTGTCAGCGTTTTCAGAAAGGATTCCAGAAACACCTTGGAGATCACGTGCTCCTCCACATGGCTGGATGCGTCCGGGATGAAGAACATAAGGCCGAAGTACTCGTCTCCGTAGGTCTGCTCCAGAGAAACCTCCTGTACCTTCTTGGATCGCGTATGATACCACTCCCGAAGGAAATCCGTCCGCACGTTGGAGCGCACTGGCTCAAAGTCCTCGTGGCATGGCATCTCCTTTACCACGTCCAGCACCGGCTGCCAGTTCTGATCCACGATCACCCGCTTGACGATCCGTTCAAACAGGGTGTCGACCTCCTCTTTGCCCGGATAGGCAAACGGCAGATTCCGCGGATGATGAATCAGCCGCGGCAGGTTCATGCCGGTTTCCTTCTCCACCTCTTTTGCCCAGATAGGCAGGCTGTAGGAGAAAATCCACACAGGGCAGAAGCCGGAGTAATGCTCCTTCCAGCCCCGGAAGCCGAAATGGGGAAAGGCCAGATCGGACACGGCGTCCAGGATCTCCTTCCGGAATTCATCCCCGTCGATGATATCCAGTTGCTCGTTGGCAGAAAAGATATCGCCCGGAATCCGGGGCAACTTTGCAAGTACCGGGTACTTTGAGATCACTTCCCAGGGCAGAATGTACACCAGCGGCAGATACCGCAGATTGCTGTCCGCCGGGATGCGGAGCATTGCCATTTGACCACCTCCTCCACGATTTGACTGCAAGGACTATGTTCTACTTATTAACGACACTTCGACAGGTGAAATGTCACCAAAACAAGAAAAATTTTTCCAAAGCTGTTTTTTGTGCATTTACCCATAGCCCCAGCATGATCCTATCACAAGATATGTCCCATAAACCGGGCATAAAAATCCCCCGGCGCACGGGACACATAAATCCTTGCGCCGGGGGGACAGCTTCAATTACATTTTCTCAATCAGCTGGAAGACAGCGGCCTGCTTTTCCTCATCCAGCCTGGACCAGCTTTCCAGGAGCTTTCGCTGGGTGGATGTCAGCGACACCAACTCGTTCTCATTCGCAAAAAGCTGGGATATGGTTATTCCAAAGGCAATGCAGATTTTCTCCAGCGAAGGAATCGTGGGCATCATCCCCTTGCGGAACCAGGAGGAAATTGTCGATTGCGGGAGGCCGGATCTCTCGGCAAGCTGATACTCTGTCCAGCCCCTTGCTTCCCGATACTCTGTTATTCTTGCAAGAACGTCAACCACAGCACTCGCCTCCGCCCATCGATTTCTCGTTTATTATACTTGCGTTTATCGTTGCAATTTAATAGTTTCTATCGTATTATTTTAACGAGATACACAAGCATAATGGAGGCAGTTTATGACAGTAACTTTTTGTGGGCACAGAGAACTGAACAATCCCGGAGCAATCCGATGCTGGCTGGAGAAAACGGTAGAGGGTTTGATTGAAGAAGGAGCGTACCGGTTCCTGCTGGGAGGCTATGGAGCCTTTGACGCCTTAGCAGCAAGCGTCGTGTTTCAGGCAAAGAAAAAGCATCCTGCAGTCCGGTCCATGTTGGTTCTTCCATACCTGAATCGAAAAGTGGATGCTTCGTTATATGACAGTACCATGTATCCTCCGTTGGAAGCAGTGCCGCGGCGCTTTGCCATCGTAAAGAGGAATGAATATATGGTAGCGCAATCCGATGTTATCGTTGCCTGCGTTCTCTACTCCTGGGGTGGAGCCGCCGCAACCCTGCGGTGCGCGGAAAGACAGCAAAAACGGATTATCCGATACCAAGAATCCGGCTGATTCACGCACCCGATTCTCGCGCCTCCCATGGGTATCATTCCCTGATCCGGAGGGGGGTAGTATAGGTTGAACTGGCCCCCAGATAGTGGACAAAATGCGTAAAATCATGTATAAAGAATTTGGGGGTGCTAATCATGAAAAAGAAGCTGACAGAAGAGCAAAAAG